>JBBABQ010000010.1:0-19838 GCA_041657565.1 Minisyncoccota bacterium | reverse complement strand
TGTTGGCTTTGCCAATAAGCTGATTCCAATATGCCGCATGGATTACGTTCCCGGCAGGAGTAAAATACATTGCCCAAGCAACGCCGGGCAGATCGTATTCCTCATCGTCTCCGGGAAGAGGTCCTTGCATATATCTGGAAATTACCTTCTTGTAAACTTTGAACTTTCCAACCGGCGTTTTGTACTTGTCCGTCGGATTGCCGTTTTTATCAACCGATTTCCCGGAAGAGATCGGGCCGCTGAAAACTTCGATGCCTTTTTCATAGGCTCTTATCCTCATCTCGGATAAAAATATCTTTATCTCTTTATCCCTGTCTGTCGTATGGGGATAAACCGTCAAAAGCTTTTCATGGATGAAAGTAGATACGGCGTAGTCTTCGCCGCCATACCTTGCGGCAAAATACCAATCTCCCGCCACTCTTTCCGGATAGCGCAGCTCAGACTTGTTGATGTCAACTTCGTACCAAACCTCGTCTCTGCTGATCTCTACCCGCTTTTTGACCTTGAGCACCACTCCTGACGGGATCTTTCTTATTATCCCGTAATTAGTGCCGGGACCGGAACGTATCCTTAAAAAAGTGTCTACTGTCGTTTCCAAATATTGGGAAACCTTCTCTTCCGAGGCCGCCGCTTTCTGGCTAACGCCAACGGCCGCTTCAACTCTGAAAGAAAAAACGGAAAACAAAAAAACCGAACAAAGCAAAACCAAAATTTTTTTGACCATATATTTTTGATGGTATTTATAAAAGAGCGACCTTTATTTGCTCTTATCTTGCCATGCACCCTACAACAATCATGCCATTTTGTCAAAAATGGCTGGAAAGGGTCTAACCCTTTCCAGAGATATTATCCGGAATATGATCAGACAATTAAAAAAACCGCCGGTTTTTACCGGCGGTTTTTAAAAATAAGGTTAAAGCTTAAAAGAGGTTTTCGGCTCGGTGCCATCTCTCAATCTTCGGATGTTCTCGCGCAAAGCGATGGTGACGAACAGGGCGCCGAGAAGGGAAAAAGCCACCAAATAGCTTCTTCCGTCCAGGAGGGAAACCAAAACGACCAATGTCCAGGAAAAAAACAGATTGGCCACGCTCATTCTTTTTGAAACGGCCAGGATCGCGATAAAACAGGCAAGACCGACCAAAACCACTATGCTCTTGAAACCGATCAAGGCGATCATTGATCCGTACAAAGGAGCTCCCCCTTTTCCGCCCTTGAATTTAAGCCAGACCGGAAAAACATGGCCGATCACCGGCATTATGGCCGCAAGGACTATCTCCCAATCATTGTGCAAATAGATCAAAGCCAAGGTCGTCGGAATGAACGCTTTCAAAACATCCATGACTATATTGACTATGCCCCAGCGCCAGCCCAAAGCTCTGGAGACGTTAGTGCTGCTGGTAGCTTTGCTCCCCACGTTCCTTATATCGATCCCTCGCATTTTGGGGATCAAATATCCGAATGGGATCGATCCCATCAAGTAAGCGAAAATTAAAAAAAGAATGGACGAAAGCTCGATCATATTTTTAGTTCAATAATTTTTTAGCTTGATTATATATTTTGATATTGACCGGGGTTTTTATTCCGACCGTCTGGCCCAGTTTGATCACTCCCCCGTTGTAGTAATCGATCTCTCCCAGGTCTTTCGGCTTGTTCCCGCGGCCTTTGCTGATGATCTTCACCAGCATCCCCCTGGCCATGACCAACAGCGGCAAAGGCACGTTATTAATTATACAAGAAAGAAGGCCTACTGGATAATGGTCAAAGTCCAAAAAACGGCTTCCCGACTTCTCGACCGAAGCTATATATTCCCTCAACATAATGACTTCCTCTCTGAAAATCGCTTTGTCTTGATAGCCTTTTTCCACAGACTGGCCGTAAGAAGCCGCGGCCATTCCGATAAGGTTCAAAAATAATTTCGAGCATTCCATGTTTCTCGAGTCTTTTCTCGGATATTCCTTATATTCTATCCCGGCCGCTTGGAATATTTTTCCAAGACCGGATGCGTCTTCGGAGCCGAACGCGCTGGAAAAGACCAGCCTGACCGGCTCGAAATATTTCATGCAGACCTTCTCTCCTTCTTTCACCCCGTCGACCGGGTTGAACAGGTTCAGCCTGATGATCTGGACGTTCGAAGCTTCTCCCCCGAAAACCTCCCTCAAAGCCGATACCGCCTCTTCGACGGCGCTGATGCCGTTCTGGGATAAGATCAAAACCGGCAATTTTCCGTTCTTCTCCCTGGCTATCTGGTAATAATGCTTGACCACCGGATGGACCGGATTCCTCGTCGCGACAAAAATATAGTCCGGTAGAGGATAATTGCCGAAATCCTGGTCTTTTATTATTTTTTGGTCCAAGACCTCGGGATCAGCTCCCCGTTTTTGGATCAAAAGGTTTTTCGAATTCATCATTTCGATCTCCTTCTCCCTTCCAACGCCTAAAACTTCCGCGGCATTTTTCAGCTTGTGGGCAAAAAGGGTTCCTGTCCTCCCTCCTATGCCGATGATGGCTATTTTTTCCATGTTTTTTTTGGAAACAAATAAAAAATTATATTTATAAAACAATAAAAATCAAGAAACTTTCCTATAAGGGCAAATTTCCTTAAAATCGCAATAATTGCACTGGGGGAAACCTGGCTTGGGCGCAAAATCGCTTTGTTTCAAATTGGCGATCCGTTTGGCGATCTCGGCCTCGGTACTCTCCGATTCCTCGTCCTTGGGCATAAATGATACCATAGAACAATTGTTCAAATAATGATAGGTCAATTTCTGCGCCGAAATTCCGAAAACGCTCTTCAAAGCGAGATGATAGACCAAAAGCTGAAGCTTGTCCGAAGGCATCAGGCTTTTATTGGTATTCGGCTTGCCCGTCTTATAATCCAATATCTCTATACTGTCGTTCCCGTTTTTATCGACCCTGTCTATTTTACCGATAAAAATATCCTCCCCGACCTTCAATTTGAAATCCTGTTCCAGCGCCGGACTGCCGTTAAGGAACAGTATCTGCGGCTTGTTTTGCGTATGCTGTTCAAAAAATTCTTTCAAACTCTTTTCCCCTTGTTTGAAATAATCTTTTTTCTGTTTGTCGTCCTCGTACCAATCCTCTATCCATTCTTCTTTATATATTTTTACCAGATCGTCGTACCCGACCTTTGCTCCTTTGCCGGCAGCCGGGCCTTTTCCGCCGAAAAGATCTATCTGGCTGGATTGGCTGATCTTTGAAGACAGCATCAAGAACCGGTAAAGCGTATTATGCATCGTCTTGCCGAAGCTCAAGGCCGGCTTTCCCTTGGATGGTATTTTCAACAGATAGGAAAATTTGTATTGCAAAGGGCATTTATCGAAAGTGGAAAGCTGGGTGAAAGAAAAATATCCGGGGAAAACGAAAGATTTCCCCGTCTTCGGTTTGGCCTTGGCAATATTGTCTTTCTCCAAAGAAAAACCGAATTTCTTGGACTCCGTCCTCGAAAAGTCTTCCCTGTCTTTTACCAGCCCCGCCTCGAACAAGAACCTGCTTGGTTTTTTTAATGTTTTTCCGCCGTAGTCCTTGGCCCAGGTCAAAAAGAGTTTTTTCTTGGCTCTTGTGACCCCGACGTAAAAAAGCCTTCTTTCTTCCTGTAAATGGAAATCGCCTTCCGGCAATACCTCTTTGATCAGCGGTCCGGGAATGGAGATCGGATCGCTGCGGCCGCTGTTGGGAAATCTGCGGTCGGCCACATTGGCGATAAAAACGTATTTGAACTCCAAGCCCTTGGCCGAATGGACGGTCATTATCTTCACCGACTCTGACCCGTCCTCAAGGCTGAAACTCAGAGACCCTTCTTCCCCGGCTTCCATCTCCATTTTAAATTCCTCCAAAAAGCTGAAAAGCTTGGTATCGACGTTCCCGTCCTCAAAATTTTTCAATTTCCTATGAAACTGCGACGCAAGTTCGCTGTCCTGGAAGCTTTTTTCTCCGTCTTGGCCGAAATATTTAGCGAATCCAAGATCGTGGATGATCATGACAAAAAGCTCGGAAACATTCTTTTCCTTCGCGAAAGCGGCATGTTTTCTAACCTGGGCCGCCAAAGAATTGACCTTGGAAACCGTTTCCTGGCCGACATCCTTGATGAGGGAAAGCTGGTCGATCGCCTTGGCGACGGGGATCGCCTTCTGATAAGCGTATTGGATGATCTTCGGTATGTCCGATGCCGAAATATCCAAAACAGGCATGGTCAAAACCCTGTAAAAGCTCGCCGAATCGCTGGGATCGGCCAAAACTTTCAAATAGGAAACCAAGTCCAGGATCAAAGGCTTCAGATAAAGCCCCTTTGAGGCCAAAAATTGGTAAGGCAGGCCCGATCGCTCAAAGCCCCTGGCAAAAGAATTCGCTATCTCGTTGGTCCTGACCAGAACGACGAAATCGGAAAAAGAAGACTGCTTATCTGTTTCTTTCAGCTTCCAAATACGGCTGATGATACCGTCTATTTCTTCATAGCCGCTCTCGAAAACAAGGTGCTCGATGGTCCCCTGTTCTTTATCAGCGCTCTTCAGCTTTTTATCTATTTTTTTAAATCCGGAAAGGCTGACCCCTTTTTTCTTGGCCTGCTCTTTTAATTCTTGGCTCTCGTTCAAACGGAATTCCAGACGGTTCGGATTGTTCAGCTGGATGAAATCATAAGCAAGGTCGAGAATATTCTGCGGCGAACGGTAATTTTTGACCAATACGATATCATCTGATCCCGAAAAATCTTTTTTAAATTGCAAAACATTATTGAACGAAGCCCCCTGGAAAGAATAAATGGAATTATGGACGACTATTCCCTGGGCTAAAAAATTATGGGTCTTGTCCACCTCCAGGTCGTAGACATAATCATTTTTTATCTCCTTTTCTATTTTTACAATTTCATCATAGATGATCGTATTATCTCTTCTCACCGGGAGATAATGCCCTACCGCTAAATTCTTCGCGGGCATTATCAAAGCCGGATGATTGTGCCTTATCTTAGTTTTGGAATCAAGGCCTACACCGGCATAGAATTTAGACTCTATAAATCCTCCCGTTACTTCCTGAATTTTTTTTGCGGCTGCCATCAATTCCTTGATATCTCCGCTTACTATCAAAACCCTTTTCCCTTTTTTGGCCTTAGCCATCGCAAATCCGGCCTTCTCAATCTCATTTATTACATATTTGCTGGAAGTTTCTACCCTTAAAGAATGTCTGATCAAAGGATTTCTCAGGACTGTTCTGCCTTTTTTGACCGCTTCTTTGCTTCTATAGCTCCTTAGACACATTAAAATATTGATCTTTATCCTTTCTTTCTTTCCCCTGTTCACTCCCTCCAAACAATGATGGCAGTAATCCAAATCAATATTCAAATCATTTGCCAGCTTTGAAACATTTTTATCCACATCTATCTCTTTATATAAATCAACCAATAATTCGTCTTTTATAACGACACCTTTTCTCTCGCAAAAACAACCTGTTGGGATACCGTATTTCAAAGACCATAAAGTTTCGTGATACCTGGCTTCGCCGTCGCTTCCATAAGATCTTAAGGCTATTATTTTGTCTGCCGAACGTTCGAGCCTCAATCTTAATACCAGGTCGTCCGTCTTTCCGATCCTCCATCCGATATCTTTCCTATACATCAGATAAACGTAATGATGCCCCTTTTTACTTGTAAGCGGCACCATGGAAAACATCTTGTGATTATCGGTGACGGTAACCTTATTGCCTCTTTTTGTAGTTACCGTTATGAATTCTGTTTTCTTTTTATTTTTAAAAACATTGTTGATTTTAGACAAGCCTAAGTGCCCCCTGCCGACTCCTGTCAGCAAAATATCTCCTTTCTTGATATTCCTTATTTTAACTTGTCTTATTTTTTCGTCTTCCCATTTTTCTACGAGCATCTCGCCCGGCAGGCATTGGTCGTCGTCAGCGCAAACGGTGATATTGTTCTTCGGCGAGGCCAGTATCTTCAATAATTCATATTGCGCCCAATTGGTGTCCTGAAACTCATCGACCAGAATATATTTGAACTGCTGGCGGTATTTTTCCAAGATCAAAGGCCTCTCTTTAAAAAGCTTCAGAGTATAGATCAGCAGATCGCCGAAATCAAGGGCGTTATTGTCCAGTAATAATTTTTGGTAGGCATGATAAGCCTGCGCCGCCTCTTTTATTTTTTTATACTCCTCCTCTTTTCTCTGGGCCTCTATCTTCTCCTTGCCTTTAAGCGAACGGGAAATTCCCGGAGCATCGTCCAGTTCGGACTTCAAAGAATCGGCATATTCCAAATAATCCTGCGGAGAGATGTTCTCGTTCTTTAATTTCTTGAAATGGCTCAACAAGGCATGGATGAACTTGGTGGAATTGCCGAGAGGCCTGTAATAATCCAAAAAACCGAACTTATCGAAGTTCTTCCTGACCAGGATCCAGCCTCCTGTTTCGTCCAAAAGCTTGAAATTCGTCGATAATCCTATGGACAGTCCGTATTCTTTGAGGATCTTTTCGCAAAAAGAATGGAATGTCGAGATCCAAAGGTCGTAATATCCGAACGGAAGCATTATATCCACCCTCTCCTCCATTTCCTGCGCCGCTTTCTCGGTAAAGGTCAAGGCCAGGATATCTCCCGGCGCGACCTTTTTATCCATTATCAAATGGGCGATTTTTTTGGTCAGGACCGCTGTTTTTCCCGTCCCGGCCCCGGCTACGATCAATAAAGACCCTTTGCCGTGCTCGATCGCCTCCTTCTGCTCCTTGTTGAATTTTAGCCCCTCTTCTTTTATTTCCATAAAGCTAATTTTAGAAGAAAAACGCTAAAAAAGGAAGATTGCCCCGTTAGAAGTTTGGCATTGAACTCTGTATTATAGAAATCCTTAAGCCGTAAGGCGGCTTCGCCTTTAAGCTTTCCAAAAAAAGCAAACTTCCCTTAAACTTCTAACGGGGCTTACAAAACCGTAATTTTAATTTCTAATTGACCTAACGAAATCCTCTCGCTTCGCGAGATCCCGCGAAGCGGGACAATGACCAAATCCCAAAACGTTTTCGATCTTAGACTTGGTCATTGGGATTTAGGATTTGATTAGAAATTAGAGCAATTAGGTTAATTAGAAATTAGTTTAATAAACCTTTCTTTCCCGAACTGGTCTTTATATATCCTGTAATTTTCCCAGCCATACCTTTTCAGGGCTTCCTCCAGCTCTTTTTTCTGGTAAAAATCGAATTCCAAAAAGATCTTGCCGCCGGGTTTTAAAAATTCCTTTGCCTGTTTTAAAAATTTATCGATAAAGAACATCCCGTCTTCTTTTCCGTCCAAAGCTATCCATGGTTCAAAAGCCCTGACCTGCGGCTGGATCAGGTGCGCTCTTGAAGCGGCAATATATGGCGGGTTGGCCAGGATATAGTCGTATTTCTTTTTAATGTTCGAAAAAACGTCGGTCTTTACAGCTTTTGCTTTGCGGTCGTCCAGCCCGTTGATCCAAAGATTTATCTTTATCTGTTTTATATTTTTCGGATCGATATCCCCGAAATCGCAACGAACGCTTTCGACGTTCTTCAAAACCGCCAGGCCGATACAGCCGGAACCGGCGAAAAGGTCCAGGCATTCCAGCTTCCCTTTCTTTTCTTTTTTCATTGCCAAGATCGCCGCCTTTGTCCAAAAAGCGGTTTCCGGCCGCGGGATCAAAGGCCTTTCGGACAGGTCTATTTTCAAGCCTAAAAATTTGGCAAATCCCCTTTTATATTCTTTCGGAAGCTCCGGTTTCATAAGCTATTAGGTTCTATCGCGCATAATTTTACGGGCAAAGTTCTCCCTTTGCCTCAAGGATCAGACAAGGACGTTTCTTTCAAATATACCCCGTTTTTCTGAAAGGGTCTAACCCTTTCAGGTCTGGCGAGTTTGGATGTTCCCAAAACTTGCAAGGTGACACCTTGCAAGTTTTTCCCTGCCGGAGAGTCTAACCCTTCAAGGGGTTAGACCCCTTGCGAGGCCGCTTTCGGCGGAGGTTCGGCGGAGGGTTAGACCCTCGGTTTGGGAAACATCTCAAGCAAAAGGTCATAGCTTGCTTTATAAACCGGAAGATGAAGATAAATAGCCATATTCTCAAAAAATTTTCGAGTTACGAATAGTCAAATAGTCCGAGCTAAATCAGTCCTTGACGCAACGAACCGATAACCCGTCGGCCCGGTAACTGCTGTCCACGTTCGCATCGCCGCTGCTGAAGCCCAGTAGCCGGGAACCCGGAGCGCTAACCGCGCTGCTCCAGTAGAAGCCGCCGACACCCGCGAGGCCGACCGCGGCATCGCTGTGACTGCGGTAACCGGCCGCTGTCAATTTAAGAGGGCTGGCAAAAGCTCCATTGTAATTATTGCTGCTCCAGCTCAACCGCTCGGTATTCCACTCCGTTTCGGTCGGCACCCGCCAGCCGGAGGGGCAAGGGTTGTTCGTTCCCGAAACCCCCTGCCACAAACTCTCTATTTGGGGAGACACCCAGTCGTAAGGACTGCCCATGCCGTAGATAAAATTACCGTGGCCGGGATTACTGGAGCCGGAAAGAACGGTGGTTATACCGCTGTTGCGGGTCTGATGGCCGTCGTCCAATCTTCCCCATTGGAAAAGGTCGCCGTAAACGGCAGAATTGTCAAAAGCCGTGGCCACCTGCGCTGCCCCAAGGTTTCGGTCCATCCAGCATTTGCTATTATGTTCCACTGTTCCGTAGGCAACAGAGCTGCCTTTATAGGTAAAAGTGACTGTGTCCCCGCAAGCAAATCCGCCTCCTCCCCACCCGCCGAACTCCGGGGCGGTGTCCGAACGGACTATGCCGCCGCCGCTGGTCTGGTCAATGCAAAGATAATCTCCTTTGGCCTCGGACTTGGCGCAGAGGGTGTAAGCGTTGGTGGTGGTGGCGATGTATTTGTAGGCATAGTCTCCGCCGACTGTATATTTCGGGTCCCTGGGAATAACGGACATATATCCGCTGCCTTTCATTGCCTGGGTGAAGTCTCCATTGGCGTCGCTGTCCGCCTCCAGAGAAATTCCTGCGGCGGTGGTGGTGGGATACTTATTGTTGGCAAGATAGTAAGATTGCAAACTCTTTTTGACTTGGGAAAGCTCTCCCTGTCTTCGACTGTCGCGGGCGCTGGCTTGAGCGGATTGGGTCCCGACAAAAATCGCCGCGGACAAAATGCCGATGATGGCGATGACGATGAGGATTTCGATGAGAGTGAAACCGCGGGAGTTCCCCTTTTCAGTTCCTTTCAGTTCCCGCCCAAAACCGAGAGAGAGAGAGTTAAAAAGTTGAGAGATGTTCATATTTTTAATTATATAGATACATACGAGGGGAAACAATACGCGCGCAATCCACAGGCTGGACAAACTACACCTGTCGGACAGGTGTAGTTTGCATCTGTGGAAAGCGGACTAAAAAATGACGACCGACCCCATTGTCCCTTATTAATTTTCAATTCTCAATTTCCAATGAATGTTCCAATTTTCAATGTTTAAAAAATTGAAACATTGTAATTTTATTGAAAATTGGAATTTGAAAATTTTTTAGATTGCTATCCAAACAAAAACTCCGCATTGTGCGGAGCCTTTGTTGATCGTTCTATATTGTCTATTTGATCTCCAGCCCCATGTTCTTGGCTGTTCCTTCGACTATCCTCATGGCGGCTTCTATGTCTTTGGTATTGAGGTCGGGCAATTTCTGTTCGGCTATTTTTCTGATCTGGTCTTTGGTGATTTTTCCGACTTTAAAAGTATTAGGCTTGCCGGATCCCTTTTCGATGCCAACCGCTTTTTTAAGCAAGTCTGCCACCGGGGGCTGTTTCAAAATAAATTCGTAGGTCCTGTCCTCGTAAACGGTGATGACCGCCGGGATAACGAAATCTCCCAAAGTCTTGGTAGCGTCGTTGAACCTCTTGCAGAAATCGGCGATATTGATCCCGTGAGGCGCCAAAGACGGTCCGATCGGCGGAGCGGGAGTGGCTTTGGCCGCTTTGATCTGTATTTTTACGACTGATTTTATTCTCTTTGCCATTGTCTTATATCCCAAGAGCAAGATTCCAAACTCTCAAAAAGATCGTTCGGCAACTTGTTTTTTGAGAAAAATTATCTTTAAATTTTCCTTATTTGCAACGAATCTATTTCCACGGGGGTGTCGCGTCCGAACATGTTCACCATGACCTTAACCTTTCCTCTCTCCCTGTCCACATCCGAGACCTTACCGTCAAAATCTTTGAACGGTCCGTCCGTTACCTTGACCGTATCGCCCATCTTGAACTCGATCTTGTATTTGGGCGCTTCCTGTCCGGTCCTTTTCTGCAATTCCTTGATCTCTATTTCCGAGACCGGGATCGGCATCGTGCCGGCTCCCACGAATCCCGTAACATTCGGCGTGTTTCTAACAACATACCAAGAATCATCAGTGACAACCATCTCGACGAGAACATAACCGGGATAGATCTTTTCCTCGACGGTCTTCCTCTTGCCGTTCTTTATCTTGATCTTTTGCTCCTTGGGGACGATAACGTTGAATATTTTATCTTCCATACCAAAAGACTCGATCCTTTGTTTAAGGCTGTTGGCGACGGCGTCTTCATAGCCGGAATAGGTATGCAACACATACCATCTTCTGTCTTGAGATATTTGTTGTCTTGCCATAATAAAAAAATGACTTGTTTATTTTATCTGGGTAAATATTGCAATGCGTAGCTCAAAAGGATCTGGAAAAGCTTATCCAGCCCTCCCAAGAACGCTCCCACGGCTACCGAAGCGCCTATCACGATCAGCGTATAATTCAAAACCTCCCGGCGGGTCGGCCAGCTGACTTTTTTGACTTCCGTTGCGACTTCCTTGAAAAAAACGGATAATTTATTGGTGGAACTTGAATTCATAACAGGTATTAAAGTACCAGAATAAAGGCAAAATGTCAATTTGCGCCCGCCTTACCGACAGGCAAGTTTTTAATTTCTTATATATCCAGGTTGCGCACTTTCTTGGCGTACATCTGTATAAACTTTTTTCTTGGCGGAACTTCTTTCCCCATTAACATATCAAATACTTCGTCGGCGGCGACGGCATCGTCAAGCTTCACTTGCAACAATACCCTTCTCTGGGGGTCCATGGTCGTGTCCCAAAGCTCCGAAGCGTTCATTTCTCCAAGACCTTTATACCTTTGGACGGAAGAAGGCCTGTTTCCCAGATCTTTGAGCATTTTTTCTTTGGCATCATCGTCAAAAGCGTATTTTATCTCTCTGCCGCACTGGATCTTATACAAGGGCGGCTGGGCGATATACAAATATCCCTTTTCGATCATTACTTTAAAATAGCGGAAGAAAAGAGTAAGAAGCAAGGTCCGGATATGGTTTCCGTCGGAATCGGCATCGGTCATAAGGATGATCCGGTGATATCTTAGTTTCTCGATATTGAAATCGTCGGAAATGGCCGTTCCCATGGCAATGACCAAAGATTTTATTTCTTTGGAATCAAGGGCCCTGTCCAATCTTACTTTTTCCACATTCAAGATCTTTCCTTTCAAGGGCAAAATGGCCTGGAACCGCCTGTCGCGCGCCTGCCGGCTGGAACCGCCTGCGGACTCTCCCTCGACGAGATATATCTCGCACTCTTCCGGTTTGCGGGAACTGCAATCAGCCAATTTTCCCGGCAAGCTCAGCCCTTCCAATATTCCTTTTCTCAATACGGTCTCTTTTGCCGCTTTGGCCGCGCGCCGGGCTTTAGCCGACAAAACACACCTATCAACGATGATCTTGGCATCCTGAGGATATTCCTCGAAAAATTTGGCCATGGCCTCGGCCACGACGCTCTCGGTGGCGGATCTGGCTTCGGGATTTCCCAATTTCATTTTGGTCTGGCCTTCGAACTGCGGTTCTCTGATCTTTATGGAGACCACGGCGGTCAGACCCTCTCGGACATCGTCGCCGGTAAGATTGGCATCCGCATCTTTTAAAAACCCTCCCTTTCTGGCGTAATCATTTATGATCCTGGTCAGAGCGCTGCGGAAACCGGTCAGATGGGTCCCTCCTTCGGGATTGTAGATATTATTGGCGAAACTTTGTTCGAACGCTTCGAATTCGTCGGTATAGCAAAAAGCCGCCTCGACGATTATCTCGTTCTTCTCGGCGGAAACATAAAAAGAATCAGGATGGACGGCCTTATTGTTCTTGATGAGATATTTAAGATAAGAGGCGATCCCTCCCTCAAAATAAAAATGATATTCGAACGTATCGTTCGGATCGCGGTTGTCGTAAAAATTTATTCTAATGCCTTTGATCAGATAAGCTTGCTGGCGGAAATGGCTGACAAGGGTATTGCGATTGTATTTTATTTCCCTGAAGATCTGCGGATCGGCATCAAAGATTATTTTTGTTCCTCTCTCTTTGCACTTTCCTATTTTTTTGACCTGGGCCTGGGGCTTTCCGTATTTATATTCTTGCATGTGCAGATCTCCATCTCGGCAGATCTCGGCGCGCATATAAGTTGATAAAGCGCAGACCACGGAGCTTCCCACACCGTGCAAGCCTCCAGAAACCTGATAGGTCTTATTTTCGAACTTGGCTCCGGCGTGCAATGTCGTCAAAACCGTTTCCAAAGCGGATCTTTTTGTTTTGGGATGGATATCGACCGGAATGCCTCGGCCGTTATCGTGGACCTCCACCCTATCTCCGGGATGCAGAGTGATATCTATTTTGTTGCAATGGCCTGCGATCGCTTCATCAATGGCATTGTCCACTATTTCATAGATCAAATGATGCAAACCATCGGGTCCGGTGGATCCGATATACATGGCCGGTCTTTTGCGCACCGGCTCAAGGCCTTCCAATATTTCTATATTCGCAGCCGTATAGCTGGATTTTTTATTTTTTTCTGCTGCCATAGTTTTTTGATTTAGCCGGAAAATTTATTTCCTCACTTCCCAACCGGGATTGGCCTCCAAGGCCTTGATTATATTGTTTTGCGATATGTCGGCTTCCTGATTGGTCAGGGTCTTCTCAAGGGATCGATAAATTATCTGAAAAGCCAAGTTCTTTTTCCCCTGAGGCAGGTTTTTCCCTTCATAGACATCGAACAGGCTGACACGGGACGCCAGCTCCCCTCCGCTGGCCTTAATAACGTCCAAAACCTCTCCCGCTTTGACCGAAACCGGCACCAATACGGCCAGGTCGCGCGTTGTCGGGGGAAATTTCGGTATCGGCCGGTAGATCCGTTCTTCCGTACAAAATTTTTGCAATTTCTCGAAATCGATATCAAAAGCAATAACGCCTTGGGATATTTCCAGCTCGCTCGATATCTTGGGAGATATCTCTCCGATAAGACCGACCGTTTCCTTTCCTATCTTTATTTCGGCAAGAACGCCAGGATGCCAGACATTCGATCCGGCGGCCTCTTCGTAATTTACCGGGCCGGCTCCCAATCGGTCCATCAAAAGATCGACTGCTTTTTTAATTTCATAAAAAACCTTTCCATTGCCAAGCGCTGCTCCCGATAACATCGCTTTTTCTTCATTGACATCTTTTCCTCCTTTTTTGATCGAATAAAATACTTTGCTGAGCTCGAAGATCCTGGCCTCCGAGATATCCACGCCGCTGCTTTGGTCGGAAATGATCTTCTCGTGGATCTTGATATTATTTAACAAATGCGGCAGCAAGCTCGGCCTTAAATATTTCTGGCCGACGTTCACCGGGTTCTTCAGCTCCGCCATAGCAACCGAATGGAAACCGAAGGTCTCAGCCTGTTTGTCGAAAAGCAAAGAATAATTGTAAACCTCCGAAAGGCCGGCCTCTTTCAACGCGTCTTTGGCCGCTCCCTCCCAAAAAATATTGTTGTTGCGCTTGGCCGGAGCCATATCAACGCAAGGAAAGACCGGTTTGATATTATCAAGACCGTAAACCCGGCCGATCTCTTCGATCAAGTCAGCTTCCAAATTGATATCCTGCCTCCAGGTCGGAACCGCAACAGAAACGATCCCCTTTTTCGCCGGTTTTACGCCCAGCCCCAAGCCCTTCAAAATGGAGATCATCTTTGCTTCGGAAATATCCGCTCCAAGCAAGCTGTTCGCGCTGTTCAGATCGAATTTCAAAATCTTCGGAGAAGTTTTCTTCGGATAAACATCCACTCTGCCGCCGGCTATGATCCCGCCAGCCATTTCTTGGATAAGGCTGGCTACGCGATCGATAGCTATCTCGGACAGGTTCGGGTCTAAATTATGTTCAAAACGCCAGGAAGCATCCGTTTTCAGATTGAGCCTGCGGGAAGTTCTCCTAATCGAGGCCGGATCGAAATTGGCCGATTCCAAAATAATGGTTTTAGTGTTCTCATCTATCTCCGCTCTCCTTCCGCCCTTGATCCCGGCGATCGCCAAGATGCCCTTGGAATCAGCTATTACCAGATCTTTTTCGTCCAGCTCATATTCAACGCCAGACAAGGATAATATCTTTTCCCCTTTTTTAGCGCGGCGGACGACTATGCCGCCGACCAGCTTATCGGCGTCAAAAGCGTGCAAAGGCTGGCCCATTTCCAACATCACATAATTGGTCGCGTCCACGACGTTATTGATGGACTGCAATCCGCAAGATGCCATTTTTGCTTTTATCGCTTCCGGGGCCGGTCCGATCTTAACATCTTTGACCAAGCGCGCCGTATAGCGGCGGCAGCCGATCTTGTCTTGGATATCGGCTTTGACAAGGTTTTTGGTTGTTATTTTTTTGTCTTCTTCGACATCGTAATCGGCCGGTTGTATTTTCAATCCGGCAAGCAGTCCGCACTCTTTGGCAACGCCAAAATGACAGAAGCAATCTCCGCCGCGGCTGGGCAATACGTCAATGTTCAGAACCCAATCCTGCCCGCATTTTTCCAACCCCTCCACTTCCATAAAATGCATGGTCAAAAGCTCGGCTAATTTTTGGGGAGCCGGCAATTTTTTCGGAAAAAATTCTTGCAGCCAGTTATAAGAAAATAACATGTGTTTAGGAATTGTGTTAGGAATTAGGAATTAGCTTGTAGCTTGTAGGAATCTTGCCTTCGGCAAGAATGGAAAAATATATTTTTCCATTCTCTCGCAAAGCGAAACACCTACAAGCTACAAGCTAATTCCTACAAGCTACGCTAAAATTGTTTAAGGAATCTCGGATCCCCGCCATGGAACAAACGGATATCGGTTATCTTGTGCCTCATCATGGTCAAGCGGTCCAGCGACGCGCCGAAGGCGAACCCTTGCCATTCTTTGGGATCGATGCCGCCGTTCCTCAAAACGTTCGGATGGACCATTCCCGCTCCGGTGAACTCGACCCAGCCGGAATGCTTGCAAGCCGGACAGCCTTTGCCTCCGCAAATGTTACAATTTATATCTATCTCGAAGCTCGGTTCGGTAAAAGGAAAATAACTAGGCCTTAATCTTATCTTCATCTCCTCGCCAAAAAATTCCTGAAGAAATTTCTCGAATATGGCTTTAAAATTAGCAGTGGAAACGTCTTTGCCTACCATCAATCCTTCGACCTGATGAAACTGCACTTCGTGCGAAGCGTCGGTGGATTCGGCCCTATAAACGCGGGCCGGAACGATTATCCGGAAAGGAGGCTTATGCGCTTCCATATAGCGGATCTGGACCGGCGAAGCCTGGGTCCTGACCAAACCGCCGTTTTGCAAATAAAAAGTTTTGCCGATGGAAAGGGCGTCGCGGGAAGGATGATCGGCAGGCATGTTCAAAGCGTCAAAATTATGCCATTCATCCTCCAGTTCCGGTCCTTCGACTATCTCGAACCCCATCAAAGAAAAAATATGCTCTATACGGCGGCGCTCCAAAGTTAAAGGATGCAAATGGCCTGTCCTTGCTTCTTCGGCCGGGATGGTTATGTCTATCGCTTGCGATTCTTTTTTATCAAGTTCGGTCTTTTTCAGCTGCTCGGTCTTTTCCTTTATCGCTTCTTCGATCAAGATCTTGACCGAATTAAGCTCTTGTCCGGCTCTTCCTTTTTCCTCCGGGGAAAGGTCTTTGATCTGTGAAAATTGAACGCCGATCAGGCCGTTCTTGCCCAAATATTTGCGCGAAACCGAATCCAGGGCATCCAAGCCCTGTATTTGATCTATCTCGATCTTTGCCTGCTCGGCTAGTGGTTTTAAGTCCATATTTACCGTATTATTTTACCTTATTTCCATCCCGAAAGCAACCCTTGAAACTGGGGAAAATTGCAAGAAATGTCCCGAAAATCATAAACAAAAAAGCTCCTGGAAGAGCCTGAAATAAATAGAAGTGTGGAGAGGTAAGGTGGCATATTATTTCATATAGAAATAACAGCGGCCACCTTACCCATCTGCGAAGGCATCGTTTAAGACCTGGATCGGTCAAACTGTAGCCCATGGTCTTGTGAGGGCGGCAAGACATCCGAACAAGAAAACTATCTTACAGAGTTAGCGTGCCTGGTTCTGGTTGTATTGGCCAGGATTTCCAGACGGCCTCCGGTTTCCCCAGTGAAATCCATTAAGAGCGGCGACAGAAACGGCTACCGCGGCAAGAACGATGGCATACATCTTCAAGCCTTCGCAATTGGAATAGATCCAATTAAGGTAGACCCTCTGTCCGCCGAAGATCATCAATGAGATCCCAACGGTGAAAGGGATGGCGTGCTGAACAGCCATTCTTTTCAAGTTATCAAACATTTTTTTGCGGACACATCTTTTGGTGCCCTCCCCCTTGTGACGGTCCGCTTTTATTAAGCTGGACCTTTAAAAAAAGAACTGCCCAGAATATAACACAAAGACCATCCATTGTCAAGGACCAAACCTCCCAGCCCTAAAATTGGATTGCTCAAAACCCGGACAAACTGGCTGAAGTGGTCGAAGCCCGGCTTCGACCACTTCAGCAATAAAAAATCAGCCGAGGGGCTGATTTTTTTCTTTGAAATACGGACTACTCTTTTTCTTTTGAAGCTCGGATCTTTTCTTCAACGGCCGCTTTTTTCTCGTCGGCCAGTTCGGCCACGGACATAAGCCAGCTGGCGGTATCATCAAAAATATCATTGTTCAGAGTGTCTTCTTCTATCGACCTCAGTTGTTCGGCTATTTCTTTCGCGGCCGCTGAAATATTCCCTAAAGAATATGGGACCTCCGAAAGGTCTTCGAGGCTAACCGAAGGATCGTCTCCAATGGAACTTATCGTTTTTCTGATCTCCTGGACGCGCAAGATCGGATCATCAGACCCCTCTTCTCCGGATTCCGCGCGAAGGTCTTTCTGTAGGCCTTTAAAATTTTTGTTCATCCCGGACAGTTCCATCGAATCCAGTATAAAAAGATTGGCGGCCTTCTCGTTGTTGGCTGAAAATTCGGAGATCCATTTTTTAATATCCGCTATTTCGGCTTCTATGGTTTTTACCGTATCAGAGGTATCGAACCCCTCTTTCTCTCCGATCTCTTTGGCTCTTTTCAACGAATTTCTTTTCTCCCAAAGAAGGGCTGTCTCCCTTTTCAATTCTCCCTCTTTTTCCGCTTCCGAACTCTCCCGCCCCTCCTCCTCTGGCTTTTCTTGGATGGGCTCATTTTCTTGGTCCTGCTGCTCCGCGGCGCCGCCTTCAAGGGGCTTTTCCTCTTCCTCTCCGTGTTCTATATTGGTAACCTCGATTTTCATAAAATTATATTGTCGAAAAAATTATTATTTTATGTTCTTGCCTCACACAATAAATATACCAGAATCGGAAAAAATCGGCTAATCTTGGGATTCGCAAAAGAAAACCGGCGGATCCGCCGGTTTTTTTGCTTTTCTAGAAATCGAATATCTCTCCCAACAATCCCCCTTTCTTGCGCTTCTTATATCCGTCATGGTCATCGGAATATTCGTCGTGCTTGCCTGATCCGCGGTATTCCTCCTTCGGCGCCCGATAAGATTCTTGGGGCTGGACCAAAGTCTTTCGCTCATCGCCTGGAGCGGTTTCGGAAGAACTGCGCTCGATGATCTTATCAAGCTCTCCGCGGTCAAGCCAAACCCCGCGGCATTGAGGGCAATAGTCTATCTCCACCCCCTGGCGTTCGGCCATCAACAGGTCAACGTTGCAAACTGGACATTTCATATGCTTTTTTAAAATTTAATTGTTATCACGTTTTGCCATTGTACCATGTCGCGCAAGATAACCGCAAACATATTTGCCTATCATGATAAATTCTCCTTGACGTCCTTTCTCAGCTGTCTTTTAAGATCGGCCTCATCTGTAAACTTTTTTACATCCCTGATCTTTCTGACAATGCGCACTTCTATGGTTTGGCCGTAAATATCACGCGCCAGGTCCTTGATCAAAACCTCCAATGACGGTTTTTCCTGGAATGTTTCCTTAAAACCAAAATGCATCAATCCGTCATAGGATCTTCCTTCGAGCTTAACCTCAACAAAATACACGCCGTGGTTCAGATCAAGCCCTTTCGCATCCAGATTGGCGGTCGGGAAACCGAGAACCTTTCCTCTGCCGGCGCCGGGTATCACTTTGGCTTTAAAAGATAGCTTAGCTTTACCTTCGTGGACTACGCCGTAGAAACAAGCCAGCATCACTGTCGCGGCAACCATCTGAATACTGTTCAAAGTGCTTCCGTTCAGAAAATAATCCAACGCCACGGCGGACAAAGGCCAAGCCAGCTCGCAGATCGAAGACGTCGAAGCGGTCACCTTCTTCAAGCCGAAATAATAGATAAACATCGAAGCGCCGCCGGTGAAGAAAATAATAAGAAGAAGCATCTGCCACTGAAGCGAGGTTATCTGCCCAAGCTCCAAGCCGTGCCGAGTGAATAAAACGTATGCCAGCATCAGAACCGACGCTATACCGAACCGCAACGCGGTTGCCGGCTGAAAGTTCAAATGATTGACGATCCGCTTGCCGAAAACGGTCGACGACCCGAAAGCAAAGGCCGCCGCGAAAGCGAACCAAGCGGCGCTATTGAACAGATCTATGCCCTGCAGACCGATCCCGCTTTTACCAAAAGCCAAAAAATATGCGGCGATGACCGCGGCCGCGGCCCAATAATAAAATCTACGGCTCAATTTTTCGCCAAGAACGATCCGAGCCAAAAGGAGCGCGAACACCGGCTGGAGCTTCTGCAATATAACTACCGTCGCGAAAGTTACTTGTCCGTCCATCGCGGCGAAAAAAGCTTCCGTTATCATCAAAGTTCCCAAAGCTTCGCCGAAAAAACAAACCCAGGCTATGGCCAGCCAGTCTTTGGAGCTCAGGGCTTTGATCTTGCGCCAATTCAAAAATACGAAAGGGCTTAACAGGACGAACGCCAGAAGGTCCACGATCAATACGACCAAGCCCGCGTCGAGAGCGTAAAGCTTGGGCCTGATGAAAACACCGTCCAAGCTCCACAATAAAGCCGCGGCGACGATCGCGATTGCTCCAATAATAATGCTTTTATCCGTTGATCTTGATCTGGTTTTTTCCATTTTTTTGTTCCGTATGATTTAGATTATTACCTGTCTAGAATGATGAATTTCTAGCCTTGATGCAATAGCAACCGAAACAAAACCCCCCGCAAAATGCGGGGGGCCGAAGAATTTTCGCCGAAATGTACTATGATGCGGGATTTAGTGAAAAAAGGTTTAACTCACTATCAGCAAAATCCTGAATGAGCCAAGTTATACCAAATATCTGCCAGTTTCTACCCCCGACTATGCTTCGCTTGCCCCTCTCCGGCGTACCTCCGAGGGGTGGCGCTCGCAAACGCCGCGGGCGCGGCAGCCGGCCCGGAATTGAGGCATCCACAACGCATTTTAGCCGCAGGTGGGGGGGTAAAAGGTGTGCGTTGTGGAGTTTAAAAACTCTGCATTCACTCTGCATTCTAAGGAATGCAGAGTTTGGAAGGACTG
>JBBABQ010000009.1:17948-20903 GCA_041657565.1 Minisyncoccota bacterium | reverse complement strand
TCGTCGGCGTTTTCTACATAACGACGCACATTGAGATTGAACTCATTCTCTTCTAACTCTTTGATATCGATAACACGGGCAAACTTTTCAATATCCCGGTAGTCTTCAAAAGCCGCAACTATTTTCTCGATATCCTTCTTGCGCAAGCGGTTTTGGTTTTTACCTTCTTCGTAATCCTTTTCCGCGTCAACGATAAAAATTTTGTTCTTGTGGTTATCGGGCTTATTTCTATTGAATATGACAATCGCGGCGGGAATGCCAGTGCCATAGAAAAGCTTTGCAGGTAAGGCGATGATGGCCTCGATGAGGTCATTTTTTATGAGCTGCTCGCGAATGCGGCCTTCAGCACCACCACGGAACAGTACGCCGTGTGGCAACACAATACCGGCACGACCGTTTTCATTCATTGACCGCACCATATGGAGAACGAAAGCATAATCAGCCTTTTTTGCCGGAGGCATTTCGTAACCAGCCACGCGACCGTATTTGTCATGCTTGAAAATCTCATACTCCCATTGGCTTATGGAATAAGGCGGATTTGCTACGCAGATGTCGAATGTCTTAAGAGAACCGTCTGAGTTCAAAAACTTCGGATCAGCAAGCGTATCGCCACGCTGAATATCCGCAGCATCAAGTCCATGAAGAAACATGTTAATTTTTGCAATCGCGTATGTACCGATGTTTATTTCTTGCCCGTATAAATAAAGCGAACGGGCTTTCTTCTCTCCCGCTTCGTTTTTGAGATGATGGTATGCTTCCAAGAGAAAACCACCGGAGCCGACGGCCATGTCATAGATATGATCCTTTTCGTGCGGTTTTAGGATCTGAATAATAACGCGCTCAACTTCACGTGGCGTGTAGAATTCTCCACCTTTTTTTCCTGCGTCTGCCGCAAACTACTCGATTAAGTATTCGTAGGCATCACCAAGAAGGTCGGAGTTTATATAATTGTCGCCAAAATTGTGCTGCGAAAAATGATTGATGAGCCGCTGAAGCGTCTCATTGGGGAATTTATCTTTGTTTGCAAAATCAAGATCGTCAAAAATCTTATCGAGCTTCGGGCTGTTCGCATTGGCGAGTTTATCAAAAATTTCGTTAAGCTTCTGTCCGATACCAGTGGCTTCTTTTTGAATTACGTCCCATCGACAATCTCGTGGGACTTGAAAACGATGATTGTGATCGGCTCTGGCAATTTCTTCGTCGTGGTATTCCTCTAAAACTTTTTTATACTCTTCGTCCCATACATCGCTGATACGCTTGTAAAAAAGAAGTCCGAAGATATATTTCTTGTAATCAGAGCTGTCTATCTTGCCGCGCAAAATGTCAGCACTTCTCCAAAGAAATTGCTTGAGCTGAGTGAGAGTCATCTTACCCTCATCATCCGTGAGCGGAACGCCAAGGTCTTTGACGATGCTTTTGTCATCGGCAATACGTTCAATGTCTTCCGGCTTATACTTACGATCCTTACGAGGACCTACCCGAAGAGGAGTAATGAGCCCTTTTTTCTCCCAATTCCTGAGAGTATCTTTATTTATGCCAAAAATCTTGGCGACTTCGCCAATTGAGAGGAGGGTGTTATTTCTTGATGTTTTATCCATATTTCATACGTTATCATAGGTACCATTCCCCTGTCAAGCTTTTTATAAATATTCATAGCTTTTCATAGGTTATGTGCTATAATAGCAGCATGGACTACTTCCTATATGCCCGCAAAAGTACTGACATTGAGGATAAACAGGTATTATCCATTGAGGCGCAGCTCTCCGAGCTTCGCGATTTTGCCAAGCGCGAAGACTTAGCAATCGTCGAGACTTTCATTGAAAAACAATCGGCCAAGATTCCGGGAAGGCCGATCTTCAACAAAATGGTTGAACAGATAGAGAAAGGCCGGGCGCAAGGCGTTATTGCCTGGCATCCTGACCGATTAGCCCGCAACAGCGTTGATGGCGGCAAGATCATTTATCTTGTCGATACCGGTGCAATCGCCGCCTTACGCTTCCCCACCTTTTGGTTTGAACCGACACCGCAGGGAAAATTCATGTTGAATATTTCCTTCGGCCAAAGCAAATATTATATCGATTCGCTTTCGGAAAACACCAAAAGAGGGCTTCGCCAAAAGTTAAGGCGCGGCGAGTATCCGGGCCGTGTGCCGGTTGGCTATATAAACGACTCGCGGGATAAAAGTATTGCGGTCGATAGAAAGAAATCGAAAATCATCAAGGAAGCGTTTGAACTATACGCCAAGAATGAATCGAGGCTTGAAGATATTTCCGCTTTTCTCGCACAAAACGGAATCGTAACCAGAGGTACCAAAAGATGCGTCAAGCGGAGCCAAGTGTCCCATATTTTATTAAATCCTTTCTATTACGGACATTTCCGCTTTTTGGGCGAAATCCACGAAGGCAAACACGAGCCAATCATCACAAAGAAGCTTTTTGATAAAGTGCAGGAAGTTTTGCGAGAACGCGGAAAACCGCAAAGAAAAGCGAACGATCCAAAACCGCTTTGCGGTTTACTTCATTGCGGAAATTGCGGGATGGGAATAACTGCCGAGGTCAGGAAAGGACATACTTATTACCGCTGTACCAAAAAATCAAAAACCGTTAAGTGTTTGGAAAAGTATATCCGCGAGGAAGAGCTTGATCGGCAGTTATCCCAAGAACTGCAAAAATATTCCCTGCCCGAAGATTGGGCAAGCCGATTATTGCAGATGACCGTAAAAGAAGAACAAGGACTTGCCCAATCTTCAGCCGTCCTCACCCAAGCATCGCGAGATAAGCTGGAAGACATAAAAACCAAGCTACCGCGCCTTTTGGACAGCTATCTTGACCAAGATATCGACCGCGATGACTATCGCCAAAAGAAGGCCGATCTTATGAGCCGGAAGAAAACGCTGGAAGAAAAAATTGGCGATCTTGAACAGGGCCGAAATAGTTGGCTCGGACCGATGCGGGA
>JBBABQ010000009.1:0-17926 GCA_041657565.1 Minisyncoccota bacterium | reverse complement strand
GCGCAAAATATAGCTAAAATCGCTCAAAATTCGGATCTTTCCGCCAAAAAGGTATCCGCCAAAAAAATCTTCGGCTCGGACCTGCATCTTTCCGCCAAAAAAATCACGGGAAGGCCCCTGCCTACCGGCAGGCAGGCGCAATTCAATGGGCGGCGATAGCCGCCGCGAGAAATTTAGAAGGGAAAAAAGACTTTTGTTACTTAATGGAGCGGGTGAAGGGAGTCGGACCCTCGTCTCAACCTTGGGAAGGTTACATAATAGCCGTTATACGACACCCGCCTACGTCCCGCACGTTTGCGGGACTACGGCGTGGCGATGCCCGCCACTTCCGTGTTAAAAATCAACAATAAACGGGTAAAACCCGCTTTACTTCTGGCCTATTCCTAGCTTTCCTTTTACCCAATCTATGGCTGTTTGTAAAGAAAAACCTGTGCCCTCCTTTGTCTCGACCTTGCCTGCCTCGACGCTTGCACCGGCGTCCTTTTTCACCACCAAGACCCTTTCTCCGGGCTTTTGGAGGTTGAAAGATTCTCTGGCCACTTTTTCCAAAGCGGCGGGAGTGGAAACTTCGGTCAATAAAGAACTAAGGTTCTTTTCTTTCTCGGAATAGGTATTGGCAGTCTCCCTGACCTGGGCCAGGTCTTTCAGAACCTTCTGGCGCTCCTCATTGAGCCTTATATTGGCCGCGGCCATATAAATGATCAGCGGCAGGAGCAAGATCGTTAAAAACAGGCTCTTCTTGCCCGGGGTCAAAAACCTCTTTTTATTTTTTCTCTTTTTTGCTATCATATAGCCGCTATGTTGAACGATAAAAAATCGAAGAAAAGAATGAGGGCTTTTTGGATATTCCTTGTCGCTTTGGTGGCGATCTCAACGGTCTTATCCTTGATCCTTCCCTCTTTGCTAGGATAATTATACATCCGATAGGCGAAATCAAAAATCCACAACCCCGGACCTATTAATTCCGGTGTTATGGGCCGTTTCGGAATAACAAAAAACCTCTTTATTAAAAGAGGTTTTTTGTTCTTAAAAGGCCTGTTTCAATTGGCAGAAGTAAATATTTTCACAAACACTTCCGGCGGGATCCTTAGCTGTCCCCTTCCCTTCAGCTTCTCCTTCCCTTTCTTCTGCTGTTCCAAAAGCTTTTTCTTACGGGTATAATCTCCGCCGTAAAGAGGAGCTATAACGTCCCTTCTTTTCGCGCTCTTGTCCGCTCTGGCCACGATGCGTCCCGATGAATACGCTTGTATGGAAACAGCGAACATCTGGGACGGAAGCGCTTCCTCAAGCATTTCCACCATCCTTTTCCCTTCGAAATGGGCCTTATCCTTGGGAACGATGCGGGACAAAGCTTCTTCTTTCTTGCCGGCGATCAATATTTCCATTTTTGCCAGCTCGCCAGGCTGAAATCCTATTTCTTTATAAGACAAAGAAGCGAATCCCTGGCTGGTGTTCAAAAGGCGTTCGTAAAAACTGCCGATCAAATTCCTCATCGGCATATTGTAGGTCAGAAGGAATTTATCTCCGACAAAAGGAGCCGAATCAATGTGCACCCCTTCGTAAGATTTAAGAATGTCGTAGATATTCCCCAAATATTGCGTCGGGGTGATTATCTTTATTTCTGCCCAAGGCTCCATAACGCCTTTCGGCGCTTCGGGAAATTCACTGGGGCTGAAGATCAAAGTCTCTTTCCCGGCATAGTCGATTATCTTGTAAGAAACCTGCGGAGCGCCGATCACCAGGTCCAGATTAAACTCTCTTTTCAATCTCTCGATGGTTATCTCTCCGTGCAGGGTTCCCAAAAATCCGCAAAGGAATCCCCGGCCCAAAACCTGATAGGTCTGCGGCTGGAAGAACAGGGCTGAATCGCTTAATTTAAGTTTGGAAAAAGCGATGCGAAGAAGCTCGAAATCAGCCTGGTTCTCCGGACAGATGAAAACAAAAACTTTCGGCTTAGCATCCTGGTACCCCGGCAAAGGCTGGACCTGGATCACCTCTTCGTCCGGGCCGTAAGCTTTGGCGATCGTATCGCCGATGCGGATCGCCTCCAATTCTTTTATGCCGGTGGCGATATACCCTATCTCCCCAGACTTCAATTCCTGGCCAGGGACCAGGTTCGGCTTGAACATCCCCAGTTCTTTTACTTCGCCTCTGGCTTTAGTGGCGAAAAGCGAAAATTTCTCTCCTTTTTTGATACTGCCGTCAACAACGCGGACATAGGCCAGCACCCCTAAGAACGGATCGAACTTGGAATCAAAGATCAGGGCGCGAAAAGGTTTTTCCGGGGCCAGTTCGGGGGCCGGCACCTTGGCAATGACCGTTTCCAAAAGCTTCTCGACGTTAAGCCCTGTTTTGGCCGAGATCGAGATAACCTCTTCTTCGGGAATGCCGACCAAGGCGGCCAGCTCCTTCCTGTTCTCTTCGACCTGCGCCTGAGGCAGATCTATCTTATTAAGGACCGGAATGATGACCAGGCCTTCTTTTCTGGCCATTTCCAAATTAGAAAGGGTTTGCGCCTGTATGCCCTTGGTCACGTCCACCAGTAAAATGGCTCCTTCAACGGCGGCCATGCACCTGGAAACCTCGTAAGAAAAATCAACGTGGCCGGGCGTGTCGATAAGGTTCAAGTTATATTCTATCTCTGAACCCTGAGGCTTATACGCCATCGAGACGGGTTTCATTTTAATAGTGATCCCTTTCTCCTTCTCAAGCTCCATCGAATCCAAAAATTGGGGGGTTATTTTGTCCCTTTTGACGGTTCCCGTCATCTCCAAAAGCCGATCTCCTAAGGTCGACTTTCCATGGTCTATATGGGCTATAATATTGAAATTCCTAATTTGTTTTTGGCTTTCCATATTTTTTGAAACGGTTTAAAACTGATGCCGTAAAGGCATTGGCCTCGGAAGATCTTAAGGCGAGCGTTACCAGGAAGTATAACAGAAAACCGGCGCCGCCAACACCCGCCAGCTGTAAAAAATTGCCCCTAAGGCCTTGGCCGAAAAAATCATTGGCTATCGGCAAAAACCAAGTACCGAAGAAAAAAGAAACCGATCCCGCCAAAAACATCTTCCCGAAAGATATGGCTATCTCTTCTATTCCGAAGTCCCCTATCTTTTTGTATAGAAATACCATAAAAATGATGAACTGGAACATCAGGGCCGCCGAGAAAGCTATGCACAAGGCCAGCATCTGCAAAGTTCCGGGCTGGACGAAATTGAATCCAAAAACGCTTTTAAGGGCCGCCGAGAAAAAATTCGCCCCTCCGGCCAGCGCCACCAGCCCCAAGGACAGAAGAACATTGAAAGCCACGAAAAAAAAGGCAAGGATGACCGGAGTTCTGGTGTCTTTCGCGCTGAAAAAACCTCTTAATACCAAAGGGACCAAACACTGCGGCAAAATAGTGAAAGAATATATCCCCAAGCAGGCCGCCGTCAAAGCGGCGTCCCTCATGCCGAACTGGCCGGTCTGCAAAATAAACCTCACCATCGGCTCTCTTAAAACAAAAAATAAAATACCGGCAGGAAGGGAAATATACAGTATCTGCCTGAAGGCGGAAGAAAAATTCTTATAAAACTCTTGTTTCTTGCCGTCAACCCAATTTTGCGCCAATCCCGGAAAAGCGGCGGTCGCCAGCGAAACCCCAAGGATCCCTATCGGGAAAAAAGAAAGATTGAAAGAAAGCTTGAACACCGCCACCGCCCCAAGGCTTATCTTGGAAGCGATGGAATTGATGACCATGAAATTGATCTGGCTCAAAGAAGCGGCCAGAGACCGGAAAAAGGTCAGATTGATGATCTGAAAAACAGCCGGATATTTAAGATCGAAAAGAGGCTGATACTTGAACCCGCATTTAAGGGCGGCGGGTATTTGAACAAGCAGATGGGCGGCCGACCCCAAAACCACGCCAATGCCGGCCCCGAAAACTCCCATCGACGGAGTCAAAAAGATCACTCCGAAAATTATGCCCAAGTTGTAAAGAATGGGAGCGAAAGAGTAGGCCAAAAATCTTTTAAAGTACTGCAATACCGAAGAAAAAAAAGATGACAATCCGAAAAAGATCGGGCTCAAAAGCATCAGCCTCGTCAAACCGACGGTCTCGGCTTGAGCGGAAGCATCAAAGCCGGGGACGATAATTCCGATGGCCTGCGGGGCGAAAATAAAAAGCAAGGCCGATATGACGAGAGTAAAGAACAGGAAGGAATTCAGCACATAATTTGCCATGCGCCAGGCCTCTTTTTCGTCCCTGCTGTAATGCTCGGCAAAAACCGGCAGGAACGCAACCACTATGCTGCCGGCAAAAAGGATATTAAAAACGAAATCGGGAATACTGAAAGCGGCGTAATAGACGCTCAGATCCCGCCCGGCGCCAAAAGTTCCCGCCAGCAAACGGTCCCGCAAAAGCCCCAAGACAAGGCTGAGAAAAGCCGACACGGCCAAAATGATCGCGGCCTGGTTCAGGCTTTTGGACCGAGAATTAATAAATTCCTTAATGTTCATATTCAATCATTCTATCTTTTTTAGCCACAAGAAAAAAGCCTCTAGTCGTTACGCCCTTGACAATTATATCTAATTAGATATAATAAATTTATTAAGCTCTAATAATAATATGGATGCAATATATTATAAAGAATTAGATTATTGTCCCGTTAAAGTATACCTTAGCCAATATTTAGAAGATACTCAGCTCCTTATATCTATAAGGCAAAAGATTAAATTTATAAAGGAAAAAGAAGGGAGGCCTATCCCCCCTTATGCGAAACAGCTACGTGGCTATGCTTTTCTCGAAATCAGACAAAAACACTCTAGCAGGGATATCTTGATTAGAATTCTTTATTTTTGCTATAAAAATAAAATGGTTCTACTCAGTGCCTTTGATAAACCTGATCATTACGAAACGCAGGCCATCAGAAAAAAAATAAAAAAGAATTACGATTTTGCCAATCTTTGTCGTAAAAAATTTTTATCCAATCCAAACTTATATGAAAAATATAAAGAATAAAAAAAATAACTTAGACCCTATTGCAGAAGCTGGAAAAAGAAAAGATGCTAAAAGGTACTCCGACGAGGCTGATATCAGAATAAATTTGGCTATTGAAGTTTATAGGGCTAGGAAATCTAAAAAATTAAGCCAGCAATCTCTGGCCAAGAAATCCTGCACAACTCAAAAAATCATATCAAATATAGAAAACGGCGATGTAAATATAGGAATAGATTTACTAAACAGGCTATCCAAAACCCTCAATTTTACATCTGAAATATTAGGAAAAATATTTAATACTCCTATCCTATATTGGTGCTCTCTCCAAGAAGGGGGAATATTAAAAATGGAGATCAAAGAGCCAATTGAATCGGAGATTATTCTATAAAATATAATAAAATTAAAATTAAAAAAATATGAACCATGTCTGGTCTGTCTTATGTCAAAACTCTTCCGTAGACGAAGAGACAAAATTACTAAGCATCTTTAACTGTCTTGAGCAGGTAGAAATTACCGTAAAAAAAGAAGACATAGAGAATAAAGGTAAAGTCATAGTTCCTATATTATCCGAACTAATCAGTTTTTGGACCATTGATGGACAGAAAGAAGGAGATAAATTAGAAATGAAAATTGAATCGTTAGATCCAAGCAATAATCTATTATATAGCGCTGAGAAAACTTTCGATATTAATAAAAACTTCCCGAGGTTTAGAAGCAAAATAAAATTACAAGGATTGCCAGTAACAAAGAGCGGGAGATATTTTTTTAAAATTTCTCAAAAAGATAAAATCCAAAAAAAATTTAAAACAGTTGCGACTCTTCCTCTGGACGTTGATTTACGGTACGCGTAAAAACTTTCAACCGACCGCTTAAAAAGACTACCAAAGTAGTCTTTTTAAATTATAAGGATGCCAAGCAGGCAATAAGCCGAATTCTGTATAAAGCCGCCTTCGTCCCGCACGCTTGCGGGACTACGGCGAGCCGAGGCGATCATCTATCTTGGCCGGGGATTGCTTCCCGGCTCGAGCGAGCTACTTTACTTTGAACGCTTGCGCGCCCAAATTTGCTCTTGCATCCGGGCAAGGATTTAGCCGTTGCACCCCCATATCGCTATGGGAATATTCCCGCAAATTGCGGGACTGCTCGGCCTTTCGGCCTCGCACGTCACTGTTCGCACCTCTATCCTCGCGGACGAAGGGTATTGCCCTCTGCCTTTAACCCCGCAAATTGCGGGACTGGATGTTCGGACTTTCCTCACCGCTCCCCTTGCGGAAAACGGCGCGATCGCCTGCCTGCTTGGCCGCTTCATTATATATTAAAACCCGAACTTTGCAATATAATTAAAAAACCGCTGAGCGGTCTTTTCTAAAAGAATGCCAAAGGTTAAATAGCTGAAAATATCACCACTTGGCTTTGTGTATCCCTAGTTCGTAGCCGAAACGATTGATGGCCACGTGAAGAAAAAAGGTTGAAACGAATAAAGCGAACCAAACCTTAAGCTCCAGATGCAAATAGGGCTGGGCAAAAATAAAGGCGCCTATTACATAATTGGTCTGGTCCCAAGGTATGAACTTCCCTCCCGGGTTTATGTTCAAACGGCGCTTTATAAAAGCCGACCCCAAGTCCCCTGCCATAGCTCCGGCCGCCAATAAAAATCCCAGAAAAAAGAGGTTCTGCGAACCGTAATCCACTTGAGAAATGCCCCTGAAAGCGGAAAAGCTGTCGGCCAGCAGTCCTTGGATAAGGACCGTGATCATACCGACCAGAATAGCGGAAAAAACCCCGCGCCAGGTCTTGTGGCTTCCAAAGAGGCATTGTCTGCGCAGTTTCAAACCGAAATCGACGGGAGTGTTGAAATTTTTCAAAAAACTTATTTTCTTCGCCAGCGGCGGCGTCATATTGGCAAGATAGGCGGGCAGAAAAAAATAAAGGCAGGAAAAAATAAATTTGAGCTCTAATAAGAAAATTGAATTGCTCATAATGTTTTCATAAAAATTCCCCCGAAGGATCACCGCTTAACCTTCTAATTTATCAAGCTCTTTTTCCAGGCCGGCTATGATCTTCTTGGCTTCTTTCATATCAAGCTTGTAATTCTTGTCGCAAACTATGTTCTCGCGCAATGACGCTAGGCGCATTAGCAGTATTTTATCAAGAGAAGGGACCTCCGGTCCCAAGATGGAAGAGACCTGACTGCCTAGATTTTCGCCCTTGAACCCCATCTTTGTCAAAATTTCCGAGAATAAAGTATCGGCCTCGATGATCGCCAGTTTATGCTCGGCCTCAACATCATTCTTAAGAAGGGTGCAGATCTTTTTCCAGGCTCGCCTGGCTTTGGAGGCTTTATCCTTTTTCTTGAAATCGTTAAAGTACAAAAAATCTTCCCATTTCTCCTTAAGGTTATTGTTATACCGCGGGGTCTTTACCATGAAATAGATTATCAAACCGGCGAAGATCAGAGAGATCGTGATGAAAAAAAACGCGAAAATGCCTGAGATCCTTTGGAAGGACGGTGAATTCAAAGTTGTTAATAGTTCTTCTATTCCCATTTTCCCTCAAAAGCCATTGCGGCTTGGAACATTTTATCTTCTTCGAAAGGCTTCCCGATGATCTGCATACCGACCGGAAGATCTCCCTCCCATCCGGCGGGCATGGAGATGGCCCCAACACCGGCAAGGTTTATCGAAATGGTATAGATGTCGGAAAGGTACATGGAAAGAGGGTCTTCCATTTTCTCCCCTATTTTGAAAGGCAAGGTCGGAGAAACGGGAGCGAGCAAAACGTCCGCTTGAGAAAGAGCGCTCTCAAAATCTTTCTTGATCAAGGTTCTTACCTTTTGGGCGCGTTTGTAATAAGCGTCATAATAGCCGGAGGACAAAACATAAGTGCCAAGCATTATCCGGCGTTTTACTTCTCCCCCAAAATATTTTTCTCTGCTCTTCACGTAAACGCCGAGCAGATCGTTCACTTCCGGATCGTTAGCCGCCGAAGAACCGTATTTGATGCCGTCGTATCTGGCCAAATTCGCGCTGGCCTCGGCGGTCGCGATGATATAATAGCAAGGCAAAGCGTACTCGGTATGTGGCAAGCTGACCTCGACGATCTTCGCTCCCATTTTTTCATATTTGCCGATAGCCTCTCTCATCTTTCCATCCACTTCTTTGTCCATCCCTTTTATGAAATATTCTTTCGGTATGCCGATGCGAAGCCCTTTGATCTCTAGTTTTTCTTTGCGCTCCGGCGAATCGAGGGATGTCGAATCCAAAGGATCTTTGCCCTTGATCGCATCAAAAACCGCCTGGCAATCGGCCGCATCATTTGCGAACGGACCTATCTGATCAAGAGATGAGGCAAAAGCCATTACGCCATAGCGGGAAACAGCTCCATAGGTAGGCTTCAAACCGACAACGCCGCAGAAAGAAGCCGGCTGTCTTATCGATCCTCCGGTATCGGAGCCTAAGGCGAATTTGCAGAATCCGGCGGCGGTTGCCGCGGCCGAACCGCCCGAAGAGCCTCCGGGAACGCGGCTGGTGTCTCTTGGGTTTTTGGTCGCAAAAAAAGCGGAGTTCTCGGTCGAAGATCCCATGGCGAATTCGTCCAAGTTGGTCTTTCCAAGGACTACCGCCCCTTGTTCTTTCAATTTCTTTATGACCGTGGCGTCATAAGGCGCGACATAATTTTCCAATATTTTCGAGGCCGAAGTGCATTTTACTCCTTCTATAAGGATATTATCCTTGATGGCGCATGGAATGCCGGCAAGCATCGGTATGCTCTCTCCTTTGGAGATCGCTTCATCGACCTTCCTCGCCTGGGCTAAAGCCAGGTCCTCGGTGACGGTGATGAAGGCTTTGATCTGACCGTCCTCTTTTCTTATTTTATCCAAAAAAAACTTGGCCAGCTCGACGGCCGAGAATTCTTTGCCGGCAAGTCCGGCATGCATTTGTTTTATTGAAAGTTTTTCCGGTTCCATATCAAAATACGGCTTTCGATCTCAAATAATCGCCTTCCGTCGCGGGAGCGATCTCTAATAATTTTTTATTATTATCCAATCTTGTTCCCTGGATCTCCGGGTCATCCTTGCGGAAGACATTAGCCACCTTGACCGAATGGGCCATCGGCTCGACACCCTCAACGTTGGCCGTTTTCAGGCTTTCGACATATTCCAAGATCGCGGAAAATTCCTTCTGAAATTTTTCCAATTGCGCCGCGGAGAATTCCAAACGCGATAATTTAGCGATATGCCTTATTTCTTCTTCAGAGATCATAACCGTGAAAATTTGAAATTAATTATCTTGGCGGCTCCAGCTCTTCAATCTCTACCAAAACATTGTAAAATTCATCGAGGTTCTCCAGCACCACGCCTGCTCCGCGGACCACGGCTGTCATCGGATCCTCGATTATCGTGGTCGGGATCTTGGTTTCCTTGGCTATCAGCTTGTCCAATCCGCGCAACAACGCACCTCCACCGGACAGATGTATCCCTTTTTTCATTATATCAGAAATGAGTTCTGGCGGAGTAAGCTCTATCGTCTCTTTGACTTCCGAGACTATCTGCTTAACGGATTTTTCCAAAGCTTTGCGGACGTCGTTCTGGGAAATTATCACTTCCTCGGGCAAGCCGGTCACTAAATTGCGGCCGCGCATCGAAACTTCTTTTAACGGCACCTTTCCGGGAACGTTCGCTGTCTGTTCGCTGTAAACCGAACCGATGCTCACTTTTATCGACTCTGCCGTTCTTGGCCCTATAAGCAATTTATATTCTTCCTGGGAAAAATTAACTATATCTTCATCAAGTTTATTGCCGGCCACTCTCAAACTTTTTGAAACGACTATGCCGCCCAAAGAGATCACTGCCACTTCGGCCGTTCCTCCTCCGATATCAACGACAAAATTTCCGCCGGCTTCTTGGACCGGCAAATGGGCGCCGATGGCCGCGGCCATCGGTTCTTCTATCAAAAAAACTTCCCTGGCCCCGGCAGATCTTGCCGCGTCTTTCACCGCTTTCTTTTCAACTTCGGTCACTCCGCAAGGCACTCCTATTACGGCGCGGCTGAAAGGAGTTAAAGAAAAACCTTTTTTCCTGCTGCGCTCGATCAGATACCTTAACATCTGTTCCGTAACTTCGAAATCGGAGATCACTCCTCCCACCAACGGATGGGTGGCAACGATGTGCCCCGGAGTGCGTCCGACCATTTTTTCGGCCTCCCGGCCGACAGCCAGGACCTGGCCGGTCTTTTTATTGACCGCGACAACCGAAGGTTCGCTCAAAATTATTCCCCTGCCTTTGACGTAAACCAAACAATTGGCCGTTCCCAGGTCTATGGCGATATCGTGCAAAAATTTTCCCTTGATCGAATTGAACATCTTTCGGTTAAACATAATGGGTTATTGTAACAAAATTTACTTTTTTTGTTAAGAATCCTTTCTAGTAAGACTGGGCGAACAGCCATCTTCGCTTGGCCGGTTTTCCGCAGTAAATACATTTGCCGTCCTCCTCTTTTGACCCCGCTGGCAAGCCCTCCTGATCGGCGGGCAGGCCCTCCTTCGTCCCGCACGATTGCGGGACTACGGCGGGCGAAGGCAAACACCTGGTCGTGGCTTTTGTTTCCTCCTTGATCTTTGCTTCGCAATCCGGATCTTCACACCAATACGCTTTAATAAATCCCTTCGGACCGGCCATTATTTTCTTAAACTCCTCGTAATTATTTGTTTCTCGCGTATTTTGCAAAAGGTAATCGCGGCTTTTCTGCAAAAGATCCTGCTGGATCTGCGCCAATTCTTTTCCGACCTCTCCCTTCAGATCTTTTAGATCAATCGACTTCTTTTGTCCATCCATCCTCCGGACCAAGGTCGCTTTGCCGGCCTCCAGCTCTTTAGGCCCGATCTCTATTCTCAAAGGGACCCCTTTAAGCTCCCACTCGTTAAATTTCCAGCCCATGGAATAACCTTCTCTCGCATCCAGCTCGACGCGATGATCTTTCAGATCTTCATCTTTTAATTCTTGGCATTTCTTTACTACTGCCGCGTCCCCCTCTTTGCCTCGAAGCACTGGTATTATCACTATCTGTATGGGAGCTAAAGCCGGAGGCAGAACCAGCCCCGAATCATCGCCGTGCGCCATGATCAACGCGCCGATGCTTCGGCTGGAAAGGCCCCAAGAAGTTTGCCAGGGAAAGGCTTTTTTCCCCTCCTGGTCGGAAAATTCTATGTTGAAAGATCTGGCGAAGTTTTGGCCCAAATTATGAGAAGTGGCTCCCTGCAAAACCATGCCCGAGGGCATTAAGGCTTCAAAAGTTAGGGTCGTTTCCGCCCCCGGAAATTTTTCATTTTCCGATTTTTGGCCGTCGATCCCGTCGATAGCGAAATGATCGCGATATAAATTCTTATAAGTTTCGATTGCCCAATTTTGCTGCTCTTTAGCTTCCTGTTCGGAAGCATGAACAGTGTGCCCTTCCTGCCATAAAAATTCTATGCTGCGGATGAACAGCCGGGGCCTTTTTTCCCAGCGCACCACATTGCACCATTGATTGACCTTATAGGGCAGATCGCGCCAAGAGCTTATCCACTTGGAAAACATGGAATACATAATGGTCTCCGAGGTCGGACGGACGACCAATTTTTCCTCCAGCTCTTTTCCCCCGCCGATCGTCACTACGGCCAGCTCGGGGGAGAATCCTTTGATATGGTCTTTCTCTTTTTGTAAAAAACTTTCTGGAATGAACATCGGGAAATAAGCGTTCTTGACGCCGTTGGCCTTTATCTTTTCGTCTAAAATTTTCTGTATCATCTCCCAAATGGCATAGCCGTAAGGCTTGAACACCATGCATCCCTTTACCGGAGCATAATCGGCCAAGCCGGATCTTAAAATGACATCGATATACCACTCCGAAAAATCCTCCGATTTTTTCACCAATTGTTTCTTCTCAAATATTTTTTCTGCCATAGAAGGCTATTTCCATTAAAAAATTATTCCTTTGAAAAACCAAAAATCTTTCAACGTGATCAATACCGCCAGCCCGATCAAGATGACCGCTCCCGTCTGCTCGACCTTCGCTTGCATTTGCAGCGAAAATCTTTTTTTATCGATCGCCTGCAAGCCTATGAAGACTATCTTTCCCCCGTCGAATGCCGGGATGGGGAGGATATTGGTCGTGGCCAAAGCCAAAGAAATGATGGCCAGGAAATTGAATATTTCGAACCATCCCTGATCGACCATTATCTTCGTGGCCGCGTATATTCCGACCGGACCGACGAACGAAGTTCCCAAAAGATCGGTGTTCTTCTCGGCTATCGAGTTCCCTACGATCTGGCCGATCATCGCGAAAGAAAAATGGGTTATATTGAACGAATGCAAAAATCCGGCCGACGCCTTTTCTAGCGGTGTTTTGTAGCTTAAAAGGGCGGCATCCATCAAATAAACTCCCAAGGCCTGGTTTTCATCCGTTTCTTTGCCTAGTATGACCTTTACCTCTTTCCGCTCTCCGTTCCTGCTGTTTTCCAATTTCAAGGTTACCTCCTTCTCCTGATTCTCTGAAATAAAATTCATGAACTGTTGGGAACCGGAAAAAGAGGTTCCGTTGGCGGAAAGGATGACATCCCTGCTCTCCAATCCGGCGGCCTGCGCCGGCGTTCCGTCGAACACTCCGGCCACCATCGGAAAATTCTGTTGCTGGCCCACCGGGAATTTATAATCATCATAGATCAGAGCCTGCCAAAACTGAAAACCTGATGACACTGCCAAGAAATAAAATATTATCGCGGCCAAAGCCAAATTCATCAATATTCCTCCGGAGGCTATCCAAAATTTAGCCAAAGGCTTCTGCGACTCATAGGCGCGGGAATCGCTAAGCGCGGCAGTATCGTTCGGATCGTCCATGCCGTATATCCTGTTATATCCGCCGAACGGTATCAGCCCCAGTCCGTAAACGGTCTCTCCCACCTTCTTTTTAAAAATAAGCGGCGGAAAACCCAAAACGAATTCCTCCACTTTTACTCCGTTGCGCTTCGCGGCCAAAAAATGGCCGAGCTCATGCACAAAAACAACCCCGCCGAGGATGATGATGAAAGCGATGATGGTGATAATTAAAGGCATGTATAATTCTTAATTCTGTCTTCGCCAGCTGATGCGGGCGAAATTTATAAAAATTTAAAATCCAAAGCTCAAATGTCAAATCAAATCCTAAATCCAAAGTTTCAAAAAAGTTTTTGAAATTTGAACTTTAAATTTTATTTGAAATTTGGATTTTGACATTTGGATTTTCGAGTTAGCTATTCTTCCAGTTCCTTCTGTTTGCTCTTTATCATGGTCTCTATTTTTTTGTTGTATTCGTCGACAAGCTTTTGAAGTTCGTCCTTGCCTTTGAATTTGTCGTCCTCTCTCAGGGTTCCTTCTCTTTCTTCTCTCTGCAAGGTTGACCAGGCTTCATCGCGGAAACGCCTGATGGTCTTTTTCGAATCTTCTTCTATTCTGGAAAGGGTTTTGACCAAAGTTTTGCGAAGCTCGGATGAAAGGGCCGGCAAATTAACTTTAACTCCGTCCTGATCGACGGAGCAGCCCATCCCGGAACCGTGCTGCAAAATGGCTCTTTGGATCGGATCCATGTAAGAAGTGTCCCAGCACTGGATCAGAAGCTGTTGGGGATTCAAGATCGAAATGGCTCCCAGCTGTTTGACCGGCATTTTGTCCCCGAAAAGATCTACTTGGATGTTCTCGACCAAGGCGGGCGTCGCCCGGCCAGTGCGGATGGAAACAAGGTTCTTTTGAGCGAATTCGACCGCTTTGTCCAGCTCGGGCTTGATGGGATCAATGATCTGTTTGTAGGATGACATAAAGTTGTGGTCTTCCCTATCGATCCCTTCTTTGGGCCTGCCCGCCGATCAGGAGAGCCTGCCGGCCTGCGGAACGGATCTGATAAAGAATTTTTCTAAATATTTACCGGATATTTAAATTTAACATTAAATTTTCCAAGGCCAATCTTTGATTTGCGTTCGTGGTCTTTATAAGGCAGATCGTTTCTTCCAGGGCTTTAACCGACCTTAAGAGACCTGATCCGGACCTTAGATCGGAAGAGATCATCTTCCCTCTAAGATACTCTTCCCAGATCGCTAAAATTTCGTTCATCGTCTCGGGCGAATCGGCGATCTTCTTGGCATAATTGAACCTTTGCGGAATGTTCGCCGCGACGACCGATCCGATCTCTTCTATCGCCGATCTTCGAGCCGCTAATTTTCCGGGATCGTTGAAAAAGTCCATCGCCAGGCCGGGACGCCCTCCGGAAAGGCCGGCTATTTCGCCCGACCTCTCTTTCTCGGCCCCAAGGCCGATCAGCATTTTTTCTATCTCTTCCCTTTTGGAAAAAGAAAACTTCAGAACCTGAACCCGCGAAAAGATCGTTTTTAAAAGCATCTGCGGGCTGGAAGTTACCAGAACCAGCAAAGTGTCTCCTTTGGGCTCCTCCAAGGTTTTTAAAAGGCTGTTCTGAGCGTCGAACTGGATCAGATGGGCATCATCGATTATCCCCACTTTTATTTTAGCACTATACGGTTTAAGAGAAAGGCGCCAGCCCAGATCCCTTATCTGAGCGATCTTTATCGACCCCTCCCCGGGAAGGACCAAAGACAGATCGGGGTGGGTTTTATTATCGACATCCGAACAAGACCGGCAGGAACAGCAAGGCTTTTGCCCGTTGTCCTCTCCCTGGCAAAAAATGAATTTAGCGAGTTCTAGAGCTAAAGTTCTTTTTCCTGTCTTTTCCGGTCCGGCGAATAAAAGAGCATGGGGAAGTTTTCCGGCCTCCGCCATGTTCTTTAAAACCTGCCATTGTTTCTGAAGACCGGCTATCATCTGCTTTCTCTGAATTATTTTTTACTGGACAAGAACTGGCTTAAAAACTAATTGATCTTTTTGGTCATAACGCTCCTCTTGTAAAAATCCAAATTGCCAAGCATCAAACCGGCTCCTTTAGCCACGCAGCGCAGCGGATCGTCGGCGATAAAACAGGGGACCCCTATCGATTGAGAGATAAGCGTGGAAATATTGCGGATCAACGCGCCGCCGCCGGCCATGATCATCCCCTTGTTCATAATATCGGCGGCAAGCTCGGGGGGCGTCTCTCTTAATACGTCCTTCACGCACTGGATTATTTCCATCAAAATGTCCTCTATTGCTATGCAGATCTCGTTGGAAGAAACCTTGATCGTCTTCGGAAGCCCCAAGATCAGGTCCCTTCCTCTGACCTCCAAAAATCTGGGCTCCTTTTCCGCGACGGCCGTTCCTATCTTTATTTTTATTTCTTCGGCGGTCTGGTCGCCGATAGCCAAATTGTATTTATCTTTGATGTATTGGGCTATCGCCAGATCCAATTCGTCTCCGGCAATGCGCAACGACCTCCCGGAAACGATCCCTCCCAAAGAAATGACCGCTACTTCGGAGGTTCCCCCTCCCACGTCCAATATCAAATGGCCGGAACAAGAGTTGATCGGAATGCCCGCGCCGATGGCTGATAATATCGGCTCTTTGGCGATAAAAACCTCCTTGGCTCCGGCTAAGATCCCCGCTTCGATGACAGCCCTTCTTTCGGTGGAAGTGATCCCGACCGGAACGCCTATCAAAAGCTCCGGCTTTATAAAACGATTGAAGCCTTTGCAAACTTTTTTAATGAAATAAGAAAGCATCGCTTGAGTGATGCGATGGTCGGCTATAACTCCGTCCTTCAACGGCCGGAACACCTGGATGCTGTCGGGAGTGCGCCCGACCATTTCCTTCGCCTCCTTTCCCACGGCCATTATCCTGTTCTCTCCCAGAGAAACGGCTATTACCGAAGGCTCATCCAAAACCACGCCCTTTTTAGGCAAAAAAACCAACGAATTTTTTGTTCCAAGATCGATCCCGATTTTCATATAAGTTTATTTTATAAAGATAACCCTGTCTTCTTATCCTTTCCTTCTTTGAATGTCCGCTCCAAGCTTTTGTAATTTTTCCTCCATCTTCTCATAGCCGCGATCGATCTGATAAATGTTCTCGACTACGGTGGTCCCTTGCGCTATCAAACCGGCTATCACGAGCGAAGCTCCCGCCCTGATGTCCCAGCTTTGGATATTGACCCCGCTTAACGGCGTCTTCCCAAAAATGATGACGCGATGAGGATCGACGACCTCTATATCCGCTCCCATCTTCTTCAGCTCTTGAGTGTAATTCAATCTGTTCTCATAAAGAGGATCATGTACCAAGCTCTTGCCTTTGGCCTGCGTCAGCAAAGGGGCGGTCAGCGGCAAAAAGTCCGTCGCAAAACCCGGGAAAGGCAACGCCTGTATTCTTACAGCCTTGAACTCCGGCGAAGCGAACACCTCTACGAAATCTTTCCCTTTTTTAAGATTGACCCCCGCTTCCTGCATTTTATCCAAGAACAGGTCCAAATGATCGGGGATCGCGTTAATGACCTTTATCCTGTCTTTAGTGAAGGCGCTCGCCACGATGAAGGTCGCGGCCTCATTAACGTCGGGAATGATGTTATGGCTGGCTCCTGAAAGGCTCTCTTGGCCTTCAATCTTTAAAGTATGGGTTCCAACCCCTTCTATCTTTGCTCCCATTTTTATGAGCTGCCAGCAAAGGTCTTGGACCTGCGGCTCGCAAGCCGCGCCTTTGACCACGGTTTCGCCTTTCGCCAAAACAGCGGCCAAAAGCAAATTTTCGGTGGCGGTCACGGAAAATTCTTTCAAAATTATTTCCTTGCCGCGCAACTCCTCCCTTCTGAAATGATAAAAATTATCTTCCGCGAAAGATTCCACCCCCAATTCTTCTAGAGCCTTCAAATGCGTGTTTATCGGCCTTACTCCTATTCTGTCCCCTCCCGGCCGGGCGATCTTGAAATCTTTAAAACGGGCGGCCAAAGCGCCGATCAGCAAAACCGATATCCTGGATTTGCTGACCAGGACCGGATCCATCTTTTCGGGGTCGACGTTCGAACCGGCTTCAAGGGTCAATTCGTTCTTTCCCGTCCAAGCAACCTTCACTCCCATCCCCTTCAAAACTTCGACCAATCTAAAAACATCCTCGACCAGAGGCATGTTGCCGAGACGGCATTCTTCCTGCGTCAATAAAATAGCGGCCAAAGCTGGTCCGGCCGCGTTCTTATAGCCTCCGATCTCCACCTCGCCAGAAAGATTTTTTCCTCCTTTTATGACAAATTTCTCTTCCATCAAGGGTATATTATCTTAATTCTTTTTGGTTGGCAAGCCTGATAAATTAGGCTATAATCCGTTTAAATGACCAAAAAAACACGCACAATTCTCTTCTTTTTCTTGATGATATTTTTTGTCGCCGCGGCAACCGGCGCGATCTTCTACTCCCAAGGATACCGCTTCGATCTTAAAAATCTAAAAATGTTAAAAACCGGAGGGATCTCGATAAAAGCCTCTCCGATCAATGCCAGAGTGTTCCTGAACCAAAAACTGGCCGGGACGACCATGCCTATGGCCGACTACGTATTTGTCCAAGGGCTCCTTCCAAAGACCTATGAAGTGAAAGTCGAAAAGGACGGATACGCGCCCTGGTCGAAAACCCTGGAGGTCGAAGAGACAAAGGTCACGGAGGCGAAGAGCGTGGTCCTTTTTCCTCAAAGCATCCAATTCAATGGAAAGAAATTCGGACTGGAAAATATTCAGCCTTTAAGCAGCGAAAAGATCGTCCTATTGCACCAGCCGTCCGATGAGGCGGAAAAGGTCTCGATCTACGATCTTAACAGGGAGGAAGAAATAGGAATAGCCTCTATTAATGCCCTGCTGGCCAGCAACGATCTGACAGATGTAGAGGTTTTGGACCCCCAGAACCTATTGTTCATCTTGAAAAACAATAAAAGCGGCAAGACCGGCTATTACTACGTCAATCTGCAATCCCAGTCCTTGGCCGCCCAAAAGTTGGATTTTATCGGGGAGGGATCCGATAATTTCGCC
>JBBABQ010000008.1:0-22529 GCA_041657565.1 Minisyncoccota bacterium | reverse complement strand
CTTGAGCTATCTCTTGGCCGCTTTCCTTGGCGGCCATTTTGCCTATCTGCGGATTCATCCCCGCGCCCAAACCCAAAGTAAGCTTTTTTCCCATTCTGATCTTCTGATGGGCGTCTTTTTTAGCCAGGTCTTGGGCATCGGTGTTCAGCGCTATCAGTTCGACGTTCTCAATGCCGGCTTTCATTATGCGGTCAACCGTGTTGGATCCGGAACCGCCGACCCCGACCACTTTTATCTTCGCTCCTGAAAATTCCATAATCTTTTCTTTGTCCATTACTGCTGTTTATTTTAAACCATTTAATGAAAAAAGGCGATCAAGCCTTTCCCATGATATAAAAAAGTGCGTCCGCCTGATCAGATCGCCAAGACAATCCCGAAGCCTAAGGCTCCATTGACCTGATCACTCTCTTGATCATCCCGATAAATCCTCTCCCCGGCGATGCCGGACCGACGCTCAGCCCTCCCCCAACCCTCCCCTCGGCTATCAATCCGCAAACGGTAGCCAAAGAAGAATCTTTTTCCAAGCCGATAAAACCCTGAGGATAACCGATGCGGGAAGGAAGCTTCAATATTTTTTTTGACGCCTCGACAACGATCGGCAGTTTGACCCCTCCTCCCGTAAGAACGACGCCTGCCGGCAAAAGCTCCTGCCGGCCGATCTTCTTCAGCTCTTTTTGGGCCAGTTCGAATATCTCATAGACCCTCGCTTCGACTATTTTGCTGACCTGTTTTTGTGAAAAATCGATAGAAGCTTTCTTCCCGGATTCTTTCTCAAGGGATTGATTTTTATATCCCCTGACCCCGCTCTCGCCAATCTCTATTTTTTTCTTTTTGGCCTTCTTCTCCAAGCCAGCCGCGCCGAATTCCCTTTTTATCATTTCAGCGATATCTATCTCCGTCTTCAGCCCGATCGCTATATCGTTGGTTATATTGGCCGAACCGACCGGGAAAACGGCCATATCAAGCAAATTGCCGTCTTCGTAAACGGTCATACCGGAAGTATTGGCGCCGATATCCAAAACCGCGACGCCCAATTCTTTTTGGCCGGGGGAAAGAACCGCTCCAGAAGCGGCCAAAGGCGACGGTATTATGCTCCCAACGTCCAAACCGGCTTCCGCCACCGCTTCCGTCACATTTTCCACATCAGGCGAGAATATCGACAGCAAAAGAGCTTCCAGCTCAAGCCTGACCCCTTCCAATCCCAACGGCTTCTTTAATTCAACCTCTCCGTCCAAGATCCAGCTTCTCGGAAAAATGTCGAAAACCTCACGATTGGAAGGCAAGTTTATCTTCTGGGTTTCTTCAAGGATGCGCTCGATGTCCTCCTGATATATTTTTCGGTCGGCGCGGGAAACGGAAATAAGGCCCTTATTCGGAACCATCTGCATCTTCGAGCCGTTAACATTGACAAAAACCTCGTCTATTCGCTCGTGGCCTTTAGGAATTTTAGCAAGCAAGCTCGATATCTTTTCAGCCACGTCTTTCGGACTTCCGACCCGCCCTTTTTGAACCCCGAAAGAACTTATCTTGTCCGAATGGAAAACCTCCAAATCTCCGTTCCTGGGATTCACCCGGACAGAAACGATCTTTATCGTATCGCTGCCGATGTCCAAGCCGGTAATGATCGAAAGTTTTGACATAAAAAATATCCCTCTCTTTAAAAAATTACTCCAAAGATTTGCAAAGATAGCATTCCTGCTTCTCCTGCATTATTTTCTCCTGCTCCCCGCCTTTCTCGTGGTCGTAGCCCAAAAGATGCAAAATTCCATGGATCAAGACGAAACTCAGCTCTTTTTCGAAGCTATTGCCGTTCTCTTTTGCCTGCGCTTCAACATAAACAGGGCAAATGATCACCTCTCCCAAAGGATGGATCTCCAAACCCTCTTTTTTAATACTGTCGTCGCAACACTCGAAAGAAAGAACGTCCGTTGCCTCGTCTTTTCCACGGTATTTTCCGTTCAGCTCTTTAATTCTTTCAAGACCCACAAGAGCCACCGACAGCTCGCACTCTTCGCAAGCTCTTTCGGCGCGCAAAACATCCTGAGCCACTTTTATAAGAAAATTTTCGTTGACCTTGAATTCGGTCAAATTGTTGATCTCTACCATAGTATCGTTGCTTCAATATTTTACCAAATAGCAAGCTTTAGGGCAATCAGCCGGCTTTTCCACCGTCCAGCCGTTCGAAAAAAAACAAAAAACGACCCCTTAAAGGTCATTTTATAATTTATTGACAGGATCAATGGCCTATTATAGTATACAAACCCGTCAGGCAATCCAAAGTTATCCACAGGTTGATCGAAAAATCTGTGTTATAATTTTGATAAGTTATTTATCTTTCCAGACGGAGCGATTGCAGCGTCATTTGCGGCGGTTGCAACACTTCAGCCGTTGATTACTTAATTAAAGAGATTTATTAAAAAATTAGCCGTTTTTATTGTCGCTGCCCTTAACTATGCCGGTTAAGGGTTCTTTTTTTAATTTGCTCTTAAACTTGAGCCATTTGCCATTCTTTCCATAGATGATATTACCGGCCCTAGTAATAACATAATTACAAATGATGTAGCCATCTTCAGTCGGAAAGCAGAGTTGCTTCATAGACTTATATCTTCGACTTCGTGCTGCAACCGCCCCGACTGGAAAGATTTTAAAAAGAACTTTACTTTGTTATTTTATTCTAGCTTTTGTAAAAAACCCCTGTCAATTTTGACAAAAAATAAAATTTAGTTTCCTCCTGTCCTACATAACCAAACCATCGATATCATTTAAGGCAATTTCGGCTGCCTTCTCCGAAACGCCGAATATCTTCGATACTGGCACAGCAAGATAAGAATTTATGGTTTTTTTATCTATATTCTTTAGGACCTGGGCATCTTTTTTAATAAGTCTGTTCTTTTCGATAAGCAGTCTATCTCTAGGGAGTAATAGATGGCTCGCAAATTTATTAGCTTGCGTCTCCAAATAGCCATATTTATCCTGGGGTATTTCTGCTATGAATCTGTAAAAATCATTGGAACTTTTAATTTTAAAACTTTCATAAATGTCTTTATGCAAAACAAAATGGCCTATCTCGTGAGCAAGCGAGAATCTCAAACGATTTTTATAACGGTCATCCGAGAACCTTTCATTGTCAACTAAAATTGATTTCCAATCGGAAGTTATCAAAGCGTCTGTATCGCATAGTTTTTGCAATGAGGGGATGGGAATAATGTCTATTCTCAAATCAATCTCTATAATATCTTCTATTTCGACAGGAACAGAAACACTTCCAATTTTTTTCCTGAACAAACATACTCTCTCATTAATTTTAGAGCTGTTTAAGAGTGGAATAATAATTTTTCTATAGTCTCTTTCAGGCATTACGTATTAGTTCTATCAATCGATCAATCTCCTCCTTGGTCGGCTTTTTATTACGGAGCGTTCTAAAAAATGCCGGCAAATATTTCATCACTTCGGCATCAGAAAGAATATCTTGAGGGATAATACCCTGGGCATAGATCGCCCCATCTATAAAGTCTTGCACGGCTTTCTTTGTTTGGATACCTAAAGCTTTAGCCCACCTAGCCAATATTTTTTCGTCAGATGGCGGCGGCATCTTACCCCTTTCTATCTTGCTCCAATTGCTTGGATCATAACCAGTCAACTGGCATATCTTTCTTAAACTTAGTTCCTGCCCAATCCTCCTTTCTTTCAACCCTTCTCCAAATTTTTTCATAAGATTATTAGACATAGAGTTTAAAAAAATATTAATTAATAATGTGGTATTATTTTACCACAAAAAAACTACAAGTCAATATAATAACCCAATAAAGGTAATTCAGACCTATCGGCTTTATGCCTTCCCTTCCCACTCTTCGAAAAACTGTTCCAAATACTTTTCCAGGAATTTGTGCCTTTTGGCGGCCATTTTCCTGGCGGTTTTGGTGTTCAGGCGGTCTTTCAGCAGTAAAACCTTTTCGTAAAAATGGTTGATCGACGAACTTTTGTTTTTCTTGTAATCTTCAAAGGTTTTATGAAGTTTCGGTTTGATGTCCGGGTTATATATCTCCCTACCCGTCGAACCGCCGTAAGCGAACACTCTGGCGATGCCGATGGCTCCTATAACATCCAGCCGGTCCGCGTCCTGGACTATCATCCCTTCCTTGGTCCTTATTTTGTTCTCGACCCCCGCCCCTTTAAAAGAAACATCATCTACGATCTCTTTTATTTTATTGATCGTTCCCTCGTCCGCTCCCAGCTTTCTCAAAAGATCATCCGCCTTCTTCGATCCCGCTTTTTCATCTCCGCCGGCAAATTTCCAATCGGCTATATCGTGCAATAAAGCGCCAAGCTCGATAACGAACAGATCCCCGCCTTCCTCTCTGGCGATGGCCTTGGCCGTCCGGCAAACCCGCCAAGCGTGACGCCAATCATGGCCGGTCGGGTCGCCGGACAATTCCGCCTTCACATATTTTTCAACATTCTTAACGATTTTTCTTTTGTCCATAGATCAAAGAACATTATCCTTCAAATATTTTTTAAAATCGCTCCAGTAAGTTACGTTTTTCGCCCAAAAATCAAGGACCTCTTCGTCGCTCATGCTGGAAAGGGCGGCTGTCGCCCCTTCGGGAATGAAAATGTCGTCTATCGGCGTCATTCCTCTGCGGCCGATCTTTTCGGCTATCGTCCCCTTGATCGAACTGATGAACAGCTTCGGGTCTTTTCCCGGCTGGCAAAAAGCGAGGCAATCCTTGGATATCGCGGAACGGTTCTTCTTTCCTTCCATCAAATGCAAATAACCTTCCGCTGAAAACCATTTATTGGTGTATTTCACGAACGGGCCGGGAAAACCGTCGAAAGCCTCGAAGTAAATTCCGGCATCGGTCAAAAACGCCGGGGACGCCAGATCTTTTCCCGCCCATTTGGCCGAATACAATGCCACGTCCTCGACCTCGGTGCTTTGGATCTCCGGCGTTTCAACGTCTTTTTGAACCAGCTCCAGATCCAAATCGGCCAACGCTTTTTTGGCCGCCGCGAACTTGTATTTGTTCCCGGTCATAAAAATTATTCTCTTCTTTTTCATAATTTTTCAAAAAACCGCCTTTGCGCCAAGGCGGCCTTGGATATAAAGATTTGGGAAGCCCGCTTGACCCGATAAAGGGGGTGTCGGACGCGAATTGCACTGACACTTTACCTATTCGCGGCGGCGATTGCTCCTTCCGCCTTCCCAATTTATTTATACAACATCCTTGCGCCTCTGCATACGATTTATCATCGATTAAATCCAATTTTGCTACATTGACGATATAGATTAAATATTGTATAGCTAAAATATTATTAATTGCACTGACACTGTGGGTCGGATATTCCGACCCCTACAGCAATGTACAGGTCGGACAGTTCGTTTACTCATGGAAAACGTAAATGAAAACGAAAGTTTTCGATAGGCGCGTCTTGGAGTTTTTCTTCAAGGCAAAAAGGGGCGACGAGTCCGCGAGGCAAGCGCTCATAATGGCATATTACCCTGCCGCCAAAAGATCGGCGGAAAAAATTGCCAGATTAAGCATCGGGATCGGCGAGAATATCTTTTCCGACCTTTCCGATTATGAGGACTTTGTCCAAGACGGGATCGTCGGTTTGATCGAGGCGATCAACAGGTCCCTCGGATCTTGCGGCAACGCTTTTAAAAAAGCGAGCTACTCCGCCTATATAAAACACAATGTGGAAAGATCTTTGCGAAAATCTCTTCTCGTAAAAATATTGGCCCTCGGAATAACCGTCAGGGTCGACGATCTTAAAAACAACGAATTGAAAAATCTGGCATATGAAATGCTATACGATCAATTCTCCTAGAAATATAAAGGCCATCCTTCCGGGTGGCCTTTTTCGTTTTTATAACCTTGATCGGCTGTATCTCTCGATCGTTTCTTTTATCTTCGGCAAGGCCTCGATCGCCGCTTTCTCCCCCTCCAAAATTATTTCATCCCCTCCCTTCAAAAATTTATCCAGGCCTAATATATCTACGCCGGCCACCGACGGTTCGATGACTATGTCCGCGCATTTCAAGCATTCATTTGATAGATTGTACTGCAAAGCCTCTATCGCTCTGGCCGCGATCTCATAAGCTCCTTCTTTTCTCTCTTCCTTGCGGCCCTCAAAAGCGCTTTTATTGTATAAATTCACGGCGATAACGATATCCGCCCCCATTCGCTTCGCGACATCGGCCGGAACCGGATCGGACATCCCTCCATCCCATAAAATTTTATTGTCCAAAGCAACAGGGTTAAAGACCAAAGGAAAAGCCGCGCTGGCTTGCACGGCCGAGGCCAGATCGCCAGAACAAAACACCTCTATCTTGGCATCGCCCACCCCGGTAGTTACCGCGCTAAAAGGGATCTGCAAGCCGTCGAAGCCAACTCCCTCAAAAACTTGGACTAAAAAATTCCTGAGCTTATCGCCCTTGATCAAGCCTCCGGCAAAGGACGGATCGACCAAGCCGAGAAGCCTGAAAAGATCATTGCCTAAAGCAACCTGTTCGACGTCTTCGCAATTCTTAAAAAAAGAATATAAGGCGCCGACCAAAGCTCCCGCGCTGGTGCCCGCGATAAGATCTATGGGAATATTGTTTTTTTCCAAAGCCTTGATGACGCCGATGTGCGCGTAACCGCGCGCGCCGCCGCCGCCGAGGGCGAGACCGATCTTAGGCGACATTATATTATCATTCATATTTTTTTTCTTTCGAGAATAAATATCCATCAAGATCGAAAATTCCAGGGTCAAAATCTTTTATATTTATTAGAGGTAAGTTCTTCAGATCGGATGTGGTTATCTTCTCGGTAGAAGTCGCTGGACCATTAGCCCAATCTGTACGTTCAAACTTATTGGCTAACAGATCGTATTCGCTTAAACTGCTCTCCATATTACCAGTGCTCCCTTCCGAAGAATCCACTCCTATAAGATAAATCCCATCATTCTGATATTTAAATTTATATACATCTTGGTATTCAAATCCGCCGACAGGAGTATGTCGATAAGTGTCCAATAACAATACTCCTTTACTTATTGAGATGTCGAAAGTCCCGATAAAAACTTTCGAGACGGTCCAATATGATTTTATGGATTTATCCGATCTAGTATAAAGCTTATAATCTCCATTCTCCTGAAAGTAAACCAATAGGCTGCGCGGAGATCCTTCTTCCTCTGTGAAGTAACCTTTTTTCTCAAAAACTTTTACCACATCCTGTAGTCCGTCATTGTTCAGGTCTCCTTTTGCTTCGTCGAGTAAGCGCCAACCTCCCGAAGAGAAGCTCTCTCCCTCGCTGATGGCTCTGACTATCCCGGGCTCTGCATACGTTTCCAGATCAAAATCGTTCAAATTTAAAAGTGATGGTTCTTTTATATCGAACCATTCCTCTTTTACTGTTTCGCTGTTATCAAGCAAATATCTGTTCTTTGCCTCCATTTTTCCAGTAGAAAAGTTATAATCCCTGCTGCTCCAGTTCTCTAGAGACATTTCTCCTTCTGTTTCTCCTATAAATGTCGCTCCTATCAGATAGAACCCACCATTTTGAAACCTGAACTTATAAGTTTCGTATGTTGTAACGAGCTCGCTCCTGGAGTTGTAATCATCTACGTGCTTTATAACAAGGATACCGTTATCTATTAAAATCTGGCAATGACTGTCATAGCTCATTCCATCCCCAAGCGCTTTTTGGGAGCTTACTGCCAATTCGTAGCCTTTGTCTTTGCTCTGAAGAGCAACGACCACCCCAATCTCGCTGTCCGAGATATTTTGACTTCGGGCCGCCGCCATCGCCATATCGCTCAGCCCATCCCCATTCAAATCTCCCTCCGCTTTTAAGGATATTGTCCACCCTTCCGGAACGAATTCTTCTGCTGCTTTGCGAAATTCTTTTACTATTTCTGAACTTGTCGCGGCCTGGCCGCCCTGTTCGGTCATCGCCGGCTGCGCCGCCGCCATTTTTTTATTCTGGCACTTTGGCCCGAGATAAACGATGGCTCCGGCGGCAACGGCAATAACAACGATATACAGCAAGTAGGCGATATTGGTCTTCTCTTTAGTGATGAATTTCATGGTTCGATTATACCAAAAAAACGGACCGGCAAAAATATCATAGCCCGTTTTTATTGATCGCCTCTTTGCAGCTTTCTTCAAGCGATCCGGTTTTGGCGCAAATGGTCTCGTCCGCTTTAAGTATCCCTAAATTAAAATAACATCCGTCGCCATCCTCGGATCTTTCGCAGATACCCTCGTCTAATTTCAACATGGCGATGGTCCCGTAACAAGTGTCGGGGTCGTCCGCTTTTTCGCATAACGATTCGTCTTTTTTGGCTATGGCCGCGTTTTGATAGCAATATTTTTCCATGAGACCGTTCTTCTCGCACAAAGACCCGTCTCCCGTCTCCTCCGCCAAAACAACATAGCAATAGTCCGGCTCCACCGACTGCTCGCACAGGCCCGGATCTTTCGTTCCCACTGCGGCTCCGAAATAGCACATTTCTTTTTCATTGCCGGAAAGATCGCCGCATATATCCGCTCTTTTCTCGAGAAGAGCGATGCTGAGATAACAGGCCGCCCTGCTCTCCGCCGCTTCGATCTTCGGACAGATAGCCTCATCTTCCTTCGCCGCGGCCAAAGCCTGATAGCAATAGTCGGCCAGGAAACCGTCTTTCCCTGAGCAAAAAGACTCGTCTCCTCCTTTGTTCTTAAAAGTATAATAAAAGCAATTCGCTTCCTTGCACTCGGATAAATTCTCCTCCGCGGTTTTTCCTTCTTCTTGGGCCGCTATCATATATCCGCAAACATCAGAATAAGGCCCTGCTTTTTCCCCGCAGGTCTCTTGGTCGTTTTCAGCGGCCGCTTTCCCCGCATAACACATCGCAGTGGCTTCCTCCGACCAAAACAAAGAACCGAATCTGGCGCATAGGTCCTTTTGACCCTTGTATCTTTCCATAACATCTTTTACGCAAGAGACTTCCCCGGAATAAATTTCCCTCTCTATTGACGCGCCGGACATGCAACCGATCGTTTCCTTTATCGCTTCTTCTTCCGACATCCCCTCTTCTTTAGCGACGGTCCGGTCTTGTTCTTGAACTAAACCTTGCGGTTCTTGCTTTGGGCTCAACACTCCCCAGCCCAGCTGATTGTCCAGCAGATAGAACCCGAAGAACGCTCCGCCGGCCAGAAATGCGACCAAAACTATGGTCGCTATCATCTTGGCAGGCAAGGCGGTCTTAGGTTTTTGATCCTCGATAGCTGGAATAGCCGGGACAACCGGCGGAGGAACGGCCCCTCCCGCTTTCAGCCCTTCTTCGATATCTGCCGGCTGCCAGCCGAATCTCAACAGCTCCTGCCGGATCTGGTCGTCGGTCATACCGCCGTCTTTGGCTTTTTTAATGTAATCCAGAAGATCTTGGTTCATGGAGTTTGAGAACTTTAGTTGAATTATTGGTTATAGAGATCATTCTTCGAACATTTTTTCGCAGCCGTCCTTGGAGCTTCCCGCTTTCGCGCAGAGGCCTTTGTCTTTTTTTATCACCGCCAGGCTAAGGTAGCAACCGTCTATCTCTTTGCCGGAATTTTCACAGATATTTTCATCGCCTTTTAATTTCGCCAGATATAGATAGCAAGAGTCTTTGTTCGGTCCGGATAGCTCGCAAAGCAGCTCGTTCGGCTTCAGCATGGCAAGAACATCATAGCAAAGCTCTTTCACCCCCTTATCCTTTATCTTCATACAAAAAATCTCGTCTCCCTTCTTTATTGCCGCGGTAAAGCAGGCAGGTTCCGGATAGCCGGCACGGTAATAGACGGATCCTTCTTCCTGTTTGCAAGCCGGATCGGCCTCTTCATTTTTCGCCAGAAGGTCCAGGCACGTTTTCGAATTGAGCATATCCCCGCACAAGCTCGACGGGCCCAATCTTGTCAAAAATAATTCAAAATAACAGTTGTCTTTTTCTTGGTTGGAAGAGATCTTCTTGCAAATATTCCCGTCGGCTTTCGCCACGGCGGCAGAAAGATAGCAGCTGTTCTTATCGGCCGTTCCTTTTATTTTTCCGCAAAACGCCTCATTTTTTGAAGCTAGCGCGGCCCCCAAATAACATTTATCCTTTTCGCTGACCTTTTCGCATAAAACGGATGAAGATGCGGCCGCTTCAAAAATATAAGAGAAACAATATTCATCTTTTTCGCACTTTAAAAGCTGGCTGCCTGCTCCTTCTTCTCCCTTGGCGGCAGACACCATAATAGCGCATTTCTCCCTTATCGATCCTTCCGCCATCGGCATATTCCCTTCTTCACACAGCCTCTCATCCTTTTTTGAAAGAGCGATCCCGGCATAGCAGCTCTCCCATTTATAAGCCCTTAAACAGATATCTTCTCTGTAATTTCCTTGAAAAATGTTGCTAAAACATTTTATCCTGGAATAATCGTCTTTCCCGGAAGAATATACCGGCGCATCGATAAGATCGAACGAATCGCACTTGGCGATCCCTTTTTTCAAAGCTTTTAGCTCCTCCGCCTCCTGGCTGTTCTGGCTCTGAACTTGATCCTGCGGCTGGCTCTGCTCCACCGCCTTCGGACCCAATATCCCCCAGCCCATCTGCTCGTCTAACGCATAGAAACCAAAAACTGCTCCGCCCATCAAAAGCAGGGCCAAAACCGCGATCATTACGATTTTGATAGGAGAGCGATCTTTTGGTTTTTTTGCTTTAACGGCCGGCGGCGGAGTTCCCGCGCCTCTTAACCCCTCTTCTATAACGGCTGGCTTCCAGCCGACCTTCAAAAGCTCTTCCCTTATCTGGCCGTCGGTCATACCGGCCACTCGGCAAGTTGTAATATAATCTAAAAGCCGGGCGTTCATCATTTAAAAAAATTGATCAAAAAATAAAAAATCCTTATTAGAAATAATTATACTTCATCCTCTTCCAAACAAAAAACCGGATTGTCCCCAATCCCTTCAAGATATCCGCCGTCTTCTTTGAGATATTTATGACTTCATTGTACAATGGGATAATGATCGGATAGGCAGATCAAAGAAAGCTCCCGATCGACCATTCAAAACGATCCGCCGATAATATTCCTAAAATTTGAAAAAAAATATGGCTTTTGATCTAAATTATTGCGCCAAAGGGTCCAAAAAAACCGGGGATGAATTTATTGAAGAAACAGAGCGGCTGGCTGAGATCTCAAACCGCATCGAGATCGATTTTAACTGGCCGCATGACAGGAATTTCGAACAAGAAATGGATTTTTTGATCAATTTGGCCAAAAAAAAGGGTACCAGCTACTCGGTCCACGCCCCGTTTTTCGATGGCGGGCTTAACTCGTTCAACGACGATCTGCGAAAAGCGGCTATTGAAGATGTTCTCTACTCCATCGACATGGCTTCCAGGTTGGGGAGCAAGGTGGTCGTTCTGCATCCGGCGCTTGAACCTTACGGATTGAAGATCGCCGAGAGAGAAAAATTGGAAATAGATTCTTATAAAAATATCGCTTTATATGCCCGAGATAAAAATATAATGATCGGGCTGGAGAACGAAGCTCAAACCAACTTTTGGTTCCCGGACCGGGCTTGCAAATTCGAAGAACTGGAAAGGACCATCTTAACGGTCGGCCTTGATAATTTTGGGCTGGCCTTGGATATCGGCCACGCCAATGTGAGCGGTGAAGACTATGTCGGCGCCATCGAAAAATTCGGGAAAAAATTATTCCATATCCACGCCCACGACAATTTTGGAAAGACTGGAAAGGATGGCTGGCTGGACTTGCATTTGGCGCCCGGCGACGGAGAAATAAAGTGGGACGGAGTTCTTGATGCCCTTGAAAAAAATAATTATCAGGGATTTTTCACCATCGAATGCGGAGCCGAAAATATCATAAAAGGGATGAACTTCCTGAAAAATTAAAGAGACCGGGAAAATCCCAGTCTCATTGGTCGCAAAAATTAATCCGATTCTTCTCCAGAAATATCGGAAAAGATTCGACTAATTTTGCCTCATCAAAGATCTTGGAGAATCTTTGATATTCGGATGGCAATTTACCGCACCTTAATGCGGCGATCGCATCCACGCCTATATTGTTCACGGACGGACAGGCATTAAGATAGCCCGCCGCGGAAAGCCTCAAAGAGAAGATCCCCTCATGGCAGTAGCTTAAACAATCAGCGCAATGCGGACCCCTCATGGTCGGATTGGCCTCTTTTATCACTACTCCCGTGTTGCCGAAGCGAAGCTCGTTGAAAGAGCATCCGTAGATCGGCAATGAAGAGAACCTGCTCCCTGTCTTTTCTTCAAGCAAAGGTTTTACCACTTTCAATAACGGGACGAATTCGTTCCGCCAAAACAGATTGCCTCCGCTGAACGCATAGTAAGTAAGGTCCAGCAGATGGACCCGCGGGGCTCCTATCTTGTCCATTAGCTTGATGAGAGGATAGATCATCTGCAGATTGCTCCTCATCACCACGCAATTTACGCGAACAGGAAGGATCTCTTTGGCGATCTTGATGCCGGAAACTATTTTTTCGTAAGCATCGATACCTTGGATCCTCTCGAATTCTTTTCTCCCTGGAGTGTCCAGAGAAATTTTCAAGAGCTTGCACCCGGCATCTTTCAGCTTAAGAATGCTCTCCGACGTGATCAACAACCCGTTCGTGTTCACCTCCACTCTCGCGCCCATCTCCGTTGTCATCCTGACGATGTCGGCCAGATCCTCCCTAAGGAAGGGCTCGCCGCCGGTGAAATGGACGTCCTTAAGTCCGGCTTCCACGCCACATCTGATGATTTCCATCATCGTCTCCGTGGGCAATTCGGTCTTCTCTCCGTTGAAGGATCTCATGGCCTTCTTCCATCCGGTACAATAGATGCACTTCATTTGGCACCTTTCTGTTACGGAAACCTGCATTTTCGGCAACATTTCATCCCACTCTCCCATTCTCAAATATTCCAACGTATTCCTGTGCGACTTTCAGGGTGTCTTTTTTATCAACTATGGCCATTCTGGCGGCGGATCCTAAGCGTATCCGCAATTTTTCGTTAAACGCCAGTATGCGAATCGCTTGCGATAGCATCTTCCCATCATCGATCGGGAATACTAAACCATTAACTCCATTTGCGATCAATTCGCCGATGCCGGGGATCCCCGATGAAATTACCGGAATTCCGCACGCCATCGCTTCCATGATCACATTCGGCATCCCCTCACGTTCGCTGGTGACGACAAAGGCATCGCATGCCTTATAATAATCCTTCGGATCAAGATCGAAAGCCATTTCCCGGCGGATCAAATGATCACAACCGGATGCCAATTCGATCACTTTACTTTCGATCGAATCATGCTGGCCAAATCCCGAACCGATCATCACCAAATGGCTTATGCTATGGATATCGGAAAGGCCTCGCCATGTTTCCAGTAGGAAATCAGGTCTTTTTCTTCCGACCAATCTTCCTATGAACAAGAACAGTACGGCGTCCTCAGGAAGACCGAGTTTTTTCCTTAGGGCTTTCTTTTCATCAACGCTTGCCGGACAATAGATCTTTTCCGTGTCTATCCCGAAACCTATCGGAAAGACATTTTCTTCTATTCCGTAGTCGCTGAATTCTTTTAATTGCCCGCCGGTCATGGCGACATATCCGTCCATTGTTTGGCGGATAAGCCGTTTTACAAGGTCTCCGGAGCCGCGCTTTTCGAGGTTTCCCAACGTTGCTATTGTCAGGAAAGTTTTCTTTCCGCGTCTTCGCAGCTTTTCGGATACGGCGCATTGCATTGAGATCTCCCCGGGTTCGGGAAATATCTCCATCCAATCAACGACATCGAATTGGCTGTAATTTTTGTTCAGCCAATCGCATATCGCGGCCATATCTTGATACCCTTCGATAGACACTCCTTTCGCAAAACCGCTTCTGCCTTTCGTTATTATTCGCACGTCCTGTCCCAGAGATTTCAAAGCACCCGCCAAACGCAAAGTGCTTATCTCCAATCCCCCTATTTCTTCAAGGGGATTATACGGTATCGCTAATACGACTTTCATCGTTTGAGCCTCCAAGACTTTATGCAAAAGATCTAATTTTTCTTAGCAAAAAAACAATATTTCGTCAATATTGTCAAGGAGAACAAAAAACCCGGCGAGCGACCGGATTTTTCGTTCAGATCCCAATATTAAGAGGCAGCGCAAAATTCTTCCCTATAAACTTTATTTTCCGCTCAACAATTCTTTGACTATCTTGCTCACCAGCGTGCCGTCGGCTTTGCCCTTGGTTAAAGGCACCAAGGCTCCCATCACTTTTCCCATATCCTTGCCGTCTTTCGCTCCGGTCTTCGCGATAGCGTCGGCGACCAGCTTTCTTATCTCTTCCTCTCCCATCTGGGCAGGCAGATAAACCGACAATATCTCCAGCTCGGCTTTTTCCTTTTGGGCCAGCTCGGGGCGATTGCCTCTTTCATATTCGAGTGCCGCTTCCTTGCGTTTTTTAGCTTCGGAAAAGATCACATCTATTATTTCCTGTTCGGTCAGCTCGCTTTTTTGGGCCAGCTCCTGCTCGGACAGGTTCGGCTCTTTGCCGGCGATCAGCGTCCTTTTATTTACGCCTTTATAGGTCAAGGCCGAAGACAGCATCCTCAAGGTGGACACCTTGGCCTCGTTCTTTTCCTTTTGGGCGGCGGTCAGATCGCTTTTTATTTGTTGTAACATCATATTGCAAAAAGAGCCGCAAACCCCGTTAGAAGTCCAAGAAAACTTGTTTCTCATCGAAGAGTTGAAGGCGAGGCCGCCTTACGGCTTTAGATTTTTGCGATAAAGAAACCTTTTGCCAGACTTTTAACGGGGCAAACCTCAAAAGAAGCCTGCGGACCCTGTAAAAATACTGGTTAAAAGCTTTATCTTCTTCTGGCTTTTTTGACTATCTTTCCTAATTTCCTAAGCCTCTGATACTCTTTTTTCTTGGCTTCGCGGATCACGGCAGCCTCTTTCTGAAGATTCTTGCTTTTCGCTCTTTTCACAAACTTTCTTTTCCTGACCTCAACCAAAACTCCGCTCTTCTGGATGGCCTGATTGAAGCGGTAGATCAAAGATTGCGAGCTTTCCTGTTTTTGTCTTTGTACTTTTACGCTCATAGCTCTTATTACTGTTTCTTATAATTAAAGTCTTTTTTTAACTTCTTTTATTATATCCTCCTGGCTCACCGTCGTTTGCTGGCCGTTTGCCATATCGCGAATTATTATCTCCCCGTCCAAGGCTTCTTTTTGCCCAAGGATCAGGGAGTATTTCGCACCCAATCTTTCGGCCCTTGCCAGCTGGTTCTTCAAAGAATCCCGGCCTATCGATTCGGAAACCTTTATTCTTTCTTTGCGGAAATCTTCCATCAATTTCAAGGTCTTTCTCTTCGCCAGGATACCTATTTGGGCTAAAAATATCTGCGAGGATTGTCCGGAAGGCTTTATCTTCTTCCTTTTCATCGCTTCGATAAGCCTTTCCACCCCGACGCCCCAGCCGCAAGCCGAAGTTTCGGGTCCTCCTAATGACTTTGCCAGTTTATCATAACGTCCGCCTCCTGCCAAGGACCCAAGCTGTATTTCCGGCTCTTTCGCTTTTTCTTCCGCCAATACTGCGGGCTTTCCCGCTTCTTGCGCCTCTTCGAACTTTTCCGTTTTTCCAACGGACTTTTCGGCCTCAACAGCGGCTTCTTTCTTTTCCTCGACCATCTCCGCTTCGAAAACCGTATTGGTGTAATAATCGAATCCCCTGACCAGATAAGGATCAAGGGTATAATTTATCTTGATCTCGTCCAATATCTCCAGAACCTCTTTAAAATGTTCGTGGCATTCCGGGCAAAGATAATTTATGATCTGCGGCGCTTCCGCCAAGATCTGGCGGCAATTAGCGTTCTTGCAATCCAGTATGCGCAAAGGGTTCAATTTAAGCCTCTGCTGGCAGTCGGAACACAGCTCGCTCTTCTTGTTCTTTAAAAAAGCCATCAGCGCTTTTTTGTAAACTGGGCGGCAATTGGCATCGCCGATAGAATTGACTTTAAAGGCTATGTTCTTCAATCCAAGCTCATCCAATATAGCCGACAGTATCAATATTATCTGGGCATCGGCAATAGGGCTCCTCTCTCCCAAAACCTCCACGCCGAACTGCCTGAACTCCCGATAGCGCCCGGCCTGAAGTTTTTCATAACGAAAAAAAGGCCCGAAATACCAAAGTTTCACCGGCTGAGGCCAAGAAAACATCCCGTTCTGAAGATAGGCTCTCATTATCGGAGTTGTTCCTTCCGGCCTTAAAGCAAGAAGGTCCTTGCCCTTGGTCCGAAAAGAATACATCTGCTTTTCCACCAGTTCGGTGGTCTCTCCAACTCCCCGCGAGAACAAATCCGCCTGCTCAGCTATCGGCGTATCTATTTTCTCAAAACCGTAAAAATCCAAAACCTTTTGCGCCGTATTATAGATCTTCTGGTAAAAATACTCTTCCTGCGGCAAAATATCGTGCATCCCTGAAGGGGCTTGGAATTTATTTTTTTCCATAAATGGCAAAGAAGACTTTTAAATTATTACAGATCTGACGGTTGGGTTGCTTTAATAATTCGGAGAAGTGACCGAGCTGAACATCCCGGGCAAAGAAAATTGGAAAGACGCCCGGCCAATAATGAATTTTTCCTCCAATTTCCCCCATACGCGAGAATCGGAAGAAGCGTTGCGGTTATCGCCCAACACAAAATATTCGTCAGCGCCCAAAGTGACCGAAGGCTGGTCCTGGCGAGTGCGCCAAGTTTGGATGATGTCTTCCGAAAGATAGGTCGATTCGTTCAAAATGGACGTCTGCCCGCCCTTTTCAATTGATATCTGTCCGTCCTTTATGGAAAGTGTTTCTCCGGGAAGGCCTATTATCCTTTTGATGTACCTCTCCGCTATATTGTTCGGATATTTAAAAACTATGACATCCCCTCTTTGCGGCTCATCGAACCTGTAAGAGATCTCATCTACTATCAGATAATCGCCGTTGTGGTAATTCGGCTCCATTGAAGCGCCTTTGACCACGAATGGCTGGAATAAAAAATATCGGATCGGCAAGACGATAGCCAGCGCTATGACCACGATCTTTATAACGTCGAAAGAAAATGCGAAAAAAGATTTAACTTGATTGTCCATAATGGTTATATGATACGATAGTATTTTCGCCTTGGCAAACCCCGTTAGAAGTTGCCGTCCTCCATCAAAAAATTTAAAAACGAAGTCGCTTTATAGTTTGGCATTTCCTATGATATAGAAAAACTTCTAACGGGGCAAGCCCGTCTTTTAACGGCTTTTTGCCTAAAAAAACAGCTGGATTTTCGTTGGACCGGAGGAAATGATATAATAGCCATCAATCTTAATTTTTACCTGCCTGCCGGCAGGCAGGAATCCAAAACCGGCGCAGGGCAAGGTTTAAAAATTAAAAATTTGCCTGCCTGCCGGTAGGCAGGAAATTAAAAATTAGTTTATTATGTTCATCATCGCCGGTCTGGGCAATCCGGGCCAAAATCTGGAGAATACCCGCCACAATGTCGGTTTTCGAACCTTGGATGTATTAGCCAGCCGCAACGCTCTGGCTGTTTTTTCTTCATCTAAAAAATACCAGTCCATGACGGTTGAAACCCTTCTAGACCAAGAAAAAGTACTGCTTTTAAAACCTCAAACTTTTATGAACGCTTCCGGCTTGGCCGTTAAGGCCGCCATGAAAAATTTTAAACTGGGACCGGAAAATTTGATCATTGTCCATGACGATGCCGACCTTCCGCTGGGATCGGTCAAAATATCCAAAAATCACGGTCCGGGCGGGCACAAAGGCGTCGCTTCCATCATCCAAGAGATCAAAAACCAAAATTTCACCAGGATAAGGGTCGGCATCGCGCCTGCCAATCCCCCGGCCGAAGGAGTCAAGCCCGACCTGAAAAATTTTGTTCTGAAGAATTTCACGAAAGAAGAGGAAGCTGTCTTGGCCAAAACTTTGATCGGCGCCGCCGACGCGGTCAAAACGATAATGTTCGAAGGAACGGACGCGGCGATGAATAAATATAACTAATGTAAAAATCAAAAATCAAAATGTAAAATTAATGTATCGCTTCGCGATATATATCATCCCGCCGCTGGCGGGATACCATAATTTTACATTTTAATATTTGCATTTTGCATTTTTATATGTTCTCCGACCAAGATATTAAAACCATCTCGATCGATGATCCCGGTTATCCTCTCCGGCTCAAGCAGATCAAAAATCCTCCCAAGGTTCTCTACTATATCGGCCGAATGATCCCGGAAGAAAATTGCTTGGCTATCGTGGGCGCGCGAATATGCTCAGCTTACGGAGCGGAAACAGCCGGAGAGATGGCCAAAGGAGCATCCCAAAACGGTCTGACAGTTGTTTCCGGGTTGGCGGCAGGCATAGATTCCGCCGCCCACCAAGCCGCCGTCCAGCTCGAAAAGAGAACTATCGCGGTTCTGGGAGGCGGCTTGGACCGAAACAGCTTTTATCCGAAACAAAATCTGGCCTTAGCTCAAAAAATATTGGAAACTGGCGGAGCGCTGTTATCCGAATACCCGGCCGGGACGAAACCGGCCAACTATACTTTCCCCCAGCGCAACCGCATAATTTCCGGGATTTCCATGGGAACGCTCGTCATCGAAGCAAAGGTCAGATCAGGAGCCCTGCTCACCGCCGTTTGGGCCGGGAAACAAAACAGAAAGGTTTTTGCGATCCCCGGACCGATCCATTCGGCCAATTCCCAAGGCTGCAACGCACTGATAAAAAACGGAGCGCAGTTGACTGAAAATATCAATGATGTATTAAGAGGGCTGGGCTTATCAAGGCAAATGACCCTGCTCGAACGTCTTCCTTCTTGCGAAAACCGCGATGAATCGCTTATTTTAAAAACTTTGGAAGAAAAAAGCCTGAACATTGAAAAGATCATCGAAACGACAGGGCTGGACGCGGCCACGGCCGCTCAGACCCTTATTTCAATGGAACTGAAAGGGATGATAAACGACCTAGGAGGGAATAATTACGGAATAAACCGCTGACTCCGAAAGTTCAAATTTCAAAGCTCAAATGTCAAATACCTCCCTATCAATAAGCAGAAATTGCGCTTTGGTTTTTGGATTTTGAACTTTATTTGAAATTTGGATTTTGATATTTGGATTTACGATCAAATTTTTGATTTTATCAAAAAAGCAAAACAGGTTATAATATCCCAGTCAGCAAATCTTCTATGAAATTAATCATCGTCGAAAGCCCCACTAAGGCAAAAACAATTTCCAAATTTTTAGGCTCCGGCTGGGAGGCCTTGTCTTCTTACGGGCATATTCGCGATCTTCCCCAAAGAAAATTCGGCATCGACCTTGAAAAAGATTTCGAGCCGCAATATACAATAGTTCCCAAAGCCAAAAAAAATCTGGACATCCTGAAAAAAGCTGTTAAAAAAGCTGATGAGATCCTTATTTCCACTGATCCGGACCGCGAAGGCGAAGCCATCGCCTGGCACCTGACCAAAGCTCTCGGATTGAAAAAAGACGACTCCTACCAAAGGGTCGTTTTCCACGAAATAACCAAGCAGGCCATCGAGGAAGCGATGAAAGAGCCCCGTAAGATCGATATGAACCTGGTTGACGCCCAACAGGCGCGCCGCGTGCTGGACAGGATAGTAGGATACAAGCTATCCCCCTTTCTCTGGAAAAAGATCGCCAAAGGCCTTTCGGCCGGACGGGTCCAATCCGTGGCGGTCAAACTGGTTTGCGAAAGGGAAGAGGAAATAAAAAAATTCCTGCCGCAAGAATATTGGAGCATCGAAGCGATATTGGAAAAAACCGGCAAAGAAAAAGATCCTCTAAGCAAATTTAGCGCCTTTTTGACGAAAGAGAACGGCAAAGCCGTCACCAAGCTTGGGATAGAGAACAAAGAAAAAGCCGATAAGATAATGGATGATCTGAAGAATGCCGGATACAAGGTCCTTTCGGTAGAGAAAAAAGAAACAAGGAAAAATCCCCTGCCGCCTTTCACAACCTCCACGCTTCAGCAAGAAGCTTGGAAAAAATTCCATCTGCCCGCGAGAATGACGATGAGCCTGGCCCAGCAGCTTTATGAGAACGGCTATATCACCTACCACCGCACCGACTCGCTGAACCTGTCGGAGCAGGCCCTAAGCTCGGCAAGGGATTTCATCGTTGAAAAATACGGACAAAATTACTGGACGGGATCTTTCAAGAAATTCAAAGCCAAAGGGCTGGTGCAGGAAGCGCACGAAGCCATAAGGCCGAGCGCTCCGGACCGGACGCCCGAAGACGTCGAAAAAGAAGGGAAGCTGAACAACTCCCAAATCAAACTTTACGGCCTGATCTGGCGCCGCTTCATCGCCTGCCAAATGAACCAGGCTATTTTTGACGCCACCACCATTGATATCGAGGCCTCCGCCGGGGAAGAAAATTCAGAATATACTTTCAGGGCAACGGGACAGATCCTGAAATTCGACGGATTTTTAAAAGTGTACAGCCTTAAATTCGAAGAGGCCCAGCTTCCGGAGCTGGCCAAAGAAGAACCGCTCGATCTGGTAGAGTTGAAGCCGGAACAGCATTTTACCCAGCCGCCCGCCCGCTATACCGAAGCCAGCCTGATCAAAGCCCTTGAAGAGAACGGCATCGGACGCCCGTCCACTTATGCGCCGATAATGAGCACCATCCAAGCCAGGAACTATATAGAAAAAGACGAGGCCAAGCGCTTCAAACCGACGGAAATGGGAGAGATGGTCAACCAGCTTCTGGTCAGCCATTTCCCGCAGGTCGTCGACATCAAATTTACCGCGCAGATGGAAGAAAACCTGGACGAAATCGCGGAAGCGAAAAAACAATGGACCGGCGTCATCAAGGAATTTTATGATCCGTTCGCCGAGAACCTTAAAGCGAAATATGACGAAGTTGCGAAAACGGAACTGGCCCAGACGGCCACGGATAAGATCTGCCCGAAATGCGGAGGCCCGATCATCATCAAGATGGGGCGGTTCGGAAAGTTCTATGCCTGCTCGAAATTCCCGGAATGCCGCCACACCGAAAGCATGAAAGACAACAATCTTCATATCAAATGCCCAAAATGCGGCGAAGGAGAGATCACGAAAAAAATGAGCAAGCGTAAAAAACCCTTTTACGGCTGCTCCAGATGGCCGGACTGCGATTTCGCGGCCTGGGACGAACCGATCAACGAATTCTGCCCGGAATGCAAATCCATTCTGGTAAAGACCAAAAAAAGCATCAAGTGCTCCAATAAAGAATGCAAATACAAAAAAGAAAGCGATGAACCTATCAAAGAAGCTGAAGTAAAAGAAGAGCCGGAAAAAGAAGAAAAGGAATAGATAAAAAGAGCGGGAAAGCCGCTCTTTTTTATTGTCCAATCAAAATTTTTTGAATTTCGCGCCGTCCTTGCCGCGTAACGGCAAGGATTAATTGTCAAATTGCCGAACTAATCCTTGACGCAGCGGACCGAGAAGCCGAACGCCCGACTAACCGCTGCCCACGTTCGCACTGCCGCTGGTGAAGTACAAGCCGCGGGAATTCAGGACACTAACCGCGCTGCTCCAGCTCGTCCGCTCAGTCTCCCACTCCGTTTCAGTCGGTATCCGCCAACCGCTAGGGCAAGGATTGTTAGTATTAGAAACTCCTTGCCGCAAACTGTCTATCTGAGGAGAAACCCAGTCAAAAGGACTGCCCATGCCGTAGATAAAATTACCGTGGCCAGGATTGCTGGAACCGGAAAGAACGGTGGTCACGCCGCTATTACGAGCCTGATGTCCGTCATCCAACCTTCCCTGCTAGAAAAAGCCGCCGTGGCGATGTATTTGTAGGAATATTCTCCGTCGGAAGTATATTTGGGATCTCTGGGGATGATAGACATGCCCCCCGACTTTATAGCTTAGGCAAAAGTTCCGTTAGTGTCGCTATCAAATGCCGTCCGCTCCGGTGGTCGGATACCCGCCGCTCTACAGACAATATGACGAGAGCTTTTTTGGTTTGAGAGAGTTCGAACTGCCTGTGGCCGTCGCGGGCAATTGCCTGAACGCCGGCCATGGAGGCAAAGATCCTCGCAGGCAGAATGCCGATAATAGCGATGACGACCAAAAGCTCGAGGATGGTGAAGGCTTTTAGATGGGCTTTTTTAATTTTTTTGATCTTTTGCTTGATAGCGGACGAAAAAAGGGAATGAAAAAACTTGGAGGTATTCATACTGTTTTAATTCTACAATAATTCAATAAATCCAACTAAATTTAGCTTGTGGATAAGCCAGCCAAAACTGACTAAAACAAAAAAATCAGTAAAAATCTATTAAGGAAAAAAGGTCTGGACAGGGACAAGTTGATTGGTAGTATTATTAATCCCAAGTTGGCCGTAATAATTACCTCCCCAGCACCAGACAGTGCCGTCGGTCTTAAGAGTGCAGATATGGCCGGCCCCACTCATAATCTGGCTGACACCGGTCAAATACCCAGACCCGCCTGCGCCTAAGACGTGGCCAGGGGTTAACTGC
>JBBABQ010000007.1:0-26949 GCA_041657565.1 Minisyncoccota bacterium | reverse complement strand
GATTTCTATTTGACCATCAGCTTCCCTTCATCGGCTTGGACTCTCCAACAGTTGCTGCATCCGGTTTTGATGAACAATCTGATCTTGCCCGCTTACAATTGTTTTAAAATAGGCAAAGCCTTTTTGAGCTTTTTTATAAACGCGGGCATTCTTTCCAAAGCGGTCACAAAAGGCGAAGGCAAAGGGATAATGCCCGGATATTTCCCGAGGCGTTTGCCTAACGCCTTGGCGGTTTTGGCGTTAAATCAATTTAAAAAATTGGAAGAATTCAACGACCACCGCCGAAATATCGCTAAAATTTATTCGGAAAAATTGAGTTCGGGAAAGTTCGCGCTTCCTTTTGGTGCGAACGGCGCGAATAAAACACCGGTTTTTATGAAGTATCCGATCCTGGCCGCCAATCCCCAATGTCTTTTGAAAAAATTCAAAGAGAACAATATCTATCTTAACGACGGATGGTCCGGATCGCCGATCGTCCCGCCCTCGACCGTTCTTGGAGTTTTTGGCTACAAAAAAGGCTCCTGCCCCAAAGCCGAGCAGGCAGCGCAAAAGATAATCAACTTGCCGACGCATATCAATATATCGGAGGAGCAAGCGGAAGAGATAGTGAAGATATTGTTGTGAAAAATCCAAATGTCAAAATCAAAATTTCAAATCAAGCTCAAAGTCCAAAATCTAAAAAGGTTTTGAGCTTTGGATTTTGGATTTGATTTGAAATTTGAGTTTTGGATTTTGACATTCAAGCAAATCGAATTAGATTAATTAGAAAGCTAAATATTAAGTTATGATTTTAAGAAAAAACATCTTTCCCTCCATCACCACCACCCCCGGTTCTGATTGGCGCGCCAAAATAAAAGAGGCCGATGAGTTGGGCCTGGTTGAGGTCGCTTTGTTCCCGACTTGTTTGGACAGGGTTGGGAGGGAAGAGCTTTACGGACTTTTAGGAAAAAGCGGGATAAAAAAGATACCCTTTGTTCATTTGCGCAACGATATGTCTCTGGAGGAGCTTGATCTTTTGGTCGGCAAGTACGGCACGGAGGTCTTCAATACCCATTCTACGGTGACACATCCTCTTTTTTTCGATCTGTCCGGCTATAAGGATAAAATTTATCTGGAGAACGTCCGCCATATTTTCGAAGAGTCGGAGCTGAACGATTTTGCGGGAATATGCATCGATCTCAGCCACTTGGAAAACGACAGGCTTTTATACCCGGAAAGGTTTGAAAACTTCAAAAGGCTGATAGCTTCTTCCCGGATCGGATGCAACCATATAAACGCCATCCAAAAGGAAACTCATTTTAACGAGGAAGTGGAGGAAGACCGCCGGGATTGCCATTACGTAAGGGATCTTTCCGAACTGGACTACCTGAAGAACTATCCGGCCGAGTACTTCTCCGATTTCATAGCCCTGGAGATGGAAAACGATCTGAAAACGCAGCTGGCGGCCAGGGATCATATTGTCGAGATGTTAAGATGACGCCTCCGGGTCTTGAGACCGGGACGGCTTTTCCACATTCCCTAAGCTTTGAAAATAGGTTATCATTTATATGATAACGCTTTCAAAAATCCCTCAAAAGTTCGAGGTTAAAGAAGCGTTTTGACGATCCAAAATTTTTTAAATTCGATATTCGGAAAATATCAATAAAAAACAAAAATTATGGATAAAACAAGCATTGCTAATTTTTTTCATCTTATAAGAACGAAACTGGTAGACACCAGGCTTGGCATATTGATCTTGCTGGCTTTTTCGGCGGCAGCGTTCGGGATAGTTTTTTTGACCACGGGATTCAGCCCCAGCTCCATCGATCAAGATAAATTTTCTTCCAAGAAAGGAGATGTCCAGCCGGACAGCAGCGATAGCGTAAAAATACCGGTTCAGGGCATAAAACAATTTGAAGACGAGGAGGACTTCAAAGCTTATCTTTTGGATTCGGAGCTGAATAGCTCCTATTCCGGTTTGGGCGGAAATCAGATCGCGGTCGATATGGCGTCTTCGGAGAAAACAGCGCCGACGACGGCCGTTCGAAGCCCGGACGGGGGATATTCCGGATCAGCCCAGCTTTCTTCGGGCGGTTCTTCCGTTGCGGGAAGATTTTCGGGAACCAATATCCAGGTAGCCGGCATAGACGAGCCGGACATCATCAAAACGAACGGCAAGGAGATATATTATTCGTCCGATACCCCGATCTCCTGGCTCATGGAAAATGTGAGATCAAGCGGGATGCCGTCATTTGAAAATCCCGGAGAAACAAAAGTGATAAGCGCTTTTCCCACCAGCTCTTTATCGTTGGAGACCAATATAAAAAAAAGCGGAGACCTGCTTTTGACGGATAATATTCTGGTCGTTTTTTCCGGCAATGCTCTTGTCGGCTACGACATCAGCAATCCGGCCAAGCCCCAAAAAACTTGGGAGCTGAAACTTGGCAATCAAAATTATGTTACTGACGCCAGGCTTTATGAGGGGAAGATCTATTTGATAACAAGGACGCAGATCAACGATCTTCAGCCTTGTCCGATCAAGCCTTTAGTTTGGGGGGAGGACGGTTCTTTAACGGTCGCCTGCAATCAGATCTACCATCCGGCGGCAACCACGCCCGTCGATTCGATCTATAACGCTCTTTTGATCGACCCGAAGGATGGGAGCGTAAAGAACAATCTATCGATAACCGGTACCAACGGCCGGTCAGCGGTTTATATGTCTTCCAGCGCGATCTACGTCACGTATTCATATTCCGCCGACATGATAGATTTTTTCTATAAATTTATAAGCCAAAAAGCGGTTAGCGTTTTTCCGTCGGGAACGATCGAAAAGATAGAAAGACTTAAAGATTATGGGATCAGCAGCCAGGCGAAGTATGTGGAGCTGAGCTTCATCCTCCAGCAATATGTAAACACGTTGGATGAAGACGAACAGCTTAAACTCAATAACAATATTCAGAATCTTCTGGGGGACTATTATAAAGAACAAAAGAGGGAGATAGAAAGAACCGGCATAGCCAAGATCAGTTTGGCGGATTTCAGTCTGGCGGCCAGCGGCAGCATACCCGGGACCCTTCTTAACCAATTTTCTTTGGACGAATATAAAGGTTATTTAAGAGTGGCATCGACTGCCGGACAGGGCGGTTTTTGGGGATTCGGGCCGTTCTGGACAAGCGGCGGAACATCGGTCAACGACGTTTATACGCTGGATGACAATCTAAAAATAGCCGGATCGATATTGGATATCAGCAAAGGCTGGAACGATGAGAGGATCTATGCCGTTCGATTCGTCCAAGACAGGGGATACATCGTTACTTATAAAGAGACCGATCCGTTGCTGGTAGCCGATCTGAGCGACCCTGTGAATCCGACATTGGCCGGACAGCTTGAAATTTTGGGATACTCGTCTTATCTCCACCCCTTGTCAGGGAGCAAAATATTGGGGATAGGGAAAGAAGACCTTAAAGTGAAGCTTTCTTTGTTCGACGTCGGCGACGCAGAGAATCCGAAAGAGATATCGAAATTCACTTTGGACGAATATTGGTCGGAAGCGACGGAGAACCACCACGCTTTTATGGAAGATAAGGACCGGCAGATAGTATTTTTGCCCGGCAGCAAGGGAGGCTATGTGTTTTCTTATAAAAATGACAAGCTGACCCTGGAAAAAGCCGTTTCCGGCGTCCAGATAAAGAGAGCGGTCTATATAGATAATTATCTTTATGTTTTGGGCCAAGATAACTTGACGGTGCTCGACGAGAATACCTGGAAAAAAGTCGGCAGTCTTGATTTTTAGCGATATTTTGGCCGGTTGAATAAAAATGGAAGCAAAGGAAATAACGGAAAAAAAACAGTGGGAGGACCTTTTGCTCGACTGCAAAGAGAAGACCTTTTTGCAGTCTTTTAATTGGGGAGAGTTCAACAGGTCTCTGAATTCGAAAATTTGGAGATTAGGCGTTTTTGACGGAGAAAATCTTATCGCCGCGGCCCAGTTCATAAAAGTATCGGCCCGCCGCGGCAAATTTTTGTTCCTGCCTCACGGTCCGATCTTAAAAGGGGAATGTCCGGCGCAAAAGAAAGAGCAGATATTCGACTTGCTGCTTTCTGGTGCGAAAAAGATCGCCATTGCCGAAAAATGCTGGTTTATAAGAATAGCTCCGATCTGGGAGAAGAACGAAGCCAACGAAAAGATATTCAAAGAAAAGGGATTTCGCGACGCGCCCATACATATGCATCCGGAATTCACTTGGGAACTGGGATTGGAAGGCCGAGAGGAAGACATATTGGCCAGAATGAGAAAAACCACCCGTTATTTGATAAAGCAGGCGGAGAAGGGCGGGGATATAGAGATCGTCCAGAGCGCGGATATAAAAGACTTGAAACTGTTCGATCCGATCTTCCGCGAAACGGCCCGCCGCCAGAATTTCGTGCCGTTTTCTTTGGGATATCTTGAAAAAGAGTTCCAGGCATTTTTGAACGACGGGAAGATCTCTTTTTTCTTCGGAAAATACAAAGGAGAGATCGTCTCGGCGGCAATGATAATTTTTTGGTCCGGTCTTGCCTTCTACCATCAAAGCGGTTCGACCCATTCTAAGGCCCCGGTCTCTTATCTTTTGCAGTGGGAGGTGATCAAGGAGGCTAAGCGCCGCGGCTGCAAGGCCTATAATTTTTGGGGAATAGCGCCTTTTGAAAAGGTCGGAGAAAAGGACGGCGGACAGAAGATAGAGATCAAAGATAAAGATCATCCATGGTACGGCCTGAGCCTTTTTAAGATGGGATTCGGCGGGAGGACAAAAGAATACGTCAAGACCAAAGACCTTCCGTTGTCGAGCCTGTATTGGCTGACGTTCATTTTTGAAACTTTGAGAAAGAAAAAAAGGAATCTATAATACGGTATATCTGTTTTTTTTCGTGAACCGGCGCATCCCGCTGTTCAAGTATAGCGGCGGATAAATAATAAGGCTTAGGTGAAAATCAATGGTAAGAAGGACCAAAGCTAAAACAGTTCGAAAAAGGAAAACGGCGACAAGAAGAAAGCAGAAGGCTTTTTTTAGAAAAGCGGGTTTATGCGTTTTCCTGATCACGGGAGCGGTTTCCGCCGGTTTATACCTGGCATATTTCTCCCCTTATTTCCAAATAGACAAGATCGAGGTCCGCAACGCCAAGATGGTCTCTTCGGAAGATCTGGAGAAAGCTATCTCTGAAAAATATCCTTTGTCTTTTGATATTTTCGGCTGGGAGATCGGTTCGAAAAGCATAATGCTTCCGTTTTTCAATTCGGCTTCGCTTTTGAGCAATTTTCCTCAAATAGAAAAATTGAGCCTTTCCAGAGAATTTCCCAATGTGCTGGCGCTCGAGGTTAAAGAACGCGAGCCGTTCGCGGTTTGGTGCAAAGATTGGGATCAAAAGCAGGATTGTTCCTGGACGGATAAAAACGGCATTTCTTTCAGGGGTTATGACCAGGGATCGTCCGGCCGGGATAATCCGCTGGTTATAGAAGAAAAAGAAAGCTTTGAAGCGATGGCGATCGAAACCAGGATGGACAAAAAAGATTTTCTGGATTGGAGCGCCAAACTGAAAAAAGAGCTGGACGGACGGCCCGAGGTCGGGAATATCGTAAAGTTTGCGGTATACGCCGATAAACTGGTTTTGAGAGCCCAAGCGGGATTCGATATTTATCTGGATACAAGAGGGGACCTGGCTTGGCAAAAGGAAAAGCTGAGAACCGTTCTGGAAGAAAAGATCTGTAACCAAAAAATAAAGGTCTCGGAATATATAGACCTTCGTTTCGGCAACCAGGCCGTGATCAAATAATGATCATGCCGCCGGCATCATAAGATATGGATAAAAAACTTTTGGAATACATAAAAGCGGCCAGGGCCAACGGAATGACGGACGGACGGATAAAGGAGGAGCTATTGAGCGTCGGCTGGCAGCTGCCCGATATAGAAAAGGCGCTGGAAGATTCCAACACCCGGGAAATAGAATCCGTTAAGGTCGAGAGGTCAAGTTCCGGCTTTAAAACGGTCGTTTTCATTATTTGGGCTTTTTTATTTCTCGTTTTAGCCGTTTACGTCCTCGATAAAATATTCAACTGGGGGATAATGTAAGCGTCTGCAGGACAGGAGAAAATTGAAAGTTCGGTAAAACAACGGCTATATCTTTATAGCCATTTTTTATTTTTGAGATCGATCCGGCGGAATGCCTCGGACCTTGTCAGGCCATTTTTTTATTTTAGCTTTGATAGTCCCGCAGGCAGTACGTTTTTTTTGCTATCAGCACTCTTGACCAAAGAGTGATAAAATTTTATTATTCATTTTAGAAACATGCTATCGGAACGCCAAGAACAAATTTTAGACCTGCTTATTCAGGAATATATCGACTCTGCCGAGCCGGTGAGTTCCCAATCCATTGAAAAAAAACATAAGTTTGGGATATCTCCCGCGACCATCAGGATCGAAATGCAAAAATTGACCGGGAGCGGCTATCTTTGCCAGCCCCACACTTCGGCCGGCAGGGTGCCGACCGATAAGGGCTACCGTTTTTTTGTCGACCGTATATCGGATGGGGATAATAATTCCAAAGAAAGGAGGGAAGATCTTTTGGATATTTGGCAGGAGCTGGAAGAAGAGATGGAAAGTTCTTTCAGGTTCGCCCGGACCCTCGCCAAAAGGATGTCCCGCGAGACCTCGAACATGGCTACCGCTTATTTTCCCGAAGATGAGATCGCGGTCAAAGAGGGCTGGAGCGGGATGTTCAAAGAGCCGGAATTCGATGATGCCGCCTATATAGAACGCTTTGCGAAGACCGTTGACGAGCTGGAAGATAAATTGCAGGAGATCGACGGCGTCAGCGGTTCTGAAGGGATGCATATATTCATAGGCAGAGAGAATCCCATGCCCGAGGCCAGAGATTTCAGCTTGATAGTTTCGAAGATATCCCTTCCGGGAGAAAGACAGGGATTTATGGCCATATTGGGACCGAAGCGCATGGCGTACGACAAAAATATCAGTTTGATAAATTCGTTAAAAAAATTTCTAGAGAATTTTTGATCTGTCCGGTCCTAAGACCGGGAGATCGGAACAATTTTGAACTATATGGCTGAAGAAACAAAAAAAGGAAAAAAAGGAAAAGAAGAAGGGCCGGCTGAAGGAGAAATTGAAATATCATTGGAGGGTGTTCAAAAAGAACTGGATGAATGCCGAAAGCAGAAAGAAGAATATCTGGCCGGCTGGCAAAGGGCTAGAGCGGATTTTTTGAACTACAAGAAAGAAGAAGCCGAGCACGTTTCCGATCTGCTGAGATATTCCACGGAAAATATCATTTCCGGCATACTGCCGGTTCTCGACAGCTTTGAAATGGCTCAAAAAACATTGCCGGCCGCCGCCAAGGCTGACGGCAATATCCAGGGAATGCTGCAGATCAAGATCCAGCTTTTGGATTTTTTGAAGAAGCAGGACCTGGAGGAGATAAGATCCATTGGAGAGAAATTCAACCCGAATTTTCATGATATCGCGGCTGAAGTTTCGGTTGAAGGAGCGGAACCCGGCATTATAATCGAAGAAATGCAGAAAGGATACACTTTTCAGGGCCGGGTGATCCGTCCGGCAAGAGTAAAGATCGCGAAATAAGATATAACGGAAGGAAATAATTATTTAATAGAGCAGTAAACCGGAGGGAAGAAACAGAGGGCTTAAACCTTCTGTTTTTGACAAAATGTGGAAAATATAGTATAATATTATTATATGATGATCAAAACTATTGCGAGCAAATTAAGGCATATTTTCATTCCCTGTAAAAGCAATAATTTCCGTCCGAAATTTTTAGACAGTAATTTTTTGATCTACTATCTGGCGATATTGCTTATCGTCAAATTTATCGTTTTGCCGGCGTCTTTTTGTTTCTATCAAAGTTCTTATTTCGCAACCCTGACCAAGGAATTTTTAGTGACGCTGACAAATCAGGAAAGAAAAGAATTGGGGATCGGCGAGCTTAAAGAAAATTCGACCCTTGACCAAGCCGCGGCTTTAAAAGCCCAGGATATGCTCGATCTTGATTATTTCAGCCATAACAGTCCGGAAGGGAAAAGCCCCTGGTATTGGATAAAGCTTTCCGGTTACAGTTATCAAAAAGCCGGAGAGAATCTGGCGATCGGTTTTGTTGACGGAGAAGAGGTCGTGCAGGCATGGAACGATTCCCCGTCCCATCGCGCTAATTTGGTCAATCCGGGATATCAGGAGATCGGCATTGGCATAGCCAAGGGCGATTTTCAGGGCCAAGAAGTAACGGTGGTGGTCCAAATGTTCGGGGCCAAATCAAGCGGCCAGGCATCCGCTAAAGCGCCGAATGCGAGCGTGAGCGCAGGAACATCCCAGACCGCTCCGAAAATTCCCCCCGAGCAGCCTTCCCAGCCTGTTAAGGCCGCCGGAATAGAACAGGTTTCAAGCACGACAGCCGGACAAAAAGCGATCGAAGATCCTAGGATCAGCCAAACAGAAGATCAGGATCCGCAGGAAGAGCAGCCGGTTCAGACTTCTACCATCGCCTTGGCCGGGACCGAACCGGAGATCGAAGGTGCCGAGACGCAGTTTCCGGCCAACAGTTCGAACAAAGGGATGGATATGAGAGAGATGTCGATCAAGTTTTTGGTCATGGGTTTGCCGAATTTTATCGAAAAACTGAACTTTTTATCTTTATTGGTAGCGATGATAGGATTGTTTTTGACCATTTTTATAGAGATAAGGGTCCAACCCAAAGATCTTTTGCTTAAGGGATTTTTCTTTATCCTTGTTTTCGGCGTTCTTCTCGTATTTGATAAAACGCTCATATTGAGGTTCATCCCGCATAATCTGACGATCGTTTAATCTCCAATAAAGGCATGTTCGATCAGCTAAAGAATATCAAACCATATTTGAAATTTTTTGTGGTCTTTTATCTGATCATGGTTTTTGTTCTGAACTGGAACAGCATCTCTTGGATGGTCAATTTTAATTTTTTGACGACCGCAGCCGACGGTTTTTTGGCCGGTTTGGACCGGGACCCCGCTCCCGTACCGGCGGACAGCGTCATCGTTTCGGCTGCGACATCGGGAAGGACCGGTTCTATTTCCGCCGTCGGGCCTAAAATAGAGAATGTTGTCCAGAAAGAAGACAGCTTAATTATCGAAAAGATAGGAGTGGAAGCTCCGCTGGTCAGAAGCCCTAGCGACAGTGCGGAAGACATCGGAAAATCATTAAAAAAAGGAGTGATGATCTATCCGACCTCCGACCTGCCGTCAGAAAGCGGCGTTACTGTTGTTTTGGGCCATACCGCGCCGGACAGCTGGCCGAAAATAAATTATTACGGCATCTTCAACCGTGTTAACGAATTGCAAAAAGGGGATGAGATAAAGATCTATTTTCAGGGCCGCGAGTATATTTACGCCGTGAACAGGCAGTTCCTGGTCAACCCCGGAACCGACCTGGTTCCTTCCGATGACTTGACAAATTCTGAGAATGTGTTATTCTTGAGCACATGCTGGCCCCCGAATTCGGGAACTAGCAGAATAATTATCGAAGCTTCTCGATAATAATCCTTTGGCCCTTCCAGTGAAATGGGGCTAAGCGATTATTATCGATTCGGCCTTCAACAGTCGGATTCGACGGATCGATGATAAATCGATGCCGCTCGAAGGTCGACTCGCTGTCGACATCGATAATTTATTCGCTCTTTACCAGAGTGAATATGGAAAGATAATCACGACCGTAAAAGGACGCTAAAGCGTTCGAAATACGGTCTGTTAGTCTAATGACTACAAAACAAAAATGGTTTAGTGCTATTGGGATCCTTGGCGTTATAGCCGCTTTTTTCTTCTTTAGTGGAGGAAAGATCGGCGATAAATCAGTCCTTACGGGTTCTTCGGAAACGATGACCGTCCTTAACAAGATCGCTGACAACGGAGACAAGACGAATGAAAAACTGGATAAGACGAATGAGAAGCTTGACAATGTCGTCACGTATACTCAGCAAACTGTTAATAATACCGGCATAACCGCTAACAGAGTGCAAGAACAAGGAGAGAAGATAACCAGCGCGATCAATGCAGGAGCCGAGAATATTGTTGGCGCGGTCAAAGAGTCTTGCGGCAGCGGCGGTGCATGCACCGGTGCTCCCAAAAAGACGATTCCCGCTCAAAAGCCCGCTCCCGTTACTCCCGCTGCGGCCCAGCCTGCGACGATAGTTTATTATCCCGTGCAGCCGGCCCAGCCAGCAAAGACTGAAACCCCCGATTTTGATTTTAACTTTAATGTTGAACAAAATAATACCAATAATGGAGGGACAGTCGAACAGGAGGAAGATAACGATTCGCAGTTCCAGTTGGCGAAGAAAACGACCAAGAGCAGATGCTCCCGTTCAAGCTATGAGTATGGGGACAGAAAATGTTGCGGAAACACGACATTTCAAGTCTTCACTTATGGCAGCGATGGTTGTCTGAGATGGTCTGCGCCGAAAGCCTGTCCGAGCGGTCAAGTTTGCTCGAACGGGGCTTGCAAGGCTCCGAAAGTGCAAGTTCGCCTCGGGTGCTACTCTGAAAGAGAACCTCGGGTGAGGGCATTTTTCTACGTTGGAGGAGAGAGAGACGGACTTCTGGCTTCTTATCAGTACAATACTGAAGAAGTCATGGCACAGAAGAAATGCTGGCCAGACGAAGTGTGCGAAGATCGGCCAAGCGGCGCGGTCTGCGTACCGATCGAGATCCCTTGCGAATATGGATGCTATGACGATTACGATGAGGATGAAGATGAAGATTGCCACGGAGATGATTGCTACGGCGAAGACCGTGACGTTCCGGATGATCCGAACGCGATCTAAGCTAAACCAAAAAAGGGACCAGCCATGGTCCTTTTTTGTTTGCTTGGCTTGACAAAATATGACAAAAGATGTACAGTATAAATTATTAAGATAAGTATAATTTAAAGGTAATTTTTAATAAAAAAACGTTAAGCCCCGAACGATCGGGGCAGAAATCAAATATGAACATAAAAATAAAGCAAATTGTTAAAAAGATCAGCGCTGCGGTTTTCGGTTTTGCTTTGATCGGCCAAACTTTCGCCGCTGACGCTGTTTTGGCCGCCTCCCCGGTTTTTACGCCGGACTTGGCAACTTTAAGGGTCGCGAACAAGACCGACGGAGATACGACCTGGCATTCTTCGGTTACCGCCGATCCCGGAGAGAAAGTTGCTTTTGATATTTATTACCGCAACTCTACCGAGGGAACGGTTGCCAAGAACACTAAAGTGAAGATCGTTTTCCCGACATCGGCTCAAAGCATTATAACTCCGACCGGTTCCATCTCCGCCGATAACGCTTCGACCATCAGCGGTACCGCTACCATTAATTTGGGAAGCCAGACCGCAAAATTGACCTTTGGAAGCCTTGCCTTGTGGTATCCCAACAAGAATACCCAAACGCCGACCCAAGTGTTGATATCCCAAGGAGCGGGGACGGTAGAAGTTGATATAGGAAATATACAAGGAGAGTGCGAAGACCAAGGACATGTCATGTTCTTTGCCACCCTTTCCGAGGTTGCCGATCCTGGTATTACCATCACCAAGACCGTCAGGAACATTACCGACGGACAAAGCTCTTATTCCAGCTGGGTCAACGCCGATCCGAGCGACCGCATAGCCTTCAAGATAGTTATTGCCTCCAACGGCGAAACAGCGGCGAATAATGTTGTCGTTAGCGACAATCTTCCTTCGGGATTGATCTACCAAGACGCGCTCAGCGTCAGCAAGGGGTATACGGGAAGCATCGCTTCCGGGATAAACCTTGGAACCATCAACGCCAATAATTCCGTTACCATCACCTTTGAAGCCGACGTCCAGTCCGCTTCTTACTTCGGCAGCTCGGCCACTTTGGTTAACAAAGCTTATGCCACTGCCACGGGAGTGTCTCAGAAGCAGGCTAGCGCGACAGTATACGTTGCAAAACAAGTTGTTAATAATCCGAGCCTTACCATTACCAAGACCGTCCGCAATATAACCGACGGACAAAGCTATTACAGCAACTCGGTCAACGCCGATCCGAACGACCGTATAGGCTTCAAGATAGTTGTCACCTCCAATGGCGAAACTGCCGCGAACAATGTCCATGTCAGCGACAGCTTACCTTCGGGATTGATCTACGGCGATAGCTTGAGCGTCAGCTCCGGTTATTCCTCGGGAGACATTACTTCCGGCATAAACCTTGGGACCATCAACGCCAACAATTCCGTTACCATCACTTTTGAAGCCGACGTCCAGTCCGCCTCTTACTTCGGCAATTCCGTTACCTTGACGAACTATGCCTACGCTTCGGCTACCAACGTCTCCCAGAGACAGGCCAGCGCAACCGTGTATGTTTCTAACGCAGTTGTCAACAATCCGAATCTTACCATTACCAAGACCGTCCGCAATATAACCGACGGCCAGAGCTATTACAGCAACTCGGTCAACGCCGATCCGGGAGAAAGGGTTTCTTTTAAAATAGAGGTTTCTTCAAGCGGACAGACAGCCGCGAGCAACGTTCGTGTCAGCGATTCTTTACCTGCCGGTTTGATCTATCGCGATAATGTCAGCGTCAGCTCCGGTTATTCCTCGGGAGACATTACTTCCGGGATCAATCTGGGAACGCTTTATGTCGGGAATATAATTACCATCACTTTTGAAGCCGACGTCCAGTCCGCCTCTTACTTCGGTAATTCCGTTACCTTGACGAACTATGCCTACGCTTCGGCTACCAACGTCTCCCAGAGACAGGCCAGCGCAACCGTGTATGTGGCAAATAACATGACGCCGGTCCAAACCTCCAATTTTACCGTCAATAAAATGGCGCGCAACATCAGCAAGGGGGAAACCGGATGGCAGAATTCCATTCAGGCCGATCCGGGAGACCAGGTTGAGTTCTATATCAATGTTACTAATACCGGCAATACTGCTGCCAACGGACTTTATGTTTTGGACCCTATGCCCGTTAAAATGACCTATATCGGCAACGTTAGAATGGACGGATATGCCAATTCGGGAAATATTGTTTCGGGTTCGGGGATATATCTCGGCGATCTGTCGGCAAACCAGAGCAGAGTGGTCATCTTCCAGGCTCAGGTCTTCGGAGAGGCTAATTTCAATTTCGGTTCAACGAAGCTTATAAATATCGCCACGGTCCGCAATACCGCTAATTCGGTCATCGATTCTGCCGTTGTAGTGGTGAACAAGAGAGCCGTTGCCGGAGCTGAAACAGAAGTCAATACCGGTTTGAAAGAAGATCTGATGAGCTATCTTTTGCTCCCCGCTTTATTGGCTATCGTTTTGATGATAGCGCTCAGAAGCCAGCTTTTCAAAGTAGACAAGTGGCTGGCCATAAGAGGGGCCGATAACAGGGCTTACCGCAGCCAGAGGATGCTGGATCAGAAGATCAACCAGATCCGCGAGAAAGAGAACAGAAAATAATCTGTCCTTAAAGAACAAAAACCCCGCCGCGGCGGGGTTTTTGGTTGGGAGATGTTCGGACGATCGGACCGGATTAGCACTCTTGACTAGAGAGTGATAACGGATATAATAAAAATATATCCTTATTTATTATTCTTATTTTAACGGCCGTTCTTGATCGGCCCTTTCATCAGTCTTGACCATTCGAGGCTGGAGGAAGGATCGGATCGGTCCCGGCTTTACAAATTTTATGAAAACTTTAGGAATCGATCTGGGCACTTCTATCACTAAAATGGCGGCCATTATCGACGGTGAACCCAAAGCTTTGGAAAACCGCGAAAATTCAAAAATGACGCCTTCTTACGTTGCCATCAGCAAAGGAGGGGAAAGGCTTGTCGGTATTTTTGCCCAAAGGCAGGCGATCGCCAATCCGAAAGACACTATCCTCGCGGTGAAAAGGTTTATCGGCCGCAAATTTTCCGACCCGGAAGTTCAGGAAGAGATAAAAAGGATGTCTTATGGAGCCAGGGAAAGATCTGACGGAAGCGTGGAGGTGAAAATGGGAGATAAATGGTATACGCCGATAGAGATATCTTCGATGATCTTGCAAAAGATAAAGATCGATGCCGAAGAGAAGCTTGGAGAAAAGATCACTGACGTTGTCATAACTTGTCCGGCCAATTTTGACGATTCTCAAAGGAAGGCCACTCAGACGGCGGGAGAAATAGCCGGGTTCAATGTTTTGAGGATGATCAACGAACCGACCGCCGCGGCTTTGGCTTACGGCCTTGGACGCAAGAGCGCGGAAAAGGTTTTGATCTATGATTTCGGAGGGGGAACTTTTGATATCACTGTTTTGGATGTCTCCCCTGACACGGTCGAGGTTTTGGCCACGGGAGGAGAGCCTCATCTCGGCGGCGAGGATTTCGATCAGAAAATAATGGACTTTATAATGGAAGATTTTAAAAAGAAGAACGGCGTCGATCTGGCCAAAGACGAGCTGGCTTTGCAAAGGCTTAAAGAAGCGGCCGAGAAAGCCAAGGTGGAATTGTCCAGCGTAGGAGAGACAGAGATCAATATACCGTTCATATCCGCCGACGCTACCGGCCCGAAACATTTGTATATGAAGATCAACAGATCGCAATTTGACAATATGGTTCGCGATCTGGTCGAAAGATCTATAAGCAGGACAGAGAAAGCGCTGGCCGAAGCGAAGCTGAGCAAAGAGCAGATCAATGATATAGTTTTGGTTGGAGGAACCACTTTGATACCGCAGGTGCGCGACAGAGTGAAAGGATTTTTCGGCAAAGATCCCAACACCTCGATCAATCCTGAGGAGGTGGTGGCAATGGGAGCCGCTATCCAGGCGGAAATATTGAAGGCCAGTTCCGAGGGAAGGGCGCCGGAAGGAGACATCAAGAGCGTCCTTTTGCTTGATGTATTGCCCTTGTCTCTGGGCATCGAAACGATGGGAAGCATCAATAATATCGTGATCGCCAAGAATACGACCATACCGGTTACAAAAACCCAGGTTTATTCCACCGCGGCCGATGGACAAACATCCGTGGAGATCAATGTCCTTCAGGGAGAGAGGCCGATGGCTTCGGACAACCGTTCTTTGGGTAAATTCATTTTGGACGGAATTCCGCCGGCTCCGCGCGGCACGCCTCAGGTAGAGGTCACTTTCGATATAGACGCGAACGGGATCCTTACCACGACCGCAAAAGATAAGGCTACCGGAAAAACGCAGTCGATCAAGGTTCAGGGCTCGATCGGATTGGCAAAAGAAGAAATTGAGAAGATGAAAAGGGAGGCCGAGATGTACGCGGCAGACGACCAGAAAAAGAAAGAGCTCATCGAAGCTAAAAATTTGGCCGAGAATATGATCTATACCTCTGAAAAGACCTTGAAAGATCTTGGAGATAAGACTCCGGCCGATCTGAAGCAGGAAGTTGCCCAGAAGGCCGATGAATTGAAAAAGGTCAAAGACGGTGATAATATAGAATCGATAAAGGCTAAGACGCAGGAACTCTCGCAGTCCCTTCAAAAGATCGGCGCGCAAATGTACCAGCAGCAGGGACCTCAGGCCGGCCAGCAACAGCAGCCCGGGCAGGATGGAAAAGACAATGGAAACGGGCCGCAAGCCGATGAGGGGGAATACAAAGAGAAAAAGTAGAATAAGCGCGCCTAAGAGCCGATCGGTCGGACCGGTCGGCCTTCCGCCTGTCGGCGGGGGCGCGTTTTGCGCTTTATCAGGAGGGCTAATTCGATTTAAAAATAAACCAAATGCAAGACTATTACGAGATCTTGGGCGTAGCGCGCAACGCTTCCGCCGAAGATATCAAAAAAGCTTATTATAAGCTGGCTCACAAATATCATCCCGATAAAGGCGGCGACGAAAAAAAGTTCAAAGAGATAAACGAAGCCTATCAGGTATTGTCCGATAAGGACAAAAGGGCCCAGTACGACCAATTCGGCCGCGTTTTCGAAGGAGCTCAGCCCGGAGCCGGAGGACCCCAGGGCGGTTTTGATTTTTCGGGATTTCAGGGAGGGAACCAGGGTTATAATTTTGAATTCGGTTTTGACAATTTGGGAGATGTCTTCGAGGAGATGTTCGGTTTCGGTTCTCCCCAGCAGGCAAACAGAAAACAGGACTTGAAGCGCGGTAAAGATATAGAAATAGATCTGGAGATCTCCCTGGAGGATGTTTTGGCCGGGACGGAAAAGGTCATAGTTTTGAACAAGGCGAAAAAATGCGACCGTTGCCAGGGAACCGGCGCAGAACCGGGCAGCCAGATCGAGGAATGTTTCTCTTGCCGCGGCACAGGGCAGGTCCAGCAAATAAAGAAAAGTATTTTCGGATCCTACACCAAATATACCGTTTGCCCCGAATGCAAAGGCGAAGGATACAAGCCTAAAAAGCCTTGCAATGTTTGCAAAGGAGAGGGCAGAGTTAAAAGAGAAGAAGAAATAAAGATCTCCGTTCCGGCGGGGGTCGATACCAATCAGGCCATCAAGATGGAAGGGCGGGGAGAGGCGGGAAGAAGAGGAGGAAGGTCCGGAGACCTGTATATTAAAATTTTCGTTAAGGACCATCCGATCTTTCAGCGCAAGGGGGACGATCTTTACGCCATATTCCCGATAAATTTTTCCCAGGCGGTTTTGGGCGACGAGGTGGAAGTGCCGACGCTGGGAGGGAAGAATATCGTTTTGAAGGTTCCAGCGGGAACCGAGTCGGGAAAGGTTTTAAGAATATCCAATAAGGGGCTTCCCCACTTTTCCGGATACGGATTTGGCAACCTTTATATCTCCCTGGAAATAAAGACGCCGAAGCGCGTCAGCAAAAAACAAAAAGAGATGCTCGAAAAGCTCCGCCAGGAAGGATTGTGACAGGCGGCCGGCCTTAAGAGGACTTGCTTGGCAGAGCTTGATTGTTTGGCGAAAATTTGGTATTTTTAAATACGGTTTTTATATTTGTTTTTTTTGGCTAGAATATCTGCCCCTATAACTTCCGCCTACCGGCGGACAGGCAATTGGTACCTGCCTGCCGGCAGGCAGGGAGTAACAGCCTTTTGCAATGTGGTACGTTTATGTGCTAAAAAGCTCAAAGGATAATGATCTTTATATCGGGATCTCCGAAGATCCGGAAAGAAGATTATTGCAGCATAATAAAGGAATGACGACATCGACGAAGCCAAGAAGGCCTTTTGAGATTATCTATAGAGAAGAGGTTAAAAATAGAATAGAAGCAAGAAAAAGAGAGAAATATTTAAAAAGCGGTATAGGCAGAGAGTTTCTTAAAAAATTTTAAAGATCAAATATCTGCCCCTATAACTCAATTGGTAGAGTAACAGCCTTTTAAGCTGTGAGTTACAGGTTCGAGTCCTGTTGGGGGCACAACCGTAGATAATTTAAAATGCAAAAATCAAAATTGAAAATTATTGTATCGCTTCGCGATGATATAAATCATCCCGCCAGCGGCGGGATACCTCAATTTTACATTTTGATATTTAAATTTTAAATTAGAAAATACAATAGCTTAAAAAGTGCAACTTTAGAAAATACTCCTTAATTTAATTAAAAATCCATGGACATCTATCTGGTCGCTTATTTTTTGGCCGGGGTTTTGCAGGATTTCCTTTTAACTTTGAATTGGCGTTTTGTTGCCAAGGAAAAAGTTTTTCCTGCCGCCCTTGCTTCCTTTATAGTTACCGTCGTTTCGATGGTCGTTTTGTATACCATACTTGCCGACCTCGACAGAAACAGGAGCATTCCCGCCATCCTTGTCTACTCCTTCGGCGTCGCGGCTGGAACGATCCTTGGAATGAAGGCAAAGATAGGAAAATAGGCTTTTGATTTTTTAAAAATATTAAGCTAAAATGGGAGCAATGAAGCTCACCGATAAATTCCAAAGAGCGGTCAATTTCGCCGCTCAAAAACATCTTGGCCAGAAGCGCAAGGACAGGGAACTTCCCTATATCGTCCATCCTTTTTCCGTTGCTTGGATACTTTCCGGCTACACCAACGATGAAGACGTGATAATCGCCGGTCTGCTTCACGATATTCTGGAGGATGTAAAAGAGTCTTCTTATCAGGAGATCGCCGATGAGTTCGGCGATAATGTCGCCAAAATAGTGAAAGGCGTTACGGAGGAAAAAGACCCTAATATCGAGCGCAACGAGAAAGCCGACTGGCTTGGCCGCAAACAAAAATATATAGACAATCTGAAAATAGTCGGACTGGATTCGGTGCTGGTGTCCGCGGCCGACAAGATCCACAATCTGCAGTCGATGGCCAGCGCTTATGAAGATGTCGGAGATTCTCTTTGGAGCCACTTCAATGCTCCCGAAGATAAGAAACTTTGGTTTTACGAAGAAGTAATAAAAGTTGTAAGGCAGAGGCTGGCCGACAGCTCGATAGTTGAAGAATTGGAAACAAGTTTTGAATTGGTGAAGAGGACGACCGGGGTCAGATAACCAGATCCAAAATTTTAAATATTTATGTTTACGCCGCGCATTTTTCACAAAGAGGAAGCATTCACTTTGATAGAAATCCTTTTGGTTATAACCATAATCGGCATATTGTCCGGAGCGGCCGCCGTTGGAATGTCTATGGCTGCCGATAGCGCCCGCATTGCTAAAGCAAAAAATTTCGCTCACAGCATAGAAGAGCATCTCGGCCCCAGCAACAAAGGAAAATGGAACTTTAACACCGTCGAATCGGGCATCGTCCAAGATTTTTCGGGACAAGGAAACGATGCAGTTCTTGAGGGAAACGCCAGCTCGACCAGCGATACGCCCATGGGGACAGGAGCAGGAGAGAAAGCGATAGTTTTTGACGGAGACAACGATGATATCAACGCGGGGGATGAAGATTCTTTGAAACCAACGGAAGAGCTTACTATTTCTTTATGGTTCAAACCGTTCGAATACAACCAAAATTTTTCTTACTCGGCCTTTATTTCTTCCAAATCTTACGCGTCGGTTCCTTATAAAGGCTACGTCTTGGGATTATATTTCGACGGGCGGGTCGCCGGGTACGTTTCCGACTCTGATAGCGGCCTGGCCATCTTTTCGTCGCAAACCGCGGAACTTAACAAGTGGCATCACGCCGCTTTGACCTTGAGCGGGGGCGTGGCCAGGATATATCTCGATGGCAGAAAAGGGGAGGAGAAATCTTATACCGGGCCGATCACTTATGACGAGATCAATGTAAATGAAGTTTGGATGGGCGATGACCATATATCAAATAAAGATTTCAAAGGAATAATAGATAACGTCCAGGTCTACGCCGACGCTTTCGAATCCCTCTAACTTTTTTTAGAGATATAAAAACCGCGTTTTTTAAGGCGCGGTTTTTTGCGGTATTTTTGCGAAGAGCTCGAGCTGTCCCATTTTCGGAGCAAGCGCTTCCAGTACCTTTTTCTTTTGAAAAAGGTCGGCCAGATTGACCGCCTTCGGCATCGGGCAGATGAACTTCGTGTAGAAGTATCTCGGTTTGATGCCGGGATAAGATATTTTTTTGCATCTTATCAATATCTTTGCCAGCCCTTGATAAGCTTCGAGGAAATCCTCATCTTCAAGAAGGAGGGGGAGGTCTATATCGCCGTTATAATCGATATTCTTAGAAGCTATTTTTTTAACTTCTTCTCTGCATTCGATTATATTCGGAAGATTATCAGATCCGATGAAAACGAGATTTCCTTTTCCGGACCAATAGGCTTTGGAGCATTTTGGAACAGGCGGAAAATCGTAAATTGTTCTTGTCTTTTCAAAAATACCATTTTTATTTTGTTTTTCCATATTCGGTCCGAACGGGACGGTTATTTGCCGCCGTTCGGGAGATTAATAAAAGGACTTTTGTTTTTTATAAACTATTATAATAATTATGTCAATGTTGGGGCAGTTCTATTTTTTTCCGTATTTGCTATAATATAGAATATAAAATTAATAGCAAAGAACAAAAATATGGAAAACACAATTAAAAATTTGGCGCAAGCTTTTGCCGGAGAAAGCCAGGCGCGCAACCGTTACACCTTTTATTCCAAGATCGCCAGAAATGAAGGCTTCGAGCAGGTCGCTGAAAATTTTCTGATCACCGCCGATAACGAAAAAGAGCATGCCAGCTGGCTTTTGAAACTGATGAACCAGCTCAAAGAAAAAGGAGGGAACTATGATATCATAAAGATCGAAGCCGAGGTGCCGACGACCAGGGGAACGACCGTGCAAAATTTGAAGGCTGCCATCAGCGGGGAAAATTACGAGCACACAAAAATGTATCCCGCTTTTGCTGATGAAGCGGAAAAGGAAGGGTTGCCGGAGATCGCCCAAAGATTGAGAGCTATCGCTATCGCCGAAAAACACCATGAGGAAAGATTTCAAAAAATGTTGAAAGAGATCGAAGCGGGAACCGTGTTTAAAAAAGGGGAAGAGATCTGGTGGGTTTGCCGCGAATGCGGCTATGTCCATTTCGGCAAGGAAGCGCCGGAAAAATGCCCGTCTTGCGACCATGACAGGTCGTTCTATCAGAGGAAATGCGAAGAGTATTAAAATATAATAAATAAAGAAAGATTTGAAAACAAAATGAGTTTCATACATCAAATTTACAGATGCAACACTTGTAAAAATCTTCTCGAAGTGGTGAATGCCGGGGACAGTTCCCCTGTTTGCTGTGGAGAAAATATGGAGCTTCTCGAGCCGAAAACCCAAGAAGACAGCGGATACCTTAAACATCTTCCGGTCGTGGAGCGGACGGGAGAGGGCATTCTCGTCAAGATAGGAGAGGCGATCCATCCTTCGGAGCCCGGACACCGCATAGAGTGGATAGAGTTGATCGCCGACGGCCGCGTTTATAAAAAATTTCTGGACGCGGGAGAAAACCCGGAAGCGCTGTTCAACCTGATTGCCGAGAAGATCGAAGCCAGAGCTTATTGCAATATTCACGGGTTGTGGCACAATGTCCTATATAAATTTTAAAATATTGTTTTGATGGAGCCAGCAATAGCGAACGCAGAGGCAGTAGGAGAAAAAACGCCGAAAAAATTCCCGAAGATGTATTTTTTATTGGCAGCGGCCTTCGTTGCCGGTTTTTGGCTAAATGATCCCGCAACCGCCATCGTTGAGGAATATTTTCCCGCCACCCCGAAAGTGCAGCTGGATTTTTCTTATTTGAACAGCGTCTTGATGGAGCTTGAAAATAATTTCGTCGATCCGGACAAGATAGACCAGAACAAATTGATCTATGGAGCGGCGAAAGGAATGGTCGAAGCGTCGGGAGACCCCTACACTACTTTTTTCGATCCGGAAGAGGCTAAAAGTTTCAATGAGGACATCTCCGGATTTTTTGACGGGATCGGATTGCAAATAGAGATCAAGGATAAAAGGCTTACGGTCGTCGCCCCCCTTAAAAATACTCCAGCTTTTAAGGCCGGGATATTGGCCGGGGACGAGATAGCCAATGTCAACGGCACTTCGACCGTTGGTATGAGCACCAGCAAAGCTGTCTCATTAATAAAGGGAGAGAAAGGGACGGAAGTTACTCTTACTATTTTTCGGCAGGGATGGAGCGAGACCAAGGACTTCAAATTGATCCGGGATACGATCAAAGTTCCAACCGTTGAAGTGGAGTATAAGGAGGTTGGAGGGAAAAAGATCGCGCATTTTACTATTTTCCAATTCTCTGAAACGGTTTATGACGACTTCCGGGAATCGGCGAATGAAATCTTGAAAAGCGGGGCCCAGGGAATGATTTTGGACTTAAGGAACAACCCGGGAGGGTTCTTGGACAGGACGCAATGGATAGCCGGCTGGTTCTTGAAAGAGAGAGATATCGTCCTCCAAGAGCGGAATCGCAGCGGCCAAGGATACGAAACTCAGAATTATTACGCCGGCGGACCGTCTTCTTTTCTGTCAATGCCTATGGTCGTTTTGATCAACAGCGGAAGCGCTTCAGCCTCGGAAATATTGACCGCGGCATTGCGCGATAACCGAAATGTGGATATAATAGGGGAAACTTCATTTGGGAAGGGTTCGGTCCAGAGGGTGTTCGACCTATCCGACCATTCCAGCGTGAAAATAACCATAGCCAAATGGCTTACTCCTAAAGGGGAGGCTATTGACGGCCAAGGCATAAAACCGACCATTGAGGTGAAAATGACAGAAGAAGACTACAGCCAGGACAAAGATCCTCAGATGGACAAGGCTTTAGAGGCGATTTCTTCCAAAATTTAGGGATTTATTATATAATAAGATTAAGAAGAACAAGAGCGGCAAACCAGCCTCGTCGAAAAGGCCGATAAGCCGTTTCAAAAATGTATGAAAGTGATACTCTTAGAAGACGTAGAAAATTTGGGGAAAAAGTACGATGTCAAGGAAGTTGCCGATGGTTTTGCTCGGAATTTTTTGCTTCCTAAAAATTTGGCAAAAATTGCGACTAAAGATTCATTAAAATGGCTTGAGAGCCGAAAAGAAGATATGGAGAAAAATGCCGAAGAAGAATTGAAGAAGGCCCAGGAAGTAGCGTCCAAGATCGATGGCAGCGAGGTTGTCATCACCGTTCCGGTGGGAGAAGAAGGACAATTGTTTTCCGCTATCAGCAGCCAGAAGATCGCCGATAAGCTTAAAGAGATGGGTTTTGAGGTGAAGAAGACCCAGATCCAGTTGGCCGATCCGATAAAAGAACAGGGAGAATACAGCGTTAGTTTGAAGCTTGATCATAACCTGGAGGCGGAGATCAAAGTTATTATCGCTCCGGAAGAGAAATAAAACGATTTTTGGAATTTGCTTATTGAAATACGCCCTGCCGAAATTTATTGAAGCAGGGCCGTATTTTTGAAGTAATCAGGGAGAGTCAAAACGATGGCAAAGTATATCTTTGTTGCCGGCGGCGTGATGTCCGGCATAGGAAAGGGAATATCAACAGCGTCGATCGGAAAGATCCTTCAATCAAAGGGTTTTAAAGTGTCCGCCATCAAGATAGACCCCTATATCAATATTGATGCCGGAACCATGAACCCCGTCGAGCACGGCGAGGTTTTCGTCACCGACGACGGGCTTGAATGCGATCAGGATGTCGGAAATTACGAAAGGTTTTTGGATATCAGCCTGACCGACGACAACTATCTGACAACCGGCCGCGTTTATCAAACGGTCATCCAAAAAGAGAGGAACCTTGAATATAACGGCCGCTGCGTCGAGGTGGTGCCGGATATACCCAACGAGGTCATCAATAAGATCGAAACGCTGGCCCGAAAAAAAGAAGCGGATTTTATCCTCATCGAAATAGGAGGAACTGTCGGCGAATATCAAAATCTATTATTCTTGGAAGCGGCGCGTCTTTTGAAACTGAAAAATCCCAAAGACGTGCTTTTTGTTTTGGTCTCTTATCTTCCCGTGCCCGGAATGCTTGGGGAAATGAAAACCAAACCGACCCAGATGGCGTCAAGGCTTTTGAACGAGGCCGGCATCCAGGCGGATATCATTTTAGCCCGTTCGAGCCATCTTTTGGACGAGCCCCGAAAAAGGAAGCTTTCCATATTTTGCAATGTGGCCCCGGAAGATGTCATCTCAACCATTGACGCAAAATCTATATATGAAGTTCCCTTGGTTTTTGGCCGGGCGAAATTGGGAAACCGCATTTTGGAAAAATTCGGACTTGAGGCCAAAGAAAATGATATCGGCGATTGGAAAGGCTTAGTTAACAGGATAGAAAACGCCGGCGATCCGGTCAAGATCGGGATAGTAGGGAAATATTTCGAGAGCGGAAAATTCACCCTTATGGATTCTTATATCTCCGTCATCGAGTCCATCAAGCACGCTTGCTGGCACCACGGCAGGACCCCGGAGATCACTTGGCTTTCGGCGGAGAACTATGAAGAAGACCAAAAAGCCTTGGAAGAACTAAAAAGCTATGACGGTATAATCGTTCCCGGCGGTTTCGGAACGAGGGGAGTGGAAGGAAAGATAAAAGCCATTCAATTCTTGAGGGAAAACAAGATACCGTTCTTTGGCCTGTGCCTTGGGATGCAGTTAGCGACCATCGAATTTGCCAGGAACGTTTGCGGTTTGAAAAATGCGAGTTCTACTGAATTTATAAAAGATTGTCAAGAACCAGTCATCGACGTCATGTCCGAGCAAAAGGACCTTATAAGCGAAAAGAAGTACGGGGGAACCATGCGTTTGGGGGCCTATAATTGCGTTTTAAAGCCCGATACGCAGGCTTCTACAGCCTATAAGACCAAAACCATTTCCGAGCGCCACCGCCACCGCTACGAGCTAAATAACCGCTATAGGCCGCTTTTGGAGGAAAAGGGCTTGATCATGTCCGGAGTTAACCCAGAAAAGGACCTGGTGGAGATAGTAGAGCTTAAAGACCACCCGTTTTTCGTGGGAGTCCAATTCCACCCGGAATTCAAATCCCGGCCGCTCAACCCCCAGCCATTATTCCGCGAGTTCATCGGAGCGGCGATAAAGCGTAAGAAATAATATGTCAAATATTTTCCTCACAATCATCTTGTATCTGATATTTATAGGCCTGCCATCTTTGTATATCTCTTCAAAAATATTATCAGCTAAAAATAAAAGCTATAGGGAGTTATTTTTTAGGGGTCTGCAATTAATAGCTGGCGGTATTATCCTTTTTATTCTTGCAAGTATGATGATTGTTGATTTCAACGGACGAACAGAAACGGAAATTAATTTATTTGAAGGGATTGTCCTTTTTTGCTCGTTTCTATCGTTTGTCGCGGGAGTCATGGTCTCAATAGCCAGTTTTATTCGCCTTTCATCAAACAAAAAACCGTGACTTGCGTCACGGTTTTCTTGAAAGTTTTTTGAAATTTTAGATTATTTCTTCGTGGCCTTGGCGGCACTTGTGGCTCTTTCGGCTTTCTTGGTCACTCCGGTTTTGACGGGTTTGTCTCCGACGTTCACGGTTTTGACCGGCCTCTGGGTTCCGTTGAACCCCATTTTTCTTTTAGTGGTAAAATAGACTTTTCCTGCTATCATTGAATATAATGTGTCGTCGGAACCGCGCTTGACGTTCTTTCCGGGCAGGATCTTGGTTCCGCGCTGTCTTACCAAAACTTCGCCGATCTTGACGATCTGGCCTTCATAGCGCTTCACTCCTAAGAATTTGGGCTGGGAATCGCGTCCGACGCTTACCGCAGCTGATTTTGATGCCATATTTGCTCAATTAGAATTTTAATTTAACAATGGAATGTTATCAAAAATCGTCGGATTTGTCAAAGTCTGGCAATCGGATATAATACTATTTATCGCGGTATTCTTGATCGCGTTGCTTTCTTTTGCGCTGGGTTATTTAAGCGCTAAAATGGAAGATAAAGAACCAATAAGATTCGAACAAACACAGAATAATTTATGAGCAATCTTAAGCATGTTGCCGTTATACCGGACGGAAACCGCCGCTGGGCCAAAAAGAGGGGACTATCTCCCTGGATCGGCCACCAGCAGGGCGCATTGGCCACAAACAAGCTCTTGGAGAAGGCCTTGGAGATGGATATCTATGCCCTTACGTTCTGGTGCGCTTCTTGGGACAATCTGACCAAAAGGAGCGAACAGGAAGTAAGTTTTTTGTTCAAAATTTTCGATGAATTTTTCCGTAAAGCTTTGGATAGCAAAAGGATCCACGATAATAAAGTAAGGGTCTGTTTCTTGGGCCGATGGCGGGAAATTTTTCCGAAAGATACCCAGAAGGTCATGGAAAATATAATGGAAAAGACCAAGGGTTACGACAAGCATTTTTTGACCATGATGGTAGCCTATAACGGCACGGATGAGATGGAGGATTGCGTCCGGAAAATAGCGGAACAATTCAAGGCCGGTAAAATATCGAAGATCGACGGGGGAGCCATCAAACAAAATCTATGGTCCAAAGACCTTCCGCCTGTCGATCTGGTCATCAGGACCGGGTCGGGCGATGATCCGCACAATTCCGCCGGTTTTATGATGTGGGACACGGCTTATTCGCAATTGTATTTTACAGAAACGACTTTCCCTGATTTTACTCCCGAAAATCTTGAAAAGGCGATCAACGATTTCAATGACAGGGAGCGCAGAAAAGGAGCGTAATTCCTTTTCTTATCAAAAAATCAAAAAAAGCAAAATCGAAAATTCCGATAACGAATTTTCGATATTTAATTTTAAATTTTTTGATAAAGACTAAATAATATGGAAAACCCAGAAGATATAATCACTATCAAAAATTATTACTCCGAGATGGAATCGAGCATCGCAAAAAGTATTCTCGAATCCAACGGAATAAAATGCACTATCGTTGGAAAAAGGTCTCCTTGGCTTGGAAGTTCAGATTCAGAGTTGAAGGTATTAAGGAGAGATACGGAAAGGGCGATCAAGATTTTGGATGAGTATCAGCAGGAAATCAAATAAACTGCCAGGGGCCGGGTCTCTGGCAGTTTTTATTTTAGTCTTTTAGCGGGTGGAAGTCGTGGTGGCTTTTTTCCGCATATCTGTCCGAGGCGTGGACGTAGCGCGTGGTGGTATCCAGGGACTCATGGCCCAGTAATATCTGTATGGCGGCCGGATTGGCGCCGTTTTCGGCCAAATAGGTGGCAAAGGCGTGCCTGATCGAGTGGCAGGAGGTCGGAATGTTAAAACCAAGCATCTCCCGATACCTTTTGATCCTTTCCTGGAGGTAGTTAGGGGAGATCTTTTTATCTTTTTTATTGATGCCCTTGCCTTTGCTTGGAATGAACAGGTAAGGGGACGGATCGTCGCCCCGAGCCTCCTGGAGGTAGGTTTTAACCCATTTATAGGCTCTGGGGGTCATATAGACGAATCTTTCTTTTTTCCCTTTGCCGCGGATGAATACGCGGCCGGTCTTGTCGATCTGAACCTTTTTTATATTTACCAGTTCCGAGATCCTCATGCCGGTGGAAAAAACCATTTCCAGCATCGTGCGGTTGCGTATCCCCACCTTTTTATTTTTTTCGAAACTGGTAGGGAACTCGATGAGCTTTACGATCTCGTCAAACTCCCCGACCCGGCCA
>JBBABQ010000006.1:0-28313 GCA_041657565.1 Minisyncoccota bacterium | reverse complement strand
AGGGAACCTGTTATCGATCCTTCCGAGAATTCCTTTCTCCACCAGCTTCTCCGGATTGACTATATCTTTGGCGCTGAAATTCTTTTCCAGAACGGCCAGGTCCAGAATGACAAATATCTCTTTTCTGCCTGTTCCAAAACGATAACCCCTTAACTTGGGATATCTTTTGATGAATTCTCTAATGATCGGCTGGAATTTGCGTCCGCCTCTGGATGTCTGCCCTTTTTGGCCGTGTCCGGAAGTGGTACCTCGCTTTCCGCCTCTCCCGACCCTCTTGTGGTCTCTTTCCTTATGGATTGGTTGCAATTGATGTATCTGCATTTTAGGAAAAACTTAAATTTATGATTCTTGATCTTTTATATCTTCCTTTTGGACCGCCGCTTCTTTGACGGGTTCCAAAACAACATGCCTTCTCTCGCTCTTCAATCTTTTAAAAGCTTCGATGGTGGCCATGGCGTTGTTCAATTTATTGGAAGTTTTTCCAATGACCTTAGAAGAGACATCCTGTATTCCCGCCAAAGTACAAAGTACGCGAACCGTACCTCCGGCAACCAACCCCTTTCCTTTCATCTGGGGCTTTAATAAAACCTCTGCGGGGCCGTATTTAGCCATAACCTCGTGAGGAATGGTGCCCTTTAAAATAGGAACGATTATAACGTTCTTTTTTGCCAGTTTGGTCGCCTTTTCGATGGACTGAGGCACGTCCAAACCCTTGGAGACGCCAACCCCGATCTTGCCCATCCTGTTCCCGACGACCACGACCGCGCGGAATCTCATTTGTTTTCCTCCAGCAGACACTCTTGTGACCCTGCTCAGATCCAAAAGCTTCGAATCAAATTCGTCCTTTGGTTTTTCAGGCCTAAAATCCCTTCTCCTGTTGTTGCTGGGGAAATTTTTAGTTCTAACCGGTGTGGTGTTTTCAGTCTCCATTTGTTTCACTATTAATATTAGTGCTTATTAAAATACGAGCCCTCCGTCTCTCGCTCCCTGGGCCAGGGCTTTTATCCTTCCATGATAATCGTATCCGCTTTTGTCGAAAATAATTTTTTCTACTTTAAGGCCTTTAGCTTTAAGAGCGATGGCCTTTCCAACCTCGTAAGCTATCGCAACTTTGCCCGACATGTCCTTGGCCTCTATCTTCTTTCCCTTAAGATCCCTTTCGCTTGCCGAGGCAATAGTGGCTCCCTTCTGATCATTGATCAACTGGGCGTAAATATGGTTGCTGGACTTGAACACTGAAAGTCTTGGGGTTTTTTCAGACCCTTCGATCTTGGCTCTGCCGCGGGCATGGCGCCTTATTCTTTTTTCTTGTGTGAACAACATAATTATTTGGTATAAAGATTTAATCTGGATCGGAATTAAAATTAAGCGCCTCCTCCGGCTGTCGCGGCTTTCTTGCCAAGCTTTCTTTTGATTATCTCTCCTTGATATCTGATGCCTTTCCCTTTATACGGCTCAGGCGGCCTGACCCTTCTTATAATGGCCGCTATCTGGCCGACAGCCTCTTTATCTATCCCTGAGACGGTGATCACTCCTTTCTCGACCGCGAATTTTATTCCCTCTGGCGCGGGTATCTTAACATCATGGCTGAAACCGACCTCTAAAACCAGATTGTTCCCTTCGACGTTAGCCCTGAAACCGACCCCTTCCATCTCTAATTTCTTGTCGAACCCTTTGACGGTCCCTTCGACCATATTAGAGATGATCATTCTCATCAGTCCCCAAAGCGATTTATTCCTTTTATTGATCGAAACCGGAGAGACAACAATCTCTTTCTCTTTCATTTCAACCGAAATTCCGGCGGGGATATCCTTGGAAAGGGTTCCTTTCGGCCCCTTGACGGTGATCATTCCGTTCTCTATCTTTGCTTCTGCTCCTGGCAGTATTTGAATTGGTTTTTTACCTACGCGAGACATAAAGTTTGAAAATGATTACTTGAATTTAATTACCAAATTTCGGCGATAAGCTCTCCTCCGGCCTTCTGTTTGCGGGCTTCTCTGTTCGTCATCAAGCCCTTGGAAGTGGAAATTATCGAAATGCCGTATCCCGATCTCACGGCTTTTATTTCCGGAACGGAGATATAAACCCTTTTCCCCGGCTTCGACATTCTTTTGATCTTCGAAATAGCCGGCGATCCGTCCTCGTTATATTTCAGATCCACCAATATCTTTTTCTTCGGGTCTTTTCCTTTTTTCTTGGCGTCAACGATAAATCCTTCCCTCTTCAATAGTTCCAATATCTGGAATTTCAAATTTGAAAAAGGAGAGACGGAGATCTGTTTTTTGGAAACGACCTGTGCGTTCAATATCGAGACGAACATATCTGCTAATGGATCCATAGGTTTGTATTTGTATTGATAAAGCGGTCTTAAGCGCTGAAATTTCTTTTAACGCCCAGTAACCTGGCAATTACCATGAAGATTTTTTAATTCCCGGGAGTTCTCCCTTCGTAGCCATCTCTCTGAAACAAATGCGGCACAAGCCGAATTTCCTCATATAGCCGTGTCTGCGTCCGCAACGAAAGCAGCGTTTTTCTATACGGCTGGAGAATTTTGGCGTTTTATTTGCTTTTGCGATCTCTGATGTTCTTGCCATAATATCAATTATTGTTTCTTAAACGGAAAGCCCAGCAAAGTGAATAGGACCATTCCTTTCTCTCTGCTTTTGGCGGTTGTTACCACTGTTGTTTCCAATCCGAGTATCAACGGCGATCTCTCGGGAGAAATTTCCGGGAAAGAGATATGCTCTTTTATCCCGATGTTCAAATTGCCGCTGCTGTCAACGGCGCTTTCGGAAATGCCTTGAAAGTCTCTTGAACGAGGCAGCGCTACATTGATCAATTTTTCCAAAAAGTCATAAAGCCTCGCGCCTCTTAAGGTGACTTTGGCTCCAATGACCATTCCTTCTCTTGTTTTAAAAGCGGAGATCGATTTTCTCGATTTTGTCGCAATTGGCTTCTGTCCGGAGATCTGGGTCAGATTGTCGATTATATAGTTCGTCAATTTCCTCTGCTCGTCTTTCGTTCCTTTGTCGAGGATCATTCTGCCGAATCCAATATTAATGACGACCTTGGTGATCTTGGGCAAGGCCATTACATTCTCGATTCCAAGCTTTTCTTTAAGGGCCGGGATCACTTCTTTTTGGTATTTCTCTTTGATAATTGAAGCCATTTTGCTTTACCCCTTTAGCGGGGCAACTTATAAATTAATTAAATCTCCTGTCCGCACTTCTTGCAAACGCGGGTTTTCTTGTCTCCGTTGACGGAACAGCCGATCCTGGAAGCGGTGTTGCATTTCGGACAGATCAGCTTTACTTTGGATACGGCGATCGGTTTCGCGATCTGGACGATCTGGCCTTTCTCGCCGGACTTTTTCGGTCGAACGTGTTTTTTTACTATATTCACTCCCTCTATCAAAACTTTCCCTTCTCCCGAGAGAACTTTTACAACCTTTCCTTTTTTCATTCGGTCATCCCCGGATGTTACTAAAACCAAATCGCTTTTTCTTATTTTCATAAAATTAAACTTAAAAAAATAATATTATAACAGCTCCGGAGCCATCGTGGCTACCTTATCATAACCGCGCTCTTTAAGCTCTCTGGCCACCGGTCCCAGGATCCTGGTCCCTTTCGGCTCTTTTGTCGTTCCTTCCAAAACTACAGCAGCATTGTCATCGAATCTTATATAAGAACCATCCTTTCTTCCGAACGCTTGCCTCTGCCTGACGATGACCGCGCGAACCACTTGGTGCTTCTTGACCAATTTCCTCGGCTCCGCGTCGATAACGACCGCTACGATGATGTCTCCGATCCTGGAATATCTTCTTCCCGTGCCGCCCAAAGCCTGGATGCATTGGATCACCTTTGCCCCGCTGTTGTCGGCGACATTTAACATTGACCTAAGCTGTATCATAAAAAATTTCTAAACGTTTAATAATATTGGAATTTATTTCCCTTCCTTTTCTTTTGTTTCTTCGGCTTTTTCGCCGGCTTTCTCTATCACTTGCCACCTCTTGTCTTTGCTGATCGGGGCGCATTCTTCGATCGTTACGGTCTCTCCGACCTTGTATTCCCCCTCGGAAACATGGGCTTTGTAGTTCTTGTGCATTCTGTACTGTTTCTTGTAGATCGGGTGTTCTTTCACGCTTTCGACCTCAACCACGACAGTCTTCTGCATCTTATCGGAAACTATTTTACCTGTTAATTGTCGTTTTGGCATAGTGATATTATTATTTTTGGTTTAATAAAGTAAAGATCCTGGCAATATCTTTCTTCGCCTCTTTCAAGCCTTTAACGCTTTTTATCTTGCCGGAAGCCAGCTGGAGCTTCAGTTCCTGGACCTGGCTCTTCTTCTCGTCCAAGATCTTTTGCAGTTCGTCTTTTGTTTTTTGTTGGAATTCGGCTATTTTCATCTGAAAAAGGCTTTTTATATGTTTAAACGACTTATTTATATTACTCGAATTTCGAAATTTGTCCACCCCGTTAGAAGTCTGGCAAAGGTTTTGCTTTGGCGGAAGCAGAGCCGTAAGGCGGCTTCGCCTTCAAACCTTTATCCTGGCACGATCTTTCTCCGGACTTCTAACGGGGTCAACCCCCTTCCTTACGCTTTCTTTACGAATTTCGTCTTTACCGGCAATTTGTCCCCTGCTTTCCTAAAAGCTTCTTTGGCAATGACCTCGGTCACTCCTTCAAGCTCGAACAGCATTCTTCCGGGCTTTACCGGGAAAACATAGTGGTCCGGGGCTCCTTTTCCTCCCCCCATCGGGGTTTCCACTCCTTTCGTGGTGATCGCTTTATCCGGGAAGATCCTGATCCAAAGCTTTCCTCCTTTCTTGAGATATCTCATTATTGCCCTTCTGCAGGCTTCTATTTGCTTGGAGGAAACATATTTCAGCCCGTCCGACTTCAGTCCAAAACTGCCAAAGTTAAGCTCAGTGCCTCGGCTCTCGAAAGTCCTCAGTCTTCTGCGTCCCTTTTGCTGTTTTCTGTATTTTACTCTTTTAGGAAACAACATATATATTGATTAATTTGTTAGCGTAAGGTTTATAGTTTATTTTTCTACTGGTCGAACTTTTCTCCTTTATATATCCAGGACTTGATCCCTATAGTTCCGTAAGTGCATCGGGCTTCTTCGAAACCATAGTCTATATCGGCTCTGATGGTTCCTCTCGGAAGCTGTCCTCTGCCAAGCCATTCGCGGCGGGCGATGGAAGCTCCGTCAAGCCTTCCGGACACCTCGATCCTGGCTCCTTTGACCTCTTTATGGGCCAAAACCTTATCAAGGGCCTGTTTCAAAAGTTTTCTGAAGGGCATTCTTTTTTCCAATCTCTGGGCAACCCATTGGGCGACCAGATCCGCAGAAACCCACGGGTCGGCTATCTCTTTTATCTCTATGCTGGTCTTTCTGGCTTTCAATTCCATATCTTTCTGGCCGGCTCTCTTTCCTTTCATTATCGCCTTTATCAATTTGACCTTCAAAATGTCGATCCCTTCCCCTCTGCGGCCGATGACCAATCCGGGCCTGGCGGTATATATCAATATGTTGGTCTTGTCTTCGCGGGGAAATCTTTCTATCTCGATCTTTTCGACGCTGGCATCTTTCAGGCTTGATCTTAAAATCGTTCTGATCTTAAAATCTTCCTCCAAATATGTCTTTGGGGTTCTGCCGTAATATCCCTGGGATAACCAATCGGCGTTGTCCTTGATGCGGAATAGTTTAGGATTGACTTTGTGTGCCATTTTGATTTTTGATTAAATTACTCTTTTGATTTTTTACTTTTCTTGGCGGGCTTTTCTTTGGCGGCTTCCTTTTTCGGTTTGGCTGCCGATCTTGTCTTTTTCTCTGCTCTCTTCTCTTCTGCGGGCTTATCCGCCTGTTTTTTGTCTTCCTTCGCGACAACCTCCGCTTCCTGGACAGCTTCCGCTCTTTCTCCCTTTTTGGCCAATATCAGGTCGACATGGCAAGTGCGCTTTTTGATCTCGTTGGCGTTGCCTCTCGAGCGGGGCATGACCCTTTTATAGGTAGCCGCTTCGTTCACCCAGATCTTCGCAACATAAAGTTCTTTCGGATCTAAATGAAAATTGTTCTTAGCGTTGGCGGCCGCCGAGTTCAAAAGCTTCAAAAGGGGGCTCGCTGCTCTTTTTATCGTAAAACTCAAAATGCTCTGAGCTTCCTCAACTGATTTTCCCCTGATCAAATCAGCAACTAATCTTGCTTTGCGGGGCGATATTCTTAAGTAACTGAGTTTGGCGGAAACCAACATAATAGTTTGTTAATCTTTTTATCTTTTTCCAAACGATATCTGGAATTAATTTATTTTTTGCCTTTCGCAGGAGCCGCAGCTGCTGCTGGAGCGGCCGTGGTCTTGGCGGCCTCCAATTCTCTCTGCATCTTTCCTCCATGCCTGACAAATTTGGTGGTCTGAGAGAATTCTCCCAACTTGTGTCCGACCATATCCTCGCTGGCTTTGACGGAGATGAACGCTTTTCCGTTATGCACGGCAAAGGTCAAACCTATCATTTCCGGAGTGATGACGGAAGAGCGAGCCCAAGTTTTTATGATATCGCCGGGCCGGGCTTTGCTCACCTTCTCTATCAATTTTTCATCAACGTATGGACCTTTTTTAAGACTTCTTGTCATAAATTTATCTTATTTTTTAATTTATTTGTTTTTCTTTCTTCTTTGAAGGATGTATTTATTGGTCGAAGTCCTTCTCCTTGTTTTGACACCGAGCGCCGGTTTTCCCCAAGGCGTCTTCGGATGCTTCATACCTATCCCTGTCCTTCCTTCTCCTCCTCCGTGCGGATGATCGCAAGGGTTCATCACGGTTCCTCTGACATGCGGCCTTATGCCTTTATGGCGGCTAACGCCGGCTTTACGCCAGATAACGAAACGGTAATCGGAGTTGGAAACCGCTCCAACTGAAGCATAACATTCCTGAGAGACCTTTCTTATTTCGGAAGAAGCCATTTTCAAGTGGCAATAACCTCCTTCATGGGCAACGACCACGATGTTCGATCCGGCCGATCTGGCCATCTTTCCTCCCTGGCCGGGCATGATCTCGACGTTGTGGACCAAAGTTCCTTCAGGGATGTTCTTCAATTTCAAACGATTTCCCAGGTCTATCGGGGCATTTTCAGAAGCTACTATCACGGTTCCGACCTTCAGCCCCTGAGGAGCTAAAATATATTTTTTTGTTTTGTTTTCGTATTCGACCAAAGCAAGGTAGGCAGTCCTGTTCGGATCATATTCCACGGCAAGAACGGTAGCGGGCATATCCATATTGGCCTGGCCGAACTCGACGATCCTGTACATCTTCCTGTTCCCGCCGCCGATATGGCGCGAGGTTATCCTGCCGTTCTGCGCGCGGCCGCCGGTTTTTCTCCATCTTAAGGTCAGAGCTTTCTCAGGCTTCTTGTTTTTGCTTATATTGACTTTTTGAATTTGAACTGCCATAGGAATTTTCTAAAAAATTATTTGGGCATTACCTCGATTTTTTGTCCGTCTTTTATCCTCACAAGCGCTTTTTTAAAGCCTTTCTGCATCCCGGCCGTTCTGCCGCGGCCGACTTTTTTCTCCGGCGTGTTTATGATCGTTATTCTTTCGACATCGACTTTATACATATCTTCCACCGCTTTCTTGATCTCGATCTTGTTGGAGCTTCCGTCAACTTTAAAAACATAAAAATTCTTATCGGTAAGATTGACCGCTTTCTCGGTAATATACGGCATCTTGACCGTACCCAAAGCGTAAGTTCCTTTGGCATTTCCGGATCTCTTTTCGGTTTTTGGAGCCTGCGCCTCTTTCTTCAAGGCGGCTTTTTTCGCCTCGCTCTTCACCGCCTCTTTCTTGGGCTTGGCGGCTCCTTTTTTCGTATTTTTATTGAAGATGTTCAAAGCCATATTTATAGATTTATTCTTCTTCGGAATCTTGGTTCTTTTTTCCTAAAAAGGTTTCTTTAATATTTTTTAAGCTGTTCTTGGTCAAGATCAAATATTTGTAAGAGAGAAGATCCAGGCAATTCAAATCCGTGGCCTGCATCGGAACGGTTCGGGCAATGTTCCTGACGGCCAGAACGGCGTTCTTATCCTCTTTCGCTAAAGCGACTATGGTGCCTTTTCCGGTAAATGTCGGTATCTTTGTTTTCAAATTCTCGAAAATTCCCCTGATCTCTTTCGTTTTCGGCTTCTCGAAATTCAATTCATCAAGAATTATCAAAGAGTTGTTCTTGACCTTTTGCGACAGGACCATGAACATCGCTTTGCGCTGCATCTTTTTGGATATGCCTTTCTCGAAATTCCTTTCGTTAGTTGGGCCGAAAGTGACTCCTCCATGCCTCCATAAAGGAGACCTGATGGAACCATGTCTGGCGCGGCCGGTGCCTTTTTGGCGCCAAGGTTTTTTTCCTCCGCCGCTGACCTCTCCTCTTCCTTTGGCGTGGGCAATGGACTGTCTGCGGTTGGAAGATTGGCAAACCGCCACTTGATGGGCCAGGTCCGATTTCAAGGCAACTTCAAAAATTCCTTTCGGAAGGACGACCTGTCCGACTTCTTCTCCCGCTTTATTGTAGACTGCAGTTTTCATAATATATGGATTGGTTCAAAAAAAGGTGGATTTTATTTGGCTTTTATCTCTAATAAAGTTCCTCTCCGGCCAGGCAACATTCCCCTGACAGCTAAGATATTGTTATCTTTATCGATCTTTGCGACCTGTAAATTGCTGACAGTGATCCTATCATATCCTGTGCGGCCAGGCATTTTCCTTCCCTTTATGACCCTTGCAGGAATAGTGCATCCCACGGAACCGAGCGTTCTCTGCTCGTGTTTCATACCGTGAGTGGCATTCCTTCCGGAAAATCCCCATCTTTTTACTCCTCCCTGGAACCCTTTTCCTTTCGAGATCCCGCTAACCTTTACTTTATCGTTTTCCTGAAAAACGGAAACATCGATCATGTCGCCAGCATTAAGATTCATGCTTTCGCCTTCCGGCAAACGAAACTCTTTTATAAATTTAAATCCTTTGCCTTTTTCGCTCTTTTTGACTTTGCTTTCTTTCTTGGCCGCGAAACCGATTTGTACCGAGCTATAGCCGTCCTTTTTCAAATTTTTCATTTGCAACACCTTGCACGGGCCAGCCTCAACCAAAGTTACCGGCACTCTTGCGCCTTTTTCGTCGAAAATCTGCGACATCCCAAGTTTTAGACCTAATATGAATTTCATAATAACTTTATTGGCTGATTAAATTAATAAATACCGGCTAAACCCTAAAGATCTTCGAAGAAGGTCCGGTGCGCTTTTTTTTGGGCGCTCTGCGGGAAACAACTCTGCTTCCCTGCGGCGATCTTCGGGAGAGGGTAAACCCGGTACTTGTCTGCAGGCTGGTACCTTTTCTTATTATTCGAAATACTTATCGAACAGAAAAATTATGATTTTTCCGGCTAAAAACAATATTTAAACGGCTTGATTAAACAATGCTCTTAACTTCTATGTCCACTCCTGTCGGCAGGGTCAAAGTTTTCAAGGAATCGATAACTCTCTGGTTCGGACTGACAATATCGATAAATCTTTTATGTATCCTCATCTCGAATTGCTCCCGGGCGTCTTTATGCACGAAAGTGGAACGGTTGACGGTGTATTTGTGGATCTCCACCGGCAAAGGAACAGGACCCAATATCTCAGCCCCGTAGCGCAAGGCTATCTCGACTATCTGGCGGGCGCTTTTGTCGATGAGTTTGTGGTCGTAAGCTCTGAGCTTTATCCTCAATTTTGGCTTTGCGTCTTCTTTTGCTGGAATTTTCTTTGTTGCTGCTGGCATTGTCTTCAAAAGAACTCTTTTGCCGGAGCCTTTTGGGCTCCGGCAAGTTTTCCATTATTATTTAGTAATCTTTGTTATCACTCCCGCTCCCACGGTCTTTCCTCCTTCACGAATGGCAAATTTCTGCTGTTCTTCCATGGCCATAGGGACTATCAATTTAACCTTCAAATTGACGGTGTCGCCGGGCATAACCATTTCTGTTCCCTCAGGCAAGGTAACATCTCCTGTGATGTCCGCGGTCTTGAAATAAAACTGCGGTTTGTAGCCTGGGAAGAACGGGGTGTGGCGTCCGCCTTCCTCCTTTGTCAAAATATAAACATTCGTTTCGAATTCGGTGTGAGGCAAAATGCTTCCCGGCTTGGCGAGGACCTGTCCTCTTTCGATGTCTTCTTTCTTCAAGCCTCTCAAAAGGATACCGACGTTATCTCCGGCCTGCCCTTCGCTCAAGATCTTCTGGAACATTTCGATGCTGACCGCAGTGGTTTTGGAGGTCGGCCTTATTCCGACAACTTCCAACTCTTCGTTAGAGTGAATAACTCCTCTTTCTATTCTGCCCGTGGCAACTGTGCCGCGGCCTTCAATAGAGAAGATATCTTCAACAGCCATCAAGAACGGTTTTTCTTTCTGTCTTTCCGGTTCGGGAATATAATCGTCGCAAGCTTTAACGAGGTCCAGAATCGGTTTGATCGCCGGATCGTCAACTGTAGTGGCAGCTAATGCTTTCAAAGCGGACCCTCTTACGAAAGGAATCTCATCGCCTGGAAAATGATATTTTTTCAAAAGTTCGCGGACTTCGGATTCAACCAGATCGATGATCTCAGGATCGTCGACTTGATCGACTTTGTTTAGGAACACGACCATTGACGGCAAACCGACCTGGTAAGCCAAAAGGATGTGCTCTCTGGTCTGCGGCATCGGGCCGTCAGGAGCGGACACTATCAAGATACCTCCGTCCATCTGAGCGGCGCCGGTAATCATGTTCTTAATGTAGTCGGCGTGTCCGGGACAGTCGATATGGGCATAATGCCTTTTCTCCGTCTCGTATTCCAAGTGGGAAATATTGATCGTTACGCCTCTGGCTTTTTCCTCCGGAGCTGCATCGATCTGATCGACGCTTCTGTCCGTAGCTTTCATGCCGGCAAGATGCAAGGCATGCAAAATAGCCGCGGTCGTAGTTGTTTTTCCGTGGTCAACGTGTCCGATGGTTCCAATATTTAAGTGAGGTTTTGTCCTCTCAAACGTTTGCTTCTCAGCCATAGGTTGTTATTATGAAACGATCAGGAAGACGGAACCTTGCGGTTTCGAACTTCAAGCTCAAAGTTTCAAAATTTTTATTTTATCCGCCGAAGCCTGTTAAGGCGAAGGAGGACTTGTCCTCCCGGCCCGTCAAGGCAAAGGAGAACCTGTTTGTTATTTAAATTGTTAATTTATTTTATTCTACTAATTTAATAAAAATTTCAAAGAAAGTCAACCCCGTAAATTCTTTTTTCAAATACTTTACGGGGGGCCGCCGGCCTAGAAAGGAAGATCCTCTATCTTTAACGGTTCTTCTATCAACTCCTTGGCCGGAGTCTGTAAAACTTTTTGCCCATTCGCGGTATCCGCGCCTTGTCCTTTTGTTCTTTTATATTCGTTAAAATCCATTACGACCAAAACCGGCTCTCCATTCTCCACAATGATCACTTTGGAATTCTCTCCGCCTATTATTTTTTTAAGTTCGTTCAAGTCCATAGCTTTTCAACAAAAGGATTATCTTTTTTTGCCTTCGATTATCGCTTGGGCAATATTTTGAGGAACCTTCTCATAACGACTGAATTCCATTGTAGACGTTCCGCGGCCTTCCGTCAAGGAACGAAGCGTTGTGGCATAGCTGAACATTTCGGCCAAAGGAACTTTGGCGGCCACGACCTTCATCGTTCCCCTTTCCGAGGTTTCCTCGATCTGTCCGCGGCGGGAAGATATGTCTCCGATGACGTCTCCCAAAGAATCCGGCTGAACGACGACCTCCAATTCCATTATAGGCTCCATTATGAAAGCCTTGGCCCTTCTGGCCGCTTCCTGCAAAGCCATCGAACCGGCTATCTTAAAGGCGATCTCCGAAGAATCGACTTCATGATAAGAACCGTCGTAAAGAGTGACCTTGACATCGACCATCGGAAATCCGGCAACAACGCCTTTTTCCAAAGCTTCTTTTATGCCTTTTTCAATAGCGGAAATATATTCATGCGGGATAACTCCTCCCTTGATCTCATCGACAAATTCAAAACCTTCTCCCTGCTGTTTGGGATCGACCTTGATCATTACGTGTCCGTATTGTCCGCGTCCGCCGGACTGCTTGATATATTTACCTTCGGCCTCGGCATGGGTCTCGATGGCTTCTTTATAAGCGACCTGCGGGCGGCCGGACGTAACATCCACCATAAATTCCCTTCTTAAGCGGTCTATGATGATATCCAAATGCAGCTCTCCCATTCCGGAGATGATCGTTTCTCCTGTTTCCTGGTCCGTTTTCATCCTAAAGGTCGGATCCTCATCTTGTAATCTCTTCAAAGATACTCCGAGTTTCTCCTGGTCGGATTTTGCCTTAGGTTCAACCTTGATCGAAATGACCGGTTCAGGGAAGACTATTTTCTCCAGCATGATCGGAGCGTTCTCATCGCAAAGAGTGTTGCCGGTCGTTGTCGATTTCAATCCGACGGTACCGACTATGTCTCCGGCGTAAACCTCGTCAACTTCTTCCCTCTGGTTGGAGTGCATGCGAAGCAAACGGCCGATCCTTTCTTTTTGGCCGTTATTGACGTTCAAAAGATAATTCCCTTTTTGGAACGTTCCGGAATAGATCCTGAAATAGGTCAAACTGCCGACAAAAGGATCGTTGGCGATCTTAAAAGCCAAAGCGGAAAAAGGTTCCTTGTCCGAAGCCTTTCTTTCTATAACCTCGCCAGTAACCGGGTCTGTTCCCTTTATCGGGGGCAGATCTACCGGGCTCGGCAGATAATAGCAAACTCCGTCAAGCATCGGCTGGATGCCTTTATTTTTTAATGATGTTCCGAAAAAGACGGGAACCAATCTGTAAGCGATAGTGGCTTTCCTCAACGCGTCCCTCAATTCCTTGACCGATATCTCCTCTCCGGCCAGATATTTGTTCATTAAGGCCTCATCCTCGGAAACGATCTTTTCCACCATTTTCTGCCTCCAGCTTTCGGCGTCTTTTTTCAAATTCTCCGGGATCTCCAAGGCGGTCACCTGCTGTCCCTGTTCCCCTTCGAAATGAAGGGCCTTCATATCCATCAGATCTATCACCCCTTCGAAATCGGACTCGCTGCCGATCGGGATCTGCAAAGCCACCGCGTTGGTGGTCAATTTGGTCCAGATCGATTCAAGATCTTTCTCGAAATCAGCGCCGGTCCTGTCCATCTTGTTGACAAAACAGATCCTTGGAACGCTGTATTTGTCCGCCTGCCTCCAGACAGTCTCGGACTGGGGTTCCACTCCGGCCACCCCGTCGAAAACAACGACCGCTCCGTCAAGCACGCGCAAAGAACGCTGTACTTCGGAAGTAAAGTCTATATGTCCGGGAGTGTCTATAATATTGAATCTATGCTCGTTGCTCTTATCGCGGCTGAGATATTCCCCGGGAGTCCAAAAACAAGTCGTGGCAGCCGAAGTGATGGTGATCCCGCGCTCTCTTTCCTGGACCATCCAGTCCATGATAGCCGCGCCGTCGTGCACCTCTCCAATTTTGTGCGAAACTCTCGTGAAGAAAAGGATCCTCTCCGTAGTAGTCGTTTTTCCCGCATCGATATGGGCAATGATGCCGATATCCCTGTATTTTTCTATTGGATAAAGTCTTGGCATAGATCAAAAAAATTTTAAAAAGAAAAATGAGCGAAGGCTCTGTTGGCTTCTGCCATCCTGTGGGCGTTCTCTCTCTTCCTAACCGCTTCGCCTTTATTGTCGAAAGCGTCTGTTAATTCCTGGGCTAAATTTTGGGCCGACTTGCCTTTTTTGGCTTTGGCGGCGCCGATTATCCATTTCATGGCGATGCTCAACCTTCTGTCGCCTCTAACCTCTGTGGGCACCTGATAAGTGGCTCCTCCGACCCTCTTTGGTTTTACTTCTATAAGAGGGGATACGTTCTGAATGGCGGTTCTGAAAACTTCCAAGGGGTCTCTTTTGGTATTTTCCTTTATAATATCAAAAGCGCCGTAGACGATCTTTTGCGCCACGGTTTTCTTTCCTCTCCTCAGGATATGATTGATGAATTTGGCAACCATAACATCACTGTAAAGAGGATCGGGCTGTATTTCTTTTTTGTATATTTTGCTGTTTCGAGACATAGTAATATTAATTTTCAATTTCTCCCGCTATGCGGGATCCCGCATAGCGGGATAATTTTAATTTTCAATCTATTTTGCTTTCTTTTCTTTCTTTGCTCCATAGCAGCTTCTCTGCTTTTTGCGGCCCTGCACTCCGGCGGCATCCAAAACTCCTCTGACAATATGGTATCTGACGCCCGGCAGATCTTTTACCTTTCCGCCCCTGATCATGACTATCGAGTGCTCTTGAAGATTGTGTCCTACTCCCGGGATGTAAGCGGTAACTTCCATTCCGTTAGACAAGCGGACCCTGGCGACTTTTCGCAAAGCCGAGTTCGGCTTCTTGGGGGTGGTAGTGAAGACTTTAACGCAAGCGCCCTTTTTGAAAGGAGAATTATAATCTTTCGGGGCGTTCTTTATCGGATTGAAAGCAAATGTCAAAGCGGGAGATTTGCTTTTCCCCTTTTGAGATTTTCTTCCTTTTTTTACCAGTTGATGGATTGTAGGCATCTTGTTTTTGTTATCTTCGCGGAAAAAATTTCTGCCGCTAAATTTATTTCTTTTAGTTATTTATAAAATCAGATTAAAACAATTAAGCGCGAAGCGCTCAACGCATTACAAATTATCAAATAAACCGAGAAATGTCAAATGATCAAACTCCGGAAATAAAGGAAAAAAGGATCGAGCTGGCATATTGGATCCAGCCCAGACCCGAGAACAGCAGAAATATGAGAATGTACATTCCAAAAGCTTGCAAAAAAGCTCTCACCTGCGGAAACCTGTCCCCCATCAGGCTGAAAAGAACGTGAGATCCGTCCAAAGGCGGAAAAGGCAGCAGGTTAAAAATGCCCAATACGAAATTGAACATGGCCACCATCCAAATAATGTTCAAAAAATTGTCCGTGGCATAAGGGGTGTTGACAACAAAACGGAATAAAAGGCTGAAAACAACGGCTATCAAAAAATTCACCGCGACACCGGCTATGCCGACTTTCAACTGCCCCCATCGTTTATCGGTATAATTGAAAGGATTGACCGGCACGGGTTTGGCCCATCCCAAAAAAAAGTTAAACCCGCTGCTATACATCGAAGCCAGCAAAAAGATCCCGGGCAGCAATATCGAGCCAACCGGGTCCAAGTGGCTGATCGGGTTAAGGGTCAAACGGCCGGCGTTCTTGGCTGTAGGATCTCCAAGGGCATAAGCCGCCGTACCGTGGGCGATCTCGTGCAAGATGACGGAAAAAAGCAAAATTATCAGGCCGATTACGGTTAGCGTTACATCCATGATTATTTTTTAGCATATCAAACAAGGATTGTAAAAAACAGCTAATAAAATTTCTAATTTCTATTAAATTTTTAATGAATTAATCTCAAAGCCTTTCCGCTTATCCTATTTAAAAATTGGAACAAGCACGATGGTATTGCTTTTTTAAAAATAATGCGCTAATATATTGCGGTATGACAAAATGCTGCTTAGTTTGCGAAAAAACCTCTCACATGGAAAGAAAACTCAACAAGTTGAGAGGAAAATACAATCCGTCTCCTAAATTCAGGAAGTATCCCAACCTCCAATGGGCTTTGATCCCAACCGAGGTAAAAAATCCTAAATTCAAAGAGCTGGCCGGAAAAAGAGTTTTGATCTGCACCAAATGCATCAAAGCTTTGTCCAAATAAGATTTTTCTAGCGATATAAATACCGCGGATCTAAATCCGCGGTATTTGCTTTACGCTATTTTTTAATTTGTTCAGTTATTCTTTTCAAGCCAGGAAGTAGCCTCTTCCATTGTTCATATTTATTGACTATACTGAAATTTGCGGGGCGTCGTATAGCGGCCATTATGCAAGGCTGGGGGTCTTGTGATCTGGGTTCAACTCCCAGCGCCCCGACTGTCGAACCGCTCCCTTTAAAGGGAGCGGTTTTTTATTCTTAACAGAAATAATCCAAAAATCCCTAAAAAGACAAAAAGGAAAAGACAGAAAGGGTTAGACCCTTTCTGGATCCTTCTTGGAATGGAAAGGGTCTAACCCTTTCCATTCCAAGAAGGATGCCTATTCCATTGCCAGTTTGCCTAAAAATTCACGGATATTACGCACAACTAACGCCTCTTTGCAAAACTCTTTATATACATCCAGCCTGCTCTCAAAACAGCCCCTGTTAATAATATTCAAACCGCGAGATCCAAAAGATTCCCCGAGGCTGCAAAAAGGATAATCCAATGCGAACTGAAATGCATTATCGAAATCTTCCGTCGCTCTCATAATCCCGCCCTCAAATAGTTCGAAGGGGTTTAAAATCTGGATATACGCATCGACATATTGCAGATATCTCTCGTCGGTAACGGTCCTTCCCCTGTATTGACCCTGAAAAACCCTGCCGACTTCCCCATTTTTCACATTTCGATAAATCGTATATCCTGTCCCCATTTTTTTCATAAATTTGCTGATTCCTCCAGGATAGATCTCTTTTAGCAATAGATGAAAATGGTTAGGCATAAGGCAATAGCTGGCTATTTCCACTAATGGCTTCTGCTCTCCCCACTCCTTCTGCCATTCAAACGTATTTCGTCCACTGAAAGGGTCTAACCCTTTCAATGCTTTTTTCTTGGACTCGATCAAATCGCCTAAACATTTAGCAAATTCGGTGATATCACGTTCATCATTAAAAAACCTTAGAGCTCTCAAAAAACGCCAATAATCCGATTTACTCGAAAAAATCGGCTCTTTTTTATTCCCACGGTTATATACGTGGACAAAATCTCCGACAACAAACGGTTCAACTTTGATACTCATAAAAATTTCCTGAAAGGGTCTAACCCTTGCTGCAAATTTATATGGAAAGGGTTAGACCCTTTCTGGCGGGTAATTTGTTTTCTTATTTTATCTTGTTAAGCAATTTCTCAAGAGCATTGCCGAACCCCGGAATCAGGTCAAAATTTTTGACATCTTTTGGATCGATCCACTTGAAATTCTGCGCCTCCCAGTCAAGCCTGACCTCTGCTTTCTTTGCCCTGACAAGGACCGGATGGACGACCCATGTTTTTTTATATTTTGGCTCATCCTGATCAAATACTTCTCCGAATTCGATCTTCTCGATATCTTCCTTCCTGATGCCAAGCTCCTCTTCCAACTCTTCCAAAGCTTTTTCTTCAAGGCTTTTTCCGTCGTCCAAAAAACCGGCAATGCCGCTCCAAAGTCCCGGATAAAAATCCATCTCAAGACTGCGCCGGACGATCAGTATCTTGCCTCTATTCTCAAGAACGCAATTGACCGTCGGAGCCCACCGGGCGTTGGTATAATCCGTTTGGCCAGATTTTGGCTGAAATTTTTCTTTTTTGATCCCGCTCTCCATATATTATTTCAATTCGTCGTCGATATCCCTTAACTCTTCTCTGACATATCCTTCGGATATTTTTAACGCTTCTTTCAAATTGTCTGCTATCTCCTGCTCGACCGGATTAAGTCCTTTCTGCCCGTCCAGTCTGGCCACTTGTTCTTCGGTCTCTTCTTTTAACGCCCTGAAAGCCTTGATCAAGGCCTCTTCCGCCTCGGAAACCTCGCGCCTTATCCTCTTTTTCCTTCTCCTCCAAGCAATGGCCATTATCAAAATACCGAAGACCAGCAAGATCAGGACCAAAAGAATCATTGCGAAACAAGTTATCGAAAGATCTCCTATCCTTATAAAGACCGGCTTTGTCACGAGAACTGTGACCTTCGGCGACGGCTGGCTTTTTCCGCCGTTGCCGTCAATTGTCTGGGCAAAGATCTTATAAATGCCTTCTTCTTCGATGGAAAGGTCGATATACGACCAAAATCCGTCTTTATCCGCTTCCGACCGGCCTATCGCCTCTCCGGTCTTTCCCTGCAAAAAAACGTTTACCGTTGCCCCGGGCAAAGCGGAACCTTTCACTAAAAGAGGCGTACCAGGATACAACTCTTTGGGATAATCGGTTATAACCGGCGCTTCCAGAGAGAATATCTCCACCTCGGCTCTTGCCAAGGTCGAGTTCCCCGCGTTATCAAATGCCGCGACCTCTATTGTATGCTTGCCGGATACCTGCGGGGGCAGTTTGAACTCCTTGTCTTTGGTTACCGCGGACGACCCTTGGTCTATTTTTATTTCGTAGCGGTCTATCCCTGATAACCGGTCTATCGCTTCAAAAACAGCTGTCGGTTGCGAATTCGATGTTCTCGCGCCTTCTTTTACCTCAACCTCGAACGGTTCCGGGGGTTTAAGATCTATCTGGAATTTAAAATGCCCTATCTTTCCCCAGCCGATATTATTTTTAAACTGGGCGCTGAAATACCAGACCCCCTCGTCCATTCCCTCCAGCTCTTTCTCCGATATCGGAGACGCATAAAAAACATTCGGCGAAGCATAAGGATTTTTGCCGACCGAAAGCCTCAAAGCCGTGATATCGTCCGGAACCTGCCAGGAAAAACCAGCATTCGGATCGTTATACCATTTTTCGGGATCGGGATGGGTCTTTGAAATTATGACCGGAGCATCGGGAGACCCCTCCTGAAAAGCGGGCTCTTCCGGTTCCGGTTCGATCGGCTGGACGATAGCCGCTGATTTAAGATCATAAATTCCCCCGGCCATATCCCCAAGCACGTTCGTGCCTCGTCCGTCCGCGGCCAAAACAGACCCGGAAGCAAAACTGACCCTTGCCTGGCCGACGGTCTTGGCCCGAAAAACTATTTTCATTATAGTGCCGGCGCTCCCGTTAAAAGCCGACGGCGAGCCTCCGCCGAAAGAAATACTCCCCTGGGAATTGGAGAAGGCCGGTTCGTTCGTCCATAAGCTGAAAACGGACCCTGATTTGGAAATACTGGAAACGGAAAGCTGGGCCGGATCGAAGCTTACCGTTCCCTCGGCCGCGTTTACCGGGTTCCCGCCGCTGCCCAATTTTACAAAAACGGAAAATTCGCTTCCGACCTGATAGGTTTCGCTGGCCGGAGACAAATAGAGAGAAGCTTGGTCGGCAAAAACATTGGACGAAGGGAAAAGGATAAAAAACAATATGAAGAGGATCAAAAACTTTATGTTGCCAAAAATCGGTAAAATTCGAGATCCTATTGAATTGTTGCCGATGCTGATCTTCATTTTATCAATTTTTCGACATCAGATATCTCTTTTTCTATTAATATCCGCGAAGCTTCCATTATTTCCTTGATATCCTCAAAAGCTCTTTGCTCTTCAGGGCTGAATTCCGGCTGGCCGTCGATCATTTTCATTCTCCGCTCCACTCTTTCGTTCAACCCGCCGAAAACGATCCCGCAAACGCTGCGAGCCTCTCCCGCCTCTTTCACTATCTTTAGCCTCGCCTTCTTAAGCTTGGTCCTGTAATTTAAAAAGATCGCAAAGGAAACGGCTAAAAAGGCGAATAACAAAAAAACGAGATGCTTATAGCTGACCGCTAAAGACCCGATGAAAATGATCCCTCTCGATGAAATATTGATCGGACGCTCGGCCGAATGGATCTCCGTCCCGTCTTTCTCTATGCTGGCGGTCAAAGTATAGCTGCCATCTCTTATCGGATCGCTTGATACCAAAGACCATTCTCCGCTGGCGTTGCTTTTGGCTGTCCAAATTTTTTCGTCCTCTTGGCCGCTCTTCAAACGAATGGTTATCAAAGACCCCGGACGAGCCGTTCCCTGGAGATAGAGCGTTTCTCCTCCGGCCAAATAATTATCAGGGCTGATGGTTATTTCCGGAGCGTCAGCAATGGCGGAAACAGGCCCCGCCCAAACCGAACACAGCGAAAGAAAAACAAGCAGGATAAAAATTATTTTTGGATTCATATATTATTGTTTTTACCGTTATCTTCTCTTATCTTCTCTTCCAATTCCCTCTTCTCGGCCTTGGCTTTCTCAACCAGGTCGTTCAGGTCTTTTCTTTTCTCCTCGAGCTTTTTGTAGGAGCTTCTGTGCAGGAAAGAGAACAAGGACAAAAGAACTGCAAGAGCCAGAATCAAAATAGCCAGCCAAAGCCAGGAAATGAAAAGATTGAATATGAATATCCCGTTTTGAGTCGAATAAAAAGGAGACTGCAGGTCGGAAACCGCTATTTTTTTAGAAGAGTCCCTCCAATTCCCGGCATTATCGAAAGCCCTGACGATCACTTCGTACTCGCCGCGGTCAAGCGGAGAAAAACGGTACGGGCTGTTCGCTTCGACAAAAAATCCTGTTTCTCCTTCCCCTTCGGACAATCCGACCAGTTTTATTTGGTAATAGCCCAAGCCGGAAGAAGCATCCGTGGTGAAAAAAGTAACCAGCGGCTGATCCGTCGTTATATTCGGCTGCCTCACAACGGGGTCCACTCCCGGAGAAAAAGAGGCTGGCGGGGTCCTGTCCAATTGAACCAAATAATGGCTTATCCCCCCCCAAGAAGCGGCTTTTTTCGCTTTGATATGAAAATACCAGATACCATCTTCCAATTCGCTATAAGAAGCCGATGTGTCTTCTCCTTCTGAAGAATTATCTGGAGCGCCGTAAGGGCTGCGGTCGATGCTGTAGCTAAACCCTTCCACTCCTTCCTCTTTTTCCCAGCCGAAGCTTGGATTATTGTCTTGATACCATTTATTTTGGTCGGGATGGGTCGGAGAAAAAACCTTTGGCCCCTCTGGCGGCGGGATCGATATCTCATACTCCCCCTTTGCTCTCGAAGTCAGAACATTCGTTCCTTTGCCGTCGTTCAGAAGAACTTTGGACGAATCCAAAATATCGATCGATGTTTTCCCCGGAGCAATAGCCCGAAAAGTGATGGTAGAGATCAAGCCCGAAGAGGTATTAATGCCCGGCGACGGAACCCCTCCTTGGAAAGTTATCGTTCCGTTAGTATTGGAATAACTCGGCTGGGCGACCCAAACGCTGATGAAAGATTTCCCAACCGCCGGATTGACTATCTGAACTTTTTTCGGGTCGAACTTCAAGCTGGCTTGAACCGTATTGATCTCGTTTGCGCCGGTATTCAAAAAAACAGACACGTCAAACGTACCCCCCAATAAAACAGTTCCTGTGTCTGGAGAAAGATAAAGAGAAGCGCCGGAAGCAGCGGCTGGGTTGGGGAAAACCAAAAATAAAAAGGCGAAAAAAGCTGTTAAAAAAATAGAAAATATTTTTTTGAGACCGGATAATTTGAGCATGCTATAAGCGATAAATTTTTACCTGTCGGCAAAAATCCAAATTTCAAAATCCAAATTTCAAATCAAATCCAAAACCTAAAATCCCTGCCTGTCCGGCAGGCAGGCGAAACGACTCTTCGAACTTTGGATTTTGGATTTTGTTTGACATTTGATCTTTGGATTTAAATACCTTATTCCTTCCCCTTTCTTCTTCTGATGACGGCTATCGCCAGGACTGCCAATATCAAAGCCAACACCGCGGCCGGTATCGCCCAGGCATAAACGGAAATTCCGGTAGAAACAGCCGCGACCCTTTCGTTGCCGGCCTTGTCTACAGCTTTAACAAATATCCTGTTCCCCGACCCCTGGCGCTCCAAAAGGTAAGGGCTGCCGGCGTTTTTCCAGGACAATTTCGCGAAACGGTCTCCGATAAAATTGAATATCCCGAGATCGCTTTGCTCGGCTGCTTCATAACGGTCTATTCCCGACATTTCATCTTTGGCCGAGAAACTTAAAAAATCTTTTCCTCCGTAGATCCCCGGGTCTTTGCCGATCTTAGGATCAAAATTTTCCGGCGAGGTGGAATCTATCATTATCCTGAAATGAACCGACTTCTCCGTCCAATCCCCGTTTTTGTTTTTTTGGCGCAAAGAAAAATAAAAAACCCCGTCCCCCTGGCCGCTCAGATCGATATCTATCCCTTCAAACCCTTTGATCTCTTCCCAGCTCTTTTCCCCGGAAAAGATGACCTTATCCTCCGCCTTGCTAAGCTGATAGCCATAGCCAAGTCCGCTGGCAGGCTCCCAAAAAACGTTCAACTTCGCGCTTTGGTACCATTTGGCCTGGTTTGGATGGGTCTTAGAAGAGATGAAAGGCAGATCGCCGGGAAGATCGGTTATTACCAGATCGACCGGTTGAAAGGTCAAAGAAGCTTCTTTCCCGTAACCGTCGTTCAATAAGACCCTCGAACCGCTCCGAAAAATAATTTCCGCCGTTGTTATATCGGCAGAATTTAAGATCGACCTGAAGGACAGCGTCAATATTTTACCGGTCCCCTTAAAACCTTTTGGAATCCCGCCGCTAAAATTTACCTCTCCTGTCTCGTTGGAAAAGACCGGATCTTCCGGCCAAAGCTCGAAGATCGATCCTCCTCGAGAAATATCGATCAACTCGATCTTATCTTGAGAAAAAAGAAGCTCCGCCTCGATAGCGTTCACCTCTTGTTCCTGCGTGTCCAGCAGAACATCTACCGTAAAAACCTCTCCTTGATATATCGGGCGGGCTTCTTGGGAAGAAAAATAAAGCTCGGCAGCCCAAGCGCTGCCGGGTAAAGCCAACGCGAAAATATATGCTAATATCAAAAAATTGAAAATTATCCTGTTGAAGCTTGAAACTTGGAGCCTGAAACCTATTTGATTTTTCTGATGATACCCCATAACATGGCGCCGATGCCATCGGCCGAAGCTATCGCCTTTTTATAGTCTTCCTCTGATAAATAATTTTCTTTTAATGAAAAATGCAAAAGATACTTGGACTCCTTTAACGACCCATAAGAAATTTCAAGAAAGTTCCTGTGAACTTTATTTCTTGCTCTAGCATAACCTTCTATATAGTTAAGAACTACGGAAAGCGATGCTCTCCTAAGTTGAGAAGTCACGCCATAAATCTCTTCCTTTGGAAAATTCCTTGTCAGGGCATAAACAAAATGAGCATATTCATCCATCCCTTTTTTCAACTTTTCATGATATGTCTCCTCCTCCATGTTTCAAGTTGCAAGTTACGGGTTTCATTCGTAATTTTTAACTAACGTTAAAAATTACGAAGTCCACCAGTACATCATTATCGAGAAGTCCACTATGCTAACTATACCATCAAAATTAATGTCGGCACAGGCATTTCCCGGGGTTTTTTGGCCCCAAAAATAAAGCAATATCGAAAAATCGACGATGTTGATCTTATTGTCGAAATTAAGGTCCGCGCCCTTGCAGATCATAGCTCCCTTGCGCAAAACCAAAAAAGAAAGCGTCTGGGAAAAAGAGCTTTGCTCTCCTTCGCCGAACAGCGCCTTCGCCCTGGCATGATGCTCTCCCTCTTCCAAAACCAACGTGTTCAATTTATATCCCCATTTCCCTTGCTGGCTGGTTGTCGCATCTTTGATGATCTCTTTTGAAGAAATGAATATCTTGAGCTGGCTTTCCGGAAAAGCCTGCCCGGCAAGATCGACAGTCTTTCCTTTTTCTACTTGGACAGGGCTCACATCTATGGTCGGAGAGATGAATATCCCGGAAACGGTCGTAGTGGCGTCCGGAAGAATGCTTACGGAAAAACTTAAAGTGACGGACTTGCGGCCCTCGCTGTCCTGAGCCCAAAAACCAAAATTGTGGTTTCCTCCGGGAATACCGGTTACTTCCCTTCTGAACGAACCCGAACCGTCCGCTAAAAAAGTTGCGGCCACGGCGTCGTTCCTTAAAAGAGTGATGATCGCATCGGGATAAGCGCGGCCGATAAAAATGACTTTTGCGGATGGCGAAGGAGGAACCACCACCCCTCCTCCGCCACCGCCTCCTCCGCCAGGAGGATTCGGCGGAGTTGAAGTGGCTTGCCAGGCTTGAATGTTAGCCTGGACCGAAACGTTCACTTGAGAATCCTGGCCAAAAACAACATCCGGGAAAAAAACAAAAAACGCCAAAAACGATCCAAAAAATAAAATCAAAATTTTCCGCTGATCGAATACGGATGCCATCATATTGATTATATCAAAAAACCATCCGATAGAATAAGTGGATGGTTTTTGGCTATAATTTTTTAATTTTGCTTCTAGAATCGGGATCTATTTAATGTTTGCCCGTGAAGATTATCTTAAAAGCCGCTCCCCATCTCTTCCTGGTCAGGACGAAAAATATTATCACGGCCAAGCCTATCAGTATCTCCCTCGCCGGAAGGACCCAAAAAGTGATGCTTTTAGAAGTTAAAGGAGTATTATACGTTCCAAACCCCCCCGTTAAAGTGGCTGTATACATGCCGAAAAGAAAACCCGCATCCTTATTCCACTCCGTATGGATTATCCTGGTAGCTCCCGGCAAAACGTTCTGGGACGGAAATGGTACCTGGGCAACCTTCTGGCCGAACCAATTGGTTATGGTTATGGTCGCTCCAGGCTTCAAATGGACGGTTCCTTTATTTTCGAACTTGGCGGCAAAACCGATCGGAGCGTATTGAAAAAAATTCGTATTTATATAAGCCTCCTGCTCCTGTTTTTTATCTCTCGACTGGGAATAAAACTCTTTTACGGATATTTCCTCTTTCATTTCCCCCGGGATGGTCACCAATATAACGCTCGTAAGCCTTATAACAACAGCTGTTCCTGTTTTGTTCGGGCTGGCCACAGCAGAGGGGCCGGCAACAATTCCACCGTAATGCCCTCCCGGCTCGACATTTTGAGGAACATTGATCGTGAAATTGATCGTTTTTTCTTCTCCGGGGTTAAGCTGAAAATTTTCCGGATCGCATTTTACCCAATTGGATATGGAATATGTTTCACTCCCAGGGGCAGCAACGATAACTTCTCCTTCATCTCCGCTTGTCTTGATATCCTCAACCGTCATTTTCACGTCTATAACGCTTTCCGTCGGATTGTTCACCCTGAGGACGTTCTCGACCGTATCGCCCGGATTTGCCGTAATTTCAAAAACAGCGGGAGAAATCCCCAAAGAAGTCCCTTCTCTGGCCAAAGCTTCATTAGTGAAAAATATTCCTCCGACAAGCATTAATGCCAATAGAGGATTTTTCATTGCCATATCGATAAAAACGATTTAGGAAAAAAATAATTAATATTATGGATTGGCGGCAGCGGTCAAAACCAAAGTGTCGGTATAAGCTCCGCTGGCATCGTACTTGCTGGCGCTGGCTTTAACGGTCATAACAGCCGTCAATGTGTCCGTGGTATAACCGCTGCTTAAGAGAAGCTGGCCAGTGCTTGTCACCGATCCTACCACGTTTCCTGTAACGTTAAAAGGGCTTTGAGCCGTCATATCGGTCGAAGTGACCTGGGCTCCGTAAGCATCTGTTCCATTCCCGGAAATATCGCAGGTGGTGGTCGCTCCGGCCTCAGGAGTAAGTATGGTATGAACTGCTCCGTTCTTCAGGCCGGCGTTGGTCCCCGAAACGGAAATAGAAAATCCGTCATCGCTGTTGCTTGCCAAAGATAGTCCGGTGGTAGCTGAACCGATGGACAGGCCCCCGGAAGAATTGACCAAAGTGCCGAGGTCCAAAGTAGTAGGATTTACGGAAAAAGTAAGCCACTCATCCACTGCCGCGGTTACAATGACATCTTCCGCAAAGACCGGCAGAACTATCATTCCAGAAAAAGCCAAAAATAGAGCTAAAACAAAAAACAAAGGAACAGATGCTAAGAATATTTGTTTTATAGACATGATAGTTCCTTTGATAAAAGATAAATTTACGGATTTGCGGCGGCGGTAACGACCAAGGTATCGGTGTAAGATCCATTGGCGTCATACTTATTGGCGCTGGCTCTCACGGTCAAAATCGCCGAATTGGAAACAGCAGAAGCGCCCACGGATAAAACTTTTTGAGATGAAACAGCTACGGATCCAACAATATTGCTGCCATAATTATATATGTCCTGAGCCGTCATCGTGGTCGAAGTAGCCTGCAATCCGTAAGCATCTGTGCCGTCTCCGGAGATATCGCAAGTGGTGGTCGCTCCGGCGGCCGGAGTGGCTATGGTGTGAGCCGTTCCATTCTTCAAACCGGCGTTAGTTCCTGAAACGGAAACAGAAAATCCGTCAGCGCTGTTGCTGCCTAAAGTCAAGCTGGTACTGGCCGCGCCAAGAGTAAGAGCTCCGGAAGAATTGACCAAAGTGCCAAGATCCAGAGTAGTATCGTCTACGGAAAAGCTTATCCATTCATCGATAGTGGCGGAAACGGTAACGTCCTCCGCTTCGGCGAAATTGGGCAAAGAAACGATTCCCACTAAAACCAATATCGCAAAAAGGACTGAGAACAAGCTCAACCCGGCAAATATAGTATTTTTATGAATTATTTTTTCCATTTTTTTCCTTGCAATGTTCCTTTTAAAAGAGAATAAGGCAAGCGTTCAATATTTATGCAAAAATTTTATTAAAAAGATTCGACCCTTTTTTATTATTCTAAGAAAAGTATACCACGAAAATTTCTGCAAGGCTGTGGATAACTCCGCCCTCCCGAAACCTGAAACCTAAAACTTGAAACTTTCGGTCCTCTATCCTGTTAGAGCTCAGAGACCGAACAGATAGCAAACATCTTCGGACAACATTACCGACCAAATGCTTCAGGTTTCAGGTTACGAGTTTCAAGAACTACGTCCTATCAATACGGCAAAGGCCCTTGCTATTCTCTTTCGCAGGAATAAAAACACTATCAAGAAGGCCAGGACCGGCAGCCAGAAAGACCAGGCAAAAACGAAGAAAGAAAAACTCCTTTGGGCTGATGCCTGGGCGCTCCCCGAAACCGGACTGTCTCCGGCCACCTCGACCTTAGCTTGGTATTTGCCGATAAAAAAATTATTGACCAAAAAACCGGAGATCGAAGCGGGCATCCACTTTAAAAAATCTGGAGTGTCCAATGAAAAATCCGCTTTGAACAGCCTTGTCCTTCCCGGAAGGATCGTCTTCTCTTCTATGGACGATTCCCCTATCTCCCGGCCGAAAATATCATAGATAGCAACCTTGCCCGAAGACTTTACGTGGTAGATATCGGTATTTTTTATCCTGACCAGAAAAGAAGAAGGGGTCTTTTCGGCGAATGAGATATCCGGGGAAGAAGCGGCTTCGCTGATCGATGCCGTGCTTTGAGAGAATATTGCGGCCAGCTTTTCCAAGGAAGCGGTCCTTTCTTCTTTCGGGATCGAAAAATCGACGATCTTCAAGGTTGATCCGTCTTCCTGGCCGTCTATGGACAAGGTCCTGACCGAGATCAAAAATATCACGCCAATGACGGGGACCGCCCGCGGCTGGCCTTCCTTAAAATATGTGGAAGGCATTTGAGGCTCGAAGATCATCACATTATAATACCCGCCCTTTTCCGCGCTCTCCGGGATATTTATTTTGAAATCCACTTTCTTGCCCTCTCCAGCGCCCAAGATCAGATCCGGCTTTCCGATCTTGAACCATTTACTCGAATCGCTTTCGGCCTCGCTGAAGACCATCTCCCCCGTATCGTCGAGCGCGCTAAAATCGGCCATCCTTACTTTGACCGGCAAAGCGACATCGCTCAAATTCCTCAGGTCTATCGAATAGTCAAATTTATCCCCCGGGAAAACTTCCATCTCGAATTTTTGAGGATTGACCGACAAGCCGACAGGGCTCCCTTCGGCCAGAACCAAGCAAGGCAGGAAAGAAACGGACAAAAGAAATGTTATAAATAATTTTTTGAACAAAGGCATTATTGTCGAATTTTCAATTTTCAATTTATAATTTCTATTAAATTTATAATTATTGCTCCCCTGAATCTAATTTCAAATATCAAAATCCAAATGTCAAATCAAATCCAAAGCTCAAAATCCAAAAACTATTTCTTCTTTGAATTTAAAATTGAAGAAAAGATCAAACACAGTTCATGGGCTTCCTGCCAAATTTCTCGACACTTACCTGCCTGGATGGGATTAGCTTTCGCAATCATTCTTAACCAATGGGTTGTCTCTTTTGCCTCTTTTTTACAAAGCGCTATTTTATGCTGAAAATCTTTTTTTGATTCCGCACCATCAGCCTCCATATAGTTCGCTCCGACGCTAGTGCCCGAACGGACTATTTGGCTTATAAGCGGACGATTTAACGCAGTTTCGGGCAAGCTGCCAGCAAATTCAATAATTTTCTCGCCCAGCTTGGCTGTTCTCTCGCTTAAATCGTATTTCTTTTCAGGTTTTGGACTTTGGATTTGATTTGACATTTGAACTTTGAAATTTGGATTTTTGATCATTGGGATTTAATTGGTCATTGGAATTTGGGATTTCGTTAGTAGTTCACCGTACATAGGTAGTACACTGTCGTATCATAATCCC
>JBBABQ010000005.1:0-33856 GCA_041657565.1 Minisyncoccota bacterium | reverse complement strand
CGACATCCAAGGCGTATCCGAAATTTTTGAGGCCGAGAGGCCCGAAGCGGTGTTCCATTACGCCGCCCAGACCAGCGTTGTCAGATCGATGGCCGATCCGATAATGGATACGAACATAAATGTCGTGGGCAGTTTGAACATATTTAAAAATTGTATTAATTATAAGGTCAAAAAGATCGTTTTTCCTTCGTCGATGGGCGTTTACGGAAATGCCAAAGACCTGCCGCTGAGAGAAGATTCTCCCAAAGACCCGATATCTCCTTACGCGCTTGGAAAGTTCGTGGCGGAGAAGAATCTTGGATTCTACGGGCTGAAAGGCTTGGACTACAGCATTATCAGATATTCCAATGTTTACGGGCCGCGCCAGTCGTCCGAGGGAGAAGGAGGGGTAGTGTCGATCTTCGCCAGCAGGATATTGAACAACGAATCGCCCGTGATCTTCGGGACAGGAGAGCAAACAAGAGATTTTTTATATGTCGGCGACGCCGTAAAGGCGGCTTTAAGAGCGATGGAAGCCCCCAAGGGATCGGTTTATAACGTCAGTACGAACAGCGAGGTTTCGATCATCGGTCTTATCAAAAATTTTTCAGAGAAGATGGGAAAAGAAGTGAAACCTGTTTTCGCTCCGGCCAGGGAAGGGGAGATACTCAGCTCCAGAGCCAGTTTTTCCCTTATCAAAAAAGAATTAGGCTGGGAGCCGAACTGCAGGTTCGGCGAAGGGCTTGATCAGACCATAAAATATTTCGAATCTTGATCGGTATGGATATCCCATTCTCCGGGAGAGTAAAAGATCTCAAAGTTTTTTTTAGCGGGGGCGGGACCAAGCAAAAAATTTTTAATAATTTTTTTTGGCTGGGTTTTTCCGAGTTCGTCAGCAGGCTGTTGAAGCTGGTTTTGATAATATACGTCGCGAGGATATTGGGAGCCACCGAATACGGGAAATTTACCTTTGCCATGGCTTTTGCCGGGATTTTTTTTATTTTCTCCGATATGGGGCTGTCGCAGATAGCCACGAGGGAGTTCGCGGCTGATCCAAAAAAGCAGAAAGATCTGCCGCATTTGGTCTCCTTGCAGTCCTTTTTGATCTTCTCGGCGTCCCTTTTGATATTTGCCAGTTCTTTTTTGATAACGTCCGACCCCCAGATCAGGGTTTTGATCTGGGTGTTGGGGTTAGTGACCATGAGCGAAAGTTTTATGTCTCTTGCCCTTTCATTCTTTCAGGCAACGCAGAGGATGCAGTATTTGGCTATGGTAAAGATTTTTGAAGCTTCGGCCGTGACCTTGGCCGGGTTTTACGTGATCTTTAATTTTCCGTCCGTTTTCGGTTTGAGCCTTGGATATCTGTTCGGAGCGGCGTTGACCGCTTTTTTTCTTTTTTGCTATTTGTTTCGCGGTCGTTATGGTATCATTTTTTCTCCCAATGTCTCCGTATGGAAAGAATACTTTAAATTGTCCTGGCCATTAGCTTTGAACAGCCTTTTCGTCACGATCTATATGGCAACCGATTCGATAATGATGGGGTATCTCGGCCAGATCACGGAAACAGGCTGGTACAATGCCGCTCAAAGGGTCGTGGGGGTCAGCCTTATTCCGATCAATCTGGCCAGCGTTGCGTTCTTTCCGGCTTTGAGCGGATTTTTCAAGGAGTCGAAAGAGAAATTCCGAAAGGTGTGGGATTTTTATTTTAATTCCGTTATTTTTTTTGCCATGCCTGTCCTTTTCGGGGGGATAGCTCTGGCTCCCCGGATAATATCTTTCGCTTACGGGCAAGGATATTCCCAATCGGTCTTGGCTTTTCAAATATTGCTTGTCATGGCATTTGTCAATATGATCTCTGCGCCGTTCAGTCAAGTTTTGATAATTTTCAACCGGCAAAAGAGCATTTTTTGGGTGACATTGTTCGGAGCGATATTGAACGTTTCCCTCAACGTCATTTTCATTCCGAAATATTCTCTTTACGGTGCCGCGGGCGCCACGGTGGCAACTTTTTTTGCGGTGCTTCTCCTTCTGATCGTCCTCGTCGCCAAGGCCGGCGGATTAAAAATATTCAAAATGGATCTTTTGATCTGTTTTTTGGCCGCCCTTTTCTCAAGTGTCGCAATGTTTTTGCTGGTATCCAACCCAAGAGTTTACGAGCTTAATATTCTGTTTTCCATTTTGATAGGGTTTGTTGCTTATGTTGTTTTATTTTCGGTTTGCCTTGCGGTGGCGAAATTATTTAAGCGGCAGGCGGGGATAGGGTAAGGTTGTCCTCCTCCTCCGATTTGGGCTATTATATAATAGTTTAATAACAAATTGATATATCAAAAATATGGCTAACAATACCGAAAAAAAGAAGATCCTTATAACCGGCGGTTCCGGGTTCATTGGCCAGCATTTGGTAAAAAAACTCGAAGATCAGGGGCACTCAGTGGAGGTTTTTGATCTGATTAACGGCCAGGACCTTCTTAACTCCCAGCAAGTGGACGAGGCGATAAAAGGAAAAGATGTCGTCTTCCATCTGGCCGCGATCGCGGATCTTTACGAATCAAAAAAGAACCCGTCGAAGAACATGAATATCAATGTTGTCGGTACGATCAACGTGGCCGAGGCTTGCCTGAAGCATAAAGCTATCCTTAACTATGCTTCCACTTGTTGTGTTTATGGGAATCCGGAGGTCCACCCGTCCGTCGAGAAAAGCCTTCCCAATCCAACGGAGATATACGCTTGTTCGAAACTGGCGGGAGAGTATGTCATTTTAGGATATGCTAAAACTTGCGGATTGAAGTATAATATTATGCGTTTTGCGACGATATACGGCCCAGGGATGAGATCGGCTTTGGCAACGTATGTTTTTCTTGATCAGGCGATAAAAGGCTTGCCGATCACGGTCCATGGCACGGGGAAGCAGACGAGAACCCTGACGTTTACGGAGGATCTGGTGGACGGCATGATCGAATGGTTCAACAGCGGCATTACGGACGAAATAGTCAATTTGACCACGGAAGAGGAAATATCGGTCTTGGAGACGATCGAAATGATCAAAAAGATGACCGGAAGCAAATCGGAGATCGTATTTTTGCCTGAAAGACAGGGACAGATATTCAGAGAGCAGATCGAAGCTCAAAAAGCCCTAGCTCTTTTCGGCTGGAAAGCAAAACACACTTTTGAAGAGGGTATGGCCAAGACCTACAAATGGTTTTTGGAAAACGAAGCGAATAAAAAATAAATGCTTGAATCTGATCTCAGATATGCCGATCTGGCCTGGAGATAATTATGTCCAAGATACAAACATTTTTTAACGCGGTAAAAACCTTCAAGAACTGGCCTTTGTTTTTTTTGGATTATCTGGGCTTGGTCAAAGGGGACCATTTGATCTACGAAATGAAAAGCGGGGCCAAATATGATACCAGGATCGGAAAGGGTGACAGGGGGATAATCAGCGAGATCTGGGGATATAAAATATACACGCCGAAAGGCTTCGAGATCAAAGAAAACGATCTTGTCGTTGATATAGGGGCGCAGATCGGGGTTTTTTCCATTTTTGCCGCCCAATACGCCAAAAAAGGAAGGATATACTCTTTTGAGCCGGTCCCTGAAAATTTTAGGATGCTGGAAAAAAATAAGGAGTTGAATCATATCGGAAATATTCTTCCGCTTAATTTAGCCGTCGCGGATAAAAAAGGGGAGAGGGATATCTACCTCGCTTCCGGCAACGCCGGCGGCCATTCCTTTTTTTCCGATGATAAGGGGGTAGAAAGAGGAGAGGACATGGTTAAGGTGAAAACGGTTTCTTTGGAAGATTTTATGAAAGAGAACGATATTTTCAAAATAGATTTTTTGAAGATCGATTGCGAGGGAGCGGAGTATGAGATATTATTCGGCTGTCCCAAGGAAATTTTCGAGAAGATCGGGAAGATAAGCATGGAATATCACGATATCGATGGAAACCGAAATTCAGCCAAGCTGAAAGAATTTTTGGAGAGCCAGGGATTTGCAGTGTCGATATCTTCAGGCATTTTTCCTATGCTCTACGCATCCAAATAAGGAAGCGGGATAGGAAATTAATTTCAAAAATTTTATGGGCTTCGGAATAAAAAATAATCCTGTTTTTTCCATAGTCACTCCGGCCTACAACAGGGGAAAAGAAATTAAAAGAGCTTTTGCCAGCGTGGCAAGCCAGACTTTCGAGGATTTTGAATGGGTGGTGGTAGATGATGGCTCGACGGATAATACAAGAGAAGCAGTGGAGTCTTTTAACGATCATAGGATCGTTTTCGATTTTTTGCCGAAAAATAGAGGAGTGAATGCGGCCAGGAATAGGGCGCTGGATTTGGCAAAAGGGGAATATCTGGTTTTCCTCGACAGCGACGACGAACTTCTACCGGATGCCCTCGAAATTTTTTTTAATATTTGGGAAAAAAATAAGGATGAAAATGTGGGATGCTTTTTTACAAGATGTCTTGACGGGAAAACGAGGAAGAAGGTCGGAGCGGTCCAGGGCCCGGATATGGTTTTGGATTACAAAGATATAATTTGCGGGAAAAAATTAAGAGGAGAATTCCATTCCTGTTGGAAAAGGGAAGCGATAGGCGAAGAGCGTTTTTCAGAAGACATCATCGGTTGCGAAGCGGTCCTGTGGTGGAGAATCCATAAAAAATGGGAAGCGAGGTTTATGGATGTTCCTACAAGGGTGTACAATAAAAGCGACGGTTTGAGCTCTGTCGGATCATTGATCAGGAACGCCGGGAAAATGACCGCCGGTTACGAGATATTGATAAAAGAGCATAAATCCGCCTTGATCGAATATTGCCCTGAAAATTTTGTCCATTATTCCCAAGCTTTGGCAATCCGCTATATGATGTCCGGAGAATCCGGAAAGGCAAGAGGCGTACTGCAGGCCGTTTTCAAAATATTTCCTTTCTCGATAAGCAGCTCGGCGATCTATGCCCTTTCTTTTTTTGGAAAATCCGTGGCTATATCTGTTTTTAAGATAAGAAGTATTTTTTAGGTCAAAATGTCTCTGTCACTTGTAACTTTTGCCGACTTGGGAAGAAGAACGAATAAAAAAACCGGCGAGGCTTTGTCCGTCATCGAGAAATTTTTGATGGAAAAAGAATTGTGTCAGGTGATTTGCAGAATAAATAAAGATTTTTATTTTCCAGGGACGCAACCAGCAGTTTCCCTGCCCGTCCATTATTTTTTGCGGGGGACAGAAGAATATCTTTTTCGTTCTTTCCCAGCCCGCAAGATTGAAGAAGACCTCTTCGACCGCCGCGCTCGGGGCTTGATAAAAAAAGCGGATGCAGTTCTTTTCTATCCGGCCCGTTTTCCGAGAACTTTGGAAAAAGCGAAGGAAGAGGGGTCGATAACTATCGGGGTCGGAGCGGAAGCCAGTCCGCGCTATGTCGCCGAACTGGACAGGGAGGAAAGTAAAAGGCTTGGTCTGAGGCCAAGGAACATAGAAGAAAAAAGGCTTTCCAGCGATGTTACCGACAAAGCGGACTATATATTGGCTTTGTCAGATTTTGTTAAAGACAGTTATGTCCGTTATGGATTTCCGGCAGAGAAGATCTTTACGGCCAGCCTTGATATCGATAAAGATAAATTTTCTCCATCGCCTGACGCGAAGAAAGATAAGTTCCGAGTTATTTTCGTTTCGGATATCAGCATCCTCAAAGGTCTGCATTATTTGTTGGAAGCTTGGGAAACGCTTCGCCTTAAAAATTCAGAGCTTGTTATATTGGGCCAGTATAAAAAGGCCGATCTCGATCCTGAACTTGAAAAAAGATACGAAGATAGGATAAAAAAAGACCCTTCCATCAAATTCTTGGGCCATGTTTCTAATCCGGAGGAGTATATCAATAATTCTTCGGTCTTGGTTTTTCCTTCTTTGGCGGAAGGTTTTGGAAAAGTGACCTTGGAGGCAATGGGTTGCGGCGCTCCGGTCGTTACCACCGAGAACGCAAAAGGGGTCGTCGAAGACGGCAAGAATGGTTTCGTCGTACCAACAAGGGACCCAAAAGCCTTGGCCGAGAAAATAAAATTTCTGGCCGATAATCCAAAAGAGGCGGCGCGAATGGGAGAGGCCGCTAGGCAATCTTTTTTAACCAAGCCTGATTTTGGAAGCCAAGTTTTTGATATCTATAAAAAAATACTCTTGAAGGAAAATAAATTGGCCATATGAAATTTGCTATTCGCGACGACGATTTGAACTATTCCACCCGGCCTGATGACCTGGAGAATATTTATGGCAAGATCTGGGACAAGATCCCTGTTTCTTTTGCCGCCGTTCCTTTTGTGGGGTGGCGGTATTTTTCCGTAGTGGAATATGCTAAGTATTATTGTTCTAAGCCATTGGCTTTGAAATTCATAAAACAAATAGAAGATGGGGAGGTGCCCAAGAAAATATTCGCGAATCAGGAAGTTTTCACAAACAATCTTCCTCTGGGCGGGAACAGCGAATTGGTTTCTTTTATCAAGAATAAATTGTCCGAAGGAAAAATGAGCCTGATGCTCCACGGTTATGCCCACGACGTTTATCGGGACGGCTATGAATTTGAGACGGGAAAGGATCTTTTCCGGAAAGTGGGGGAAGGGAAAAAATATCTCGAAGATCTTTTCGGAATAAAAATAAAAACTTTTGTGGCCCCGAATAACAGTCTTTCGGAAAAAGGGGCTTCGGCAGTGGCCGGCAACGGGCTGGATTCTTTGATCTCTTTCGGCTATTACCCTTGGGAAAGGAATATCGGCCTGGACAGTCTGAAGAATTTTTTATCGCTTTTTCTTTTTACTTTGGCTCACGGGAAAAAGAAAAGGATCGGCCGTCCTTTGATCTTCAAAGACCATCAGGAATTTCCTTGTTATGTTTTGAGTCCCAATGTAAGCTTGGAAGAAATGAAAGAAGGGATCGATTTCGCGGCTGGCAGGGGAGAGGATTTTTGTTTGGCGACCCATTATTACGCTTTTAAGGAAGACCCGGGACTGCACGACAAACTTGGTAAGTTTTTGGCTTACGTCCGGGAAAAATACGGCAGCCGGATAGAATATGTTAAAGCGGATGAACTTTTTAAAAAATAAAAAATGGCTTTAGCTAAAAAAATAAAGATAATTTCGTTGATTAACAGTTTGGGCCCTGCCGGAGCGGAAAGGGTCTTGTTGCAATTGGCGCAGAATATCGATAAGGAAAAATTCGAATTTTCCGTTTGCTGTTTGGAGAAGGACGTTACTTTGAAAAAAGATTTCGAGGAAGCCGGAGTGGAAGTGGTCAGTCTGGACATCGGGAGAAAATACGATCCGAGGGCTCTTTGGAGATTGTACCGTTTTTTAAAAAAAGGCAATTTTGACATTTTACATACCCATCTTCCTTATGCCGGAACATTGGGAAGGATAGCGGGCAGGCTGGCCGGAGTGCCGAAGATAGCGAGTACGGAACATAACGTTTTGGACTCTTTCAAGCCGTTGACAGGTTTTTTGGACAGATCAACTTTGTTTTTAGCCGATATCGTGACCTGCGTTGCCGAGGAGGTAGAAAGATCCTTCTTCGGCAGCCCGACGAATCCTTTCTCGAAAGGGTTATTACTATCCGGACCGAAGCATCTGACCATATATAACGGGATAGATTTTAAGGAGATCGAAGGGATCCTGAACAGGATCGATCCGGCCGCTAAAAGGAAGGAGCTCGGCATAGGAGAGGGCGACCCGGTTGTTTTCAACGCGGCGCGCTTGATACCTTGGAAAGGCCATGCAGATCTGATAAAAAGTTTTTCCAAGGTCGTAGCGGCCTTGCCCAATGCGAAGCTTCTTATCGCCGGATGGGGGCCCCTTGAGGAAGAGCTAAGAAAACAGATCATTGATCTTGATCTGGAAGGGAACATTTTTCTTCTAGGATGCCGTCGGGATGTGAAAGAAATATTAAAGATAGCGGATGTTTTTTCTTTGCCTTATAACTTTAAGGGGAGATTCAACGGAGGATGGATGAGCATTGCCATCATGGAAGCCATGGCCGCCTCGAAACCGATAGTGATAACCGCCGTACCCGGCGTTGAGATAGCGGTAGTCGATGGCAAAACCGGAGTGGTCGTCCCTTCGGGAAATACGGACAAGCTCGCAGAAGCATTTCTGTTCTTGATCAATGATCCGAAGACATCAGAAATGATGGGAAGGGATGGGCATGATCTGGCGAAGAAAAATTTTAATATAGAAGACAAGGTAAGGCAATACGAAGCGGTTTACGAAAAATTGTATTTAACCCGTTAAGGAATAAACAGTAAGATAGGATTTTTTAAATTGTTAATGGAAAAATACTATCAAAATTTATCTTGCCCGGATTGCAAAAACAGTTTAGTTTTTTTAAAAGGGTCTTTTTCTTGTCCGGCTTGTAAAAAAGGGTACAGGCTGGAAGAAGGAATTCCAGTTTTTTTGAACGATGAGCAATGGGAAAAGTGGCAGAAGGAAGATATTGTTTATAACCCGTATCTTCAGGGAGGTCATTTCCTTTCATCCACGGATTTTTACGCAAAATACGGCAGATCCTGGCAAAAAGTCGCCGATATAGGAGGCGGAGACGGGGTTAATTCCGCCGAGCTGGCCGAAGAGGGAAAGGATGTTTACGTTTTAAACCCTGGCTTTTTAGCTTTGCAAAAATTACAAAAAAGAGGTATCCCGGGATTGCATCCTATTTGTTGCGAAGGAGAGAATATCCCATTCGCCGATGAATTTTTTGACGGTGTATTGAATATTTTCGTAATTGAACATTTGTCCGATCCGTTTCCGATACTTAAAGAAATAAGGCGTGTCTTAAAAAAGGAAGGAGAAGCGGTAATCGGGACAGATAATAGATTTTATGATAAGTATGGCAAGATAATAAAAACTTCTTTATTGCATGCTTTTAATAAAAACATTCCGATACATAGTCCAAATAAAACCCATATTAATTTGATGATGCCGAAAGATTTGAGGTCTATACTTAAAAAAGCGAATTTTGAAATAACAAAAGAGGAAATCCTTCGTCCTCAATATTTGGATCCTGTTTGGGGATCCATTCCGAAAGGATTGAGGGAGGAATTCATGTCGGGGATGTTCATATTTACTTGTAAACCGATAAAATAATCAATGAAATTCTTTTATTTGATAACCAAATCCGAATCCGGCGGTCCGCAGACCCATTTATCCCAGCTGGGATCCTATCTTATCGGCAAAGGACACAAGGTCGCGATCATGGCCTATCCGGGCGGATGGCTGGAAGGGGAGGCAAAAAGGATAGGCATTAAGTTCTATCCGAACCGTTTTTTTGATAACAGTATAAAACCGATCCAGGAAATAAGGGCTCTTTTTTTGATCGAAAAAGCGCTGGCCGATTTTAAGCCGGACCTTTTGAGCTGCCATAGCACGAAGGCGGGGATCTTGGGCAGGCTTGCTCCGCGGTTCGGGATGAAAACTTTGTTTACTGCTCATGGCTGGGCTTTTACCGAAGGCGTTCCGGCGTGGAGGCAGTTTCCGGTGACTTTTCTGGAAAGGCTTTGCGCCAATTTTTGCTCAAAGATAATTTGCGTTTCCGAGCATGACCGCCAGCTCGCGCTGAAGAATAATATCGCTCCGGAAAAGAAATTAATAACCGTCCATAACGGCGTTGAGGTTTCCAAGGAGATGCCGGCAAAGGATTATTCCGGAAAATTGAAAATAGTTTTTACGGGAAGATTAGTCGCGCCCAAAGATCCTTTTTCCTTAGTGAAAGCGGTCAGCCTTCTTCCGGACGACCTGAGGTCTAAAGTCGAGGTGTCCATCATAGGAGGCGGTTCTTACGAGCAAGAACTAAGGGAGTTGATAAGCCAGCTTCAACTTGACGATAAGGTAAAAATGCTTGGCGCTTTGCCGAGGAGTGAAGTTTTTAAGGTTTTGGCGCCGGCTCATATCTTTGCTTTGATCAGCGATTGGGAAGGTCTTCCCAGGTCGATCCTGGAAGCGATGAGCAGCGGCATGGTGACCATTGCCAGCGAGGTCGGGGGAGTGGCCGAGATGGTAGAGGAAAGCTCCGGTTTTCTGGTCAAAAGGCGGGATGTAGAGGGAGTAAAAGACGCCTTGATTAAATTATTAAGCGATCCCGGGCTTATCAAAGAAATGGGAAAAAAGGCACATCAAAAAGCCTTGGAAAAGTTTTCCCTGGAAAAGATGATCGAAAGCACGGTTGGCGTCTATGAAGAGATGCTTTCCCGAAAAATTTAAGCCGCAGATCGGCCATTTTCAAGGCCGATCTTTTTTGTTATCATGCCACTATGGGAAAAAAATCAAGAGAGAAAAAAGTCAGGCAATCGCCCGAATATCAGCAAGCCCAAAAGATTCAGCCTCAAAATCGGTCATTTTCTTTTTTAAAAACCTTTATTTTGGGAGGAGTGTTTTTGGCTCTTTTTATGCCATTAGTTGTGGCCGAGCAGTCGTTCTTTCCTTACGTCGGCGGCAAGAGCATATATTTTATGGCTTTTGCCGAGGTAGTTTTCTTTGCCTGGCTGGCATTGGCGAGCTTTGATCCCCGATACAGGCCCAGGAAAAGCGCTCTTCTGATAACTTTGGGCCTGCTTATAGCCTCTATGGCCGTAAGCACGGCTTTGGGCGTTGATCCATCGCGGAGTTTTTGGTCGAAGCATGAAAGGGTTACGGGCCTTTTGATGTGGCTGCATCTTTTCGGTTTCTTTTTAGCCGTATCGTCGACCTTCAAAAGGATCGATTGGCTTTGGGTTTTTGGATTTTCCAATTTCGTCGGGATAATAGTCGGTCTGAACGCCATGTTTTTCCTGAATTCTTCTTCCAAAATGGGAGGGACTTTGGGTAATGAGTCTTTTTTGGGAACCTATTTGCTGTTCAATTCTTTTCTCGCGGTTTATCTGTTTTTTTTCAAATTCAGGGACGGGGACAGAGTTTCGATCCGGCTGAAAAAATGGTTGAAAATATTTGCCGGTTTTTCTTTGGCGGTTTTTTCTTTCGTGCTTTTGTTCGAAGGCACCCCGTCTTGGGTGAATTTTATAGAAGATGGGAAAGCTTCCTCTTCTTACGGCAAGTCCGTTTCTTTGGTGGGGGATCCGATCAGCAGATCTTATACCGTTTCCCAGGCTGAGGACAGGTTTCGGTCCGGCCTTCAGCTGTCTGCGAAAGATGCGGTAAGTTCTACCGTTAACGGAACCACAACTTCCATATCAGACGGGGTTATAGCCGCCGCGGGCGATGATGCTAAAGCCTTAGGCTACCATTCGTATTACGCGGAGGTAACCCTGTCTGGCGGAGCGACTTCCAGCGCTAAAATTTCGTACTTTGTAAGGGAAGCAGGACAGGGATTAATAAAGGACGTTTTGTCTAACGGCGCCAGAGCGGCCAAATATTGTTTTCTTGGCGGTTTGTTTTTGATATTTTTATTGTATCTTGCTTTTGAAAGCAAAAAGTGGAAGGTCCCCGGGAAAGCCCTGCTTTCTCTTTCGATCTTGGGCGTTATCTCTTTGTTCTATTTTGCCCTTCAACCCGGGAATGTCGTTTATCAAAAATTCGCCGAGCTGGCTACGAAGGCAAGATTTTTGATCTGGCAATCCGCTTGGGATTCTTTTTTGGAAAAGCCTTGGTTCGGCTGGGGTCCGGAGAATTTTGAAATAGCTTTTTCTTTGCATTTCGACCCGAGGCTTTTCATATCCGAATACGGAGGGGAGATCTGGTTCGATCGGGCGCATAATATAATAATGGATAATTTAGTGGCGCTGGGGATAGTCGGGTCGGTCCTTTATCTCGCCGTTTTTGCAGCAGCTTTTTATGTCCTTTGCCGGGCGTATTTCGCGAAGAGGATAGACTTCATCGCCGCCGCCGTTCCGATAGCCGCTTTTATCGCTTATTTTCTTCAAAATTTGACGGTTTTCGATATGGCGTCCAGCCTTATGATGCTTTTTCTAATATTGGGCTTTATTGTTAGCATGGACAAAGAAGCCAAGGAGGAAGAGGAAAAAACCGTTTTCCAGGGCGGGACGATCAAGCCGGCGCTGGCCGCGCCGATCATTTTGGCTATTTTCTTTTTTTGTTTTTTAAAATTTATTGCGCTTCCGGCGCAGAACGGAACTTTAACGACCCAGGCCGCCAATCCAAGCCTCAAAACCGACCAGCGCATAGAGGCTTATAAAAAAGCCTTGGAGACCTCTCAGATCGGCAAGTATCAAATAGCGGAATTCTTCAGCGAATCTTTTATCGAGTTTCTTTCGGACTCAAAATCGGTGACGGTATCCAATAGCGACTTGGCGAAGGAATTCAGTTATCTTGCGGAAGAGTCTAAGAAAAACATCAATGCGTCTCCTTTGGATTTTCGCGCTTATTTGAAACTTGGCCAGCTTTACAACTATTGGGCGAACATAGACGGTTCCAAGGCGCAGGACGCGGTAGATATTTTGGAAAAAGCGATGAAACTCGGACCGAACAACCAGCAAGTTTATTGGTCTATGGCCGAAGCGAAATTCCGCCAGCAGAAAACGGATGAAGCAATGGCTTTGGCAGAGGCATCGATAAAACTTGAACCGCGGCTTGAGAGGTCCCATCTGATAGCCATGAACATTGCTTTTTCGGCCAAGAAGCAAGATCTCTTTAAAGAAAAAGTAAAGGAAGCTCTGGCCATAGATCCGAGCTGGGAAAAAGATATAATCAGGATATTCGGAGCGATCGGCGACTGATATTGAGAAAAGAGAGGAAATAGGATATATTGGATTGGTTAAGTTTGGCTTCCAAAGATATAGAGGGGCGCAAAATTCGCTTTGGCGAATTAACGCCCCATAACAAATTGTAAATTCGCGAAGCGAATAACAATTTGTAATGGAGGGTTCGCATAACGGTATTGCAAGAGGTTGCTAACCTCTGACGGTTTCAAAAGCCGTCCGTGGGTTCGACTCCCGCACCCTCCGCCTTCGCCACGCCGTAGCGTGGCTATGGCGTGACGCAGTCCGCCGTAGCAGCGTGATTTATGTCTTTAAATGGTGGGGTGTTCCGAATGGCAAGGAACCTGTCTTGAAAACAGGTGCCCGAAAGGGCGTGCAGGTTCGAGTCCTGTCCCCACCGCTTTTACCTCGCCGTAGCTCCCGCAGGAGCGAAGGCGGGCTTTACCTCGCCGTAGCCCCGCACGCTTGCGGGACGAATGCGGGTTTTACCATTTTCCGAACTCCCTCGCCGCGGTTATTCCCCAAACCTGGGCGGCGCCGGCCTCTTTTAGCGTTTTGGCGCACTCCTCCATGGTCGCGCCAGTCGTGTAAACATCGTCTACCAGATAAATTATTTTTCCTTTAACGGTTGCCCCGTTTTTTAACCGAAAGGAATTTTGCAGATTTTTTTCTCTTTCTTCTTTTCCTAAACCCGCTTGAGCAGCGGTGTTTTTTATTTTTATCAAGCTGTCCGGCGCCAGTTCCGCCTGCCAGGCTTGGCTTAGTATCTTCGCCATTTCTTCGCTTTGATTAAAACCTCTTTCCCTTTCTTTTTTGGGGAAGAGAGGGACGGGCATCAGCACGGAAGAGAGAGGCATCTTCTTTTTCAGCGCTTCGAAGTGCAAAATTATCAAATAGGCAAGCGGATAGGCCAGATCTTTGAGGTAGGGGCTGTATTTGAATTTATGGACGCAATTTTTCAATATTTTTTGCTCAAAGTCCGCCGCCGAGTACAGGCCTGACAAGTGGCGATCGCGGCAGCGGCCGCATTTTCCCTTCCCTATGATCCTTTGGGGCTTCGCGCAAAGGCAATATTGATAGGGGCTGGGATCTATAAGGGAGAAACAGTCTTGGCACAGGAAAGTTTTTTCTTTTCCGCACGAGATGCAATTTTTCGGGAAAAGAAGATCGGCAAAAAAGCCTATAGCTGGGGAAAACTTTTGTTTCTTTTTGTTTTGCAATTTGTTATTATTAGAGTTGTATAAAAGCATAAAACGGGTTTTTTCTATTATATAGCATTTTATGGCTTGGCCGTTCACTAAAAAAGAGCAACAAAGTTTTTTGGGTATCGATGTCGGGACCGCTTCCATAAAAATGGTCGAGATTTCCCAAAAAGGAAAAAGGAAAGTTTTGGAAAACTACGGAGAACTTGGAATGGACGCTGTTTATAAAGAATCATTCCGGACCTTTAACAAAAACACGCTTTTGCTGTCTACCAACGACGTTTCCCGCGCCTTGAGAGCGATGATACAGGAAGCTGATTTTAAAGCCACAAAGGCGGTATTCTCGCTGCCTGATTTCGCTACTTTTTTTACAACTTTCGACCTTCCTCCGATGACGGCCAAAGAAGTTCCTCAAGCTATAGAATTCGAGGCAAGAAAACACATTCCTTTGCCGACCTCGGAAGTGGTGCTGGATTATCAGCTTTTAACGAAGCATCCTACGGACAAAGAGAGGAGTAAAGTTCTTTTGCTCGCCGTCCCGAGCGCCGCGGTGAACCAATACAAAGAAACGGCGAAGAAAGCTGAATTGGAGATAATTGCCTTGGAAGCCGAAGTTTTCGGCCTTCAGCGCGCCCTGGTGAAGAAAGATAAAACAACGGTTTTCCTTGTTGATATCGGGTCGCAAAGCACGACCTTAAGCGTTGCCGATAAGGGACTGCTTAAGATCAGCTTCAGTTTTGATACAGCGTCCAAAGATCTTACGTTCGCCTTGTCGAAATCTTTAAGGATAGGAATGCCGGAAGCGGAAAAGATCAAAATGAAAGAGGGGATATCTTACGGGGGAAGCAATGATAACGAGAAAATATTGGGGCCGATCTTGGATTCCATAATCACGGAGATAAAAAAAGTGATCAAAAGTTTTTCCATGGCGGAGCAGAGAATGCCCGAAGAGATAATTTTGTCCGGAGGCACGGCTCTTTTGCCCGGGCTGGCCGCTTATTTCCAAAAAAATATAAGCCGGGAGTTCAAAGGGATCACAGTAAGGCTGGCGGATCCTTTCGCTGATATTTTTTATCCTCCGGCGCTTGAAAAAAGAATAAAAGAGATGGGCCCCACTTTCGCGGTTGCGGTAGGGGAGGCTCTTAAAGGCTTAGAATAATAAATTTAAATAAATTAAAGCTTGCGATCTCGTTTGGGCTGCAAGCTTCCAATTTCTACGCATATGTCCATTGAAGTAGCGCCTAAAAAAGAAGAAAGGCCTTGGTGGCAGACAATGCTTTTTTATTTGTCTTTCATCTCGCTGGTTTTGTCTCTGCTCCTTTATCTGTTCTTGCAGGTTTATTTTATTCCCGAGCTTAAGAAGGGCATAACGGCGAAGACTGATGAGATAACCAAGGAAAGCCAAAACAAAGACGGATCCGGGGAGCAGGCGAAAAAGATTGAAGAGGTGATAAATGATGTAAAAAGGGCTAAAACGGAAGTGGAAGATTTTAAAAATTTTTATTACGACAGCAAAAAGGCTTCAACTTTCTTCCCGCTGTTCGAGAATATGGTCCATCCGCAGGTTTACTTCGATTCTTTCAGCCTGAGGCTGGATGACAAGAAGGCCGAGGCGCAGCTGTCCGGAGAAACGGAAGGGTTCGAAAGTTTGATCCAGCAGATAGAGATACTTCAGCTTCAAAGATCCGTAATAAATAGTTTTGAGGTTTCGAATATCGTTAAATCGGGAGAAGGCACAAAAGTAAAGTTCAACTTGCTTCTCAACCTCTCCGAGTCGATATTTGAAAGAAGCAGCATATGACAAACAGCGAAAGACCATTGATCCTTTTAACAGCTCTTTTTACAATAGGAGTTTTGTTCATCGTTTTCTATTTGATCTTGCCGGCTTGCAACAATGCCGACGGAGTATTTTTCAAAATGAAAGAGCTCGAGAAAAAGACCGCGGAGCTGGATACTTTGCAGAGCTATCATAAAAAAGTTCTTGCCGTTCGGGATGAGCTTGAAAATCTTAATAACGACAAGGCGGACGGGCTGAATTGGGAAAAATTGAGAGAAAAGATCAGCATTAATCTTACAAGAGATGATCCGATGTTCCTCCCTAAGGCTTATCTTTTCTTCCAGCAGCAATGCCAGGGAATATCGACTTTGAATTCGGTGGTCGGAAGCAAGGCTGCTTCCGTCATGAAAGAGGGGGGAGAAGAAGCGGCAGGGCTGAAAGGCAACGATTTTAGTTTATCAATATTGAGTTCTTATGATAACTTTAAGGAGCTTTTGGCGAAATTGGAGACCCAAGCGCTTGTCATCGACATCAAAGAGATCAGATTTTCGTCGATAATGCCGGCGGAACAGACTAAAAAAGGGGCGCTTGTCCCCGGCAACATGCCTTTTAATCTCGTCCTATCGGTTCCTTCTTATTAAAATAAATTCAAAGATCCGGTCCCGGTTTCCAAGCGTTGAGCTTGGGTGCCTGCCCGGATCGGATAAAATTTATGGCCATTGGTTTAGAAGAAAAAAAATCGTCGCTGCGAACAATTTTGATCGTTCTGCTTGTCGTGTCTTGTCTTGGCGCTTTGGCGTTTTTCGCGATCCAGAGCGATATTTTCAAGGGGAAAACGGAACAGAGCGCCGCTGTTGAATTGGAATCTCAAGAGATAAAGGTTGATTTTGATTTTTTAAGGTCCGGCGTGATAGAAAAACTCGTGAAGATCGAGACCCCCAATACCGTCGTTCAGGCTTATGGGGATAAAATAGGCAGGCTGAATCCTTTTGTTCCATATCAAGCAACAGAGGCGGGCAATGAAGAAAAAACCGGAAAAGCAACAAGCACTCAATCGAATAACAGCGTGAAAGAATAAAAGAACAAATAAATGGGACTGATCCAAAAATTAGCGGAAATCGGGAAGATCGACGCGAAGAAAGAGAAAGAACTGGAAGACGAATTGTTAGCCTCCGGGAAAAGAGAGGAAGATTTGATCTTGGAGAAAAAACTGGTAACGCCGGAAATTTTGTTTTCCGCTAAAAGCGAGGTATTGGGAGTGCCTTTCCTTCCTGACGCGGAGGGGCTGGAGGTTCCCAATAAAACTTTAGCCTTGATCCCCGAAGATTCTGCCCGTTTTTATCGGCTGATGCCTTTAAGCCTGAAAGAAGAGATATTGGAAGTGGGGATGGTAGATCCGGAAGATATAAAGGCGAAAGAGGTTTTGCTTTTTTTAGCCCGCCAGCACAGGTTTTCTTACAAAATATTTTTGATAACGCCGGGCGCTTTCGATATTTTGAGCAAGCAGTATCGTAATTTGAGAGAGGAGGTCGGGGCCGCTTTGGAAGCGCTGGAAACCGAAGAGGGGGAGGATGTGGAGGCGATGGTGGAAGTCGGGGTCGGGAGGCCGTCGGAAAGGCTTGTCGAGGAAGCGCCGATCATCAAAATGGTCTCGGTCATTTTAAGGCATGCGGTAGAGGGACAGGCTTCGGATATTCATATTGAACCGGTTTCAAAAAATTTGAGGGTCAGGTTCAGAATGGATGGGACGCTTTACTCTTCCCTTTTTTTGCCCTTAGCCGTCCATCCTTCGGTGGTGGCGAGGATAAAAATATTATCGAATTTAAGGATAGATGAAACGAGGATACCGCAGGACGGGCGTTTTTCGGCCCGCATAGGCGAGAAAGAGATCGATTTCAGAGTCTCTACTTTTCCAACGAAATTAGGGGAAAAGGTGGTGCTTAGGGTTTTGGACCCGACAGAAGGATTAAAAGATTTTAAAGATCTCGGATTGAGCGACAGGAATATGAAAATAGTCCAGGAAGCGCTTCAAAAACCTTTCGGGCTCATTCTTTCCACCGGTCCGACCGGCAGCGGAAAATCAACGACTCTTTATACTCTTCTGCGCGCTTTAAATAAAGACGACACCAATGTCGTTACTCTCGAGGATCCGGTCGAGTATTTTATGGAAGGTATAAGCCAATCCCAGATAAGGCCGGAGATCGGCTATGATTTTCCTTCCGGGCTGCGCTCGATCGTCAGGCAGGATCCGGATGTCATAATGGTGGGAGAGATCCGCGATGAAGAATCCGCCTCCCTTGTCATCCATTCCGCTTTGACCGGGCACGTGGTGCTTTCGACCATCCATACCAACAATGCCATCGGCGTGATGCCGCGCTTTGTGGATATGCAGGTGAAGCCTTTTTTGATCCCTTCAACCTTGAATGTTGCCATTGCCCAGCGTTTGGCAAGAAGGCTTTGTCCTTATTGCAAGAAAAAAGTAAAAGCGCCGAAGCCGATAGAGGATATAATCCTTAAAGACATCGCGGGGATGCCGGAGGATGTCAGGAAGACCGTGGAAGCTTCTGCGGGCAATATTTATATTTACGAGGCCGTCGGATGCAAGAAATGCAACGAGAAGGGGGTGAAAGGAAGGGTAGGGATTTATGAGGTTTTGAGAATGACCGATTCGCTTGGAGAAGCGATAATGACGGATATTTCTGACAACAATCTTAACAGGGAGGTGAAAAAACAAGGAATGGTGACTTTGCGCCAAGATGCGATCTTGAAGGCGCTTGAAGGCTCGATATCGTTCGACGAGGTTCTGTGGGTGGCTGAAGAATAGGGACGGGGCGGGAAAAACAAACAAATATTATATAATAAATAAAATCGAGGTTTATGGATTATAATTCTTATGTCAAACAACTTTTGACCCTGGCCGTGGAAGAGGAAGCCTCCGACCTGCATATCTGCGCAGACCACCCGCCGGTCCTGAGGATAGAAAGAAAACTTATCCCCTTGGTCAAGGTTCAAAGGCTGACCCCTCAAGACACCCAGCAGATAGCTTTCTTCTTAATGAATGAAGACCAGAGAAACCGTTTCTTAATAGAAAAAGAATTGGATTTTTCTTACAGTTTTGAGGAGAAATCGCGCTTCAGGATCAATGCTTTTTATCAAAAGGGAACGGTAAGCATCGCCTTGAGGCTTGTTCCGGAGAAGATAATGAACCTGGAAGAGCTCGGTTTGCCTCCGCAGCTTCATGATTTTTGCCAGCAAAGCCAGGGATTCGTCATAGTGGCCGGCCCTTGTTCTCACGGGAAATCAACCACTTTGGCCAGCATGATCGACGAAATAAACCATAGCCGGGCTTGCCGCATAATAACGATCGAAGACCCGATAGAATATATCTTCCATGGAGATAAGGCCATGATCGAGCAGAGGGAGCTTTATCAGGATACTCTTTCCTTCCCAAGAGCGCTGAGATCGACCTTTCGTGAGGATCCGGATGTGGTCATGCTTGGAGAAATGAGGGATCCGGAGACGATTTCTACCGCCATAACCGCGGCCGAGACCGGCCATTTGGTCTTTGCCACTTTGCACACCAATTCCGCCGCGCAAACCATCCATCGCATGGTCGACAGTTTTCCCGGAAGCCAGCAGGGCCAGATAAGGGCTCAGCTTTCCGGGTCGCTTTTGGGCATTGTTTCCCAGAGGCTTATCCCTTCCTTGAAAAGAGGGGTCATTCCCGCTTGCGAGATAATGTTTAACGTTCCGGCCGTATCGAACTTGATCAGAGAAGGAAAGATCCATGAGATCCCGCTGGTGATCGAAACTTCTTTCGAGCTTGGGATGAGGTCGCTTGACCGGTCCCTTGCGGACCTGGTGAGAGCGAAGATGATAAGTTTGGACAATGCTTTGTCGTATTCTTTAAATCCGGAAGAATTAAGAAAATCAATTTAACAAAATGAAATTAAGATACCAAGCCAGAACCAAAGAGGGGGAGATCAAAACGGGCGAAATAGAAGCCGCTTCCAAAGAGGCGGCCATTGAGATCCTCCAAAAATATAATGTTTTTATAACCTATATCGAAGAGGCTAAAGACAGGGCTTTTTTGATGAAGGAAGTGAAAATAAGCAGGGGCATTTCCACGAAAGACGTTATGGCTTTTTCCCGCCAGCTTTCGGCAATGCTTAGTTCTAAAGTTCCTCCGGCCGAAGCGCTTTACGCTTTGGGGCAAAAAACGAACAATCCGAGCTTCCAAGAGGTGATCTATAAGATCGCTTCGGATATCCGCGAGGGGCTTTCTTTGTCCAAAGCTTTTTCCCGCCATCAGAAGATATTTTCTCCTTTTTACATCGGCATGCTTAAGTCGGGGGAGGTTACCGGCAATGTCCCGGAAGTTTTGAAAAAGATAACCGCCCACTTGGAGAGGGACCATTATTTCCGTTCAAAGGTCATAGGAGCCTTGATCTACCCCGTGATGGTCTTGATCGTTTTTGTCATAGTGTTCGTTGTGATGTTCATCTATATCATCCCAAAGGTGACAAGGGCTTTACTGGATACGGGGAAAGAGATACCTTTTTTCACCCGGATGATCATAAATATTTCCAATTTTTTCATTGATTATTGGTGGTTTTTCGTTTTGCTGGCGGGAGCAATCGTTTTTTTCTTTTACTACTATCCGAGAACGAAAGAAGGAAAGAGAAACTTCGATACTTTTTTGCTTAAGATCCCGATCTTCGGCCCCTTTCAAAAGAACCTTCATATGGCCCGCTTTGCTGAAAATCTCGCAACCCTGATCTCCGCCGGAACGCCCATCGCTCAAGCACTGGAGTCTTCGGCAAACTTGATCGGCAACAAAAGATACGAAGATATCATAATGGAAACCAGGCTCAAGGTTATCAAAGGCGAGAGCATAAGCTCGGTCCTTGAAAAGTTTCCGTCGGAGATATCTCCTTTGTTCGTGCAGATGGTGGTTGTGGGGGAAAGGACCGGAAATTTGGGAGATTCGCTTAACCAGGTATACCAATTTTATAAAGAAGAAATAGATAATTTTGTCGATACGATCTCTGTTATCATCGAACCGGTGCTGATCATTTTCTTGGCTCTGATGGTGGGAGTCCTTTTCGCGGCGCTCATAGTCCCGATTTACAGCATCGGAATGTAAAAGAATCAAAAATATATGAAGTTTAGATATCAAGCCCGGACCAAGGCCGGCGCGGTCGAGATCGGCACGGTCGAAGCCTCTACCAGGAAATCGGCGATAGAAGTCCTGCATCAGAAGGAGCTTTTTCCGACCGCCATCATAGAGATCAGGCAAAGCGAATTTTTGCGGAAATTGAATTATTTCCAAGGGGCTTCCCTTAAAGAAATAGTTCTTTTTTCGAGGGAATTGGCCACGATGCTTGATTCGAAAGTGCCCTTGGCCGAAGCTCTTGATTCTCTCGGCCACCAGACCAGGAATGCTAGCTTTCAAGAAAAGATATATAAGATCGCCGGCGCCATCAGGGAGGGTTCGACCCTCTCCAAATCTTTGGCGGCGTATCCCAAGGATTTTTCCAATTTTTACGTCAATATGGTCAGGTCCGGAGAAGCTTCCGGGAATCTGGCGGAAGTCTTGGACAGGGTCTCGTCCCATTTGGAGAAGGACTATGAGCTTCAAAGTAAAACGAAGTCGGCAATGATCTATCCCGGGGTTGTTTTGGGAGTCTTTATCCTTATTTTCATGGTTTTGATGGTTTTTGTTATTCCGAATTTGACGGAAGTTTTGTTGACCGGAGGAAAAGAGCTTCCGCTGATAACCAAGGTCGTGATAGGCATATCCGATTTCTTCACAAAATTTTGGTATTTGATGGTCGGTTCGATGTTCCTTGGGGCTTTCTTGATATCCAAATATTTAAAAACAGAAGAAGGGAAGAGGGTTTTTGATACGGTTTCATTGAAGGCGCCCATTATCGGGAAATTCTTAAAGAGCCTTTATCTTGCCCGTTTTGCGGAGAATTTTTCGGTCTTGATCTCTTCTGGCATTCCGATCGCCCAAGCCCTGGAGATAACTTCGGACATCATCGGCAATAAAGTTTACAGGGATATAATCATTGAGTCGCGCAAAAGGGTCGTCAAAGGGGAATCGTTCAGTTCGGTATTGGACCGGTTCCCGGAATATGTGCCGCCTTTGTTCGTGCAGATGGCATCTGTGGGTGAAAGGACGGGGAGGATATCCAGCACGCTGATGAACATAGTGCGTTTTTACCAGAAGGAGATAGACGCTTTCGTCAGCGGCCTTTCGAGCATCCTTGAGCCCGTGCTTATCATCGGTTTGGCTTTGATGGTCGCTTTCTTGGTCGCCGCCGTTATCTTGCCTCTTTATCAGATGAACACGGAAATAAGCTATATGGCAAAAATATTTTTCAGAGCGTAGAAGAGATATCCAACTGAATAAAGTTATCCACAAGCATTTTTTTGAAAAGTTATTGTATAATTATATTGTTTCGAAAGGGGGAGAGAAGAGTGGATTGTCCCATGTTGCATAGTTTTTCCCCATAGGCCATAATATCATTAATAACTTAAAGGTCGATATCCAATTTACAATAATAAACAATAAGCAATAAAGTACACATAAATTTATGCAAACTTCTAAAGGTTTCACTTTAATCGAGTTATTGGTCGTTATCGCCATCATTGGTATTTTGGCCGGAATGGTCGTTGTTAACATGGCTTCCGCTCCGAACGCCGCCAAAGACGCCACGATCAAGTCCTATATGGACCAGATGAAATCCACTGCCGCGATAGTCTACAATAACAACATTCCGAACAGCTATACTGGTTTGGACACGAACACCGAATTTACTCAGATCATGACAAAACTTAACGAACAGACAGGAAATCATTACGGCTGGGCCACCTCTACCGGAATGGCCGGATTCTGCGTTTGGGCCAGAATGAATTCGAACAACAACGATAAAAGCTGGTGTATAGATTCCGCCGGTCATTCAGGCCTCTATTCGAGCACAAGCACCTGCGTTGCCGCGAACCCGACTTGCGAATAGTTTTCATGAGGGGAGATTTGGCAAAATCATTTGCGCCACCCTTATTGAGAATAAAAAATTTAGTATTTTTGACTCCCCTCCAAAAGAGGGGAGTTTTTTGAGAAAGGAGAGCGGAGGCGTTTGCAAGCATCCGCTATCAAAGGTAAAATTATCATAGGTTAAGCAATAAATTTTTTATTTAAAACCAATGGACAAAACCAGTTTTTTTGAGAAAATAAAAAATCGGGAAAGGGGTTTTACCTTGATGGAAATGCTGGGAATAGTAGCCATCGTCAGCATCCTGGCCGGCTTTTTTTTCATGGCCAACAGGTCCAGTTCGGAAGAAGCCAAGAACATGCAGATAAAAGCTTTGATGAACGAGACAGCGGCGTCGATTGAAAGATACGAGATGGGCGGGGGAACTGATCCCGCCAACTCCCAACAGGTGCTGGATTCGCTCGGAAAAATAAGGGATGTTTACGGCAGTTTGCTTACAAATTCTGGAGATGTTTCCGTGCAGCCCGATAGCGGTTTTTATTGGGTTGTAGCCCCGTTGATCAAAAACGGGGCACTGGGAAAGTGTTTTTTATTGAGCACTGACGGCCAAGAGATGACGGGCGGTTATTATTTAAATTGCGAGAGTTAAAAAATCCGACTAATTCCAGGGAATGCGTTTGCAAGCATCCGCTATCAAAGGTAAAATTATCATAGGTTAAGCAATAAATTTTTTATTTAAAAACAATGGACAAATCCAGTTTTTTTAAAGGCATAAGATCATCGGAAAAGGGCTTCACCCTGATGGAAATGCTGGGGATAGTAGCCATCGTCAGCATCCTGGCCGGCTTTTTTTTCATGGCCAACAGGTCCAGTTCGGAAGAAGCCAAGAACATGCAGATAAAATCTTCAATGAACGAAACAATGTCGACGATCGAAAGATATCTGATGGCCGGAGGAGCTGTGGCGGACGCTGCCAGCTCCCAGCAGGTGCTTGCCGCTTTGCAAAAGACAAGGGATGTTTACGGCAGTTTGCTGACCGACCCGGCTAAAGTTGAAGTTGAATATAATGCCTTCGATGAAATTTGGTATGTCGAAGCTCCTTTGATCCGGAACGGAGCGCTTACTCATCCCCGCTGGTGCGTCACTAATGTCGGCGTAGAAAGCGAGTGCGAGGAATGACCAATAATTTTCTAATCCGATCTTGAAAATGTTTTTTGAGCTATCGATAATTTTTGTTTTCGGGCTGGTAATAGGCAGTTTTTTGAACTGCATGGTTTACCGGCTCAACGAGGGGATCAGTTTTGTTTCCGGCCGTTCTTTTTGTCCGGCTTGCAAGCATACTCTGGCTTGGTACGATCTTGTGCCGGTTTTCAGCTTCCTTTTTTTAAAAGGCAAGTGCCGTTATTGCGGGGGAAAGATCTCTTGGCAGTATCCAATAGTAGAAATATCAACGGGGCTGGCGTTCGTTCTGGCGTCGTTAACGGCTCTCAACAGTCAGCTATCAATAGCCAGCTCTTTATTATTGTTGGCCTATCTGCTGATCATTTCTTCGTTGTTGATAATGATATTCATTTTTGATCTGAAATGGTTCATTATCCCGGACAAAATACTTTCCATAGCCGTCGGGGTCGTTGCGGTTTTCCACTTATATAATTTTTTCTCGGGTTCTTATACTCAAAGCCAAGCTCTCGGTTTTTTGTTTTCCGCCTTGTGGGCGTGCGCTTTTTTTCTGGCTATTTTTCTTTTAACGAAAGGGAAGGCGATGGGTTTTGGAGATGTCAAACTGGCTTTTTTTATGGGGCTGTTCTTGGGCTGGCCGAAGATCGCTGTCGCCCTCTTCTTGGCTTTTTTAATAGGTGCTATAATAGGATCGACATTGATCGTATCGAAAAAGAAGGGTTGGAGATCGGAAATACCCTTCGGGCCGTTTTTGATAGCAGGGCTTTTTATCGCCCTGGTCTGGGGAAGTGATATTTTTAATTTTTATTTGGGGTTTCTTTACTAGGAGATGCCAAAAATTTTTAAGCCAATTTTTAAAAGATCAGAACAAGGATATACCCTTATTGAGCTTTTGGTCGTTATAACCATGATCGGCATAATGAGCGCGGTGGTATTTATAAGTTCAAGAAACAGTCCGAAAACCTTGACCCTCGACAGGACGGCTCAAAAGATCAGCCAGGATATCGGCCAGGCCAGAGGAATGGCGATGGGCGGGAAGCAGGTGGCTTGTAATGTCGGCGGGCCGGTCAATGGCTACGGCGTCTTTTTCGATATAGCCGAAACTTCTCATTACTTGATCTACGCGAACTGCGATGCGGATAAAAAATATTCTCCCTCCAATGATACGCAAGTCGGCGATCTTTTGTCTCTCGAGAAAGATATTTCCCTCTCCAGTCTTAAACTAGGCCCGTCAGGATCGATCCAAAACAAAATGAGTATATTTTTCCTGCCTCCGGATCCGACGGTTTACGTCAGCAGCGACAGCGCCACCTTCGAGCGGGCAACTTCTTCCATAACCGTATCTGTTGACGGAGTTGCGCAAGACAAGGTGCTGGAAATAAAGGGGTCGGGAATAGTCAATGTAAGATAGATATATGGCACCCACTGTAAAAACAAAAAAGGAAACAGCGAGATGCGGCGTTTCCGGCCGCCAAGGTTTTACTTTGCTGGAAACGATGTTTGCGATCTTGATCGTTTCGGTAGGCATTTTGGGCATCCATAACGGGATGAGTTTTGCCATAAAAAATACGAAGATAGCCAGGGAGAATTTTGTCGGCACCTATCTGGCCCAAGAGGGAATAGAGATAGTCAAAAATTTAAGAGACTACAATTGGGTGAATGATAATTCGGATCCTTTGGGTCCTAACAGATGGACCATTGGATTGGAATCTTGCAATCTTGGATGCCAGGCTGATTATACTTCGACCCAGCTCGATCCGTTTTCCGGGGATATTCTCAAACTCAAATCCAACGGGCTTTACGGCTATTCTTCCGACCCTGCCGATCTGGAAACCATTTACAGAAGAAAGATCACGATAGTTCCCGCGAGCGACCACGAATTGGATATAACGGTAGATGTTTTTTGGGGAGATACCACAACCACGGTGAAAGAGAATATATATAATTGGTATATGCCCTCATGATGATGGATAAAACCCCCAATTCAAAAGAAAAAGGCTTTACCCTGATAGAAATGCTGGCGGCAATAGGGATTTTTGGTATTTTAATGGTCGTTTTGAGCGGGATATTCCTATCCGCCATGAAAAGCCAGATACAGATAGCTTACACCCAGTATCTTATAAATGACTCAAACTATGCGCTGGACTACATGGGAAGAGCTTTGAGGATGGCTCAAAGAGATAATGACGGTACTTGCGTCGGAGTCCCGCGCTTCGGGTTCGACCCTTCTGCCGGGATCTCTTCCGAAATAGTTTTTTTGGACTACAACAGCAAGTGCCACAAGTTTTTCTTGGATGCCAGCGACAATAAGATCAAAGAGATCATTTCCGACGATGAAACTGCCTCCAGATTTCCCTTTGTGCCGGTATATGACAGGACCAGTGAAAGATCGAAAGTCCTTAATCTGCAGTTTAACGTAAAGGGAGGAACGAATGTGGACGATGAACAACCCCTAATTACGATCATGATGAGGTCCCAGGCCAATACGCAAAGCACGGAGAGCCTCCCGACCATCACGGTCCAGACGTCCGTTTCCCAAAGGAATTTGGATAAATAATATGATGAACGAAAAAAACATAAAAAATTCAGAATCCGGCATTTCGATGTATATGACCATTGTCATGATGGCCGTTCTTTTCACGATGGTCTTGGGCGTTACGGTCATAATCATAAGAGGGTCAGATATACTTAAGGGCGCGAGCGATTCCATTAAGGCTTTTCATGCCGCCGATACCGGCATAGAAAGGGCGTTATATAATATCCGCGTAGATGGAACTTGCACCCCGCAGTGCGTGGCTGGCAATCCTTGTTTCGTGCTGGGCGCGGGCGGAGACGCCAATTGGAGCTATTTTTTGGAATACTCGGCGTGTTCTCCTTCGTCCATAAACATCAACGCGAAAGGGACTTTTTATGAGTCGCAGAGAAAAATAGAAGTAAGCTACTAGTGTCTTATAGTCTGAAACTTGAAACTTGAAACTTGAAACATTCGGTTGAGCATTTTCAGGAGACAGATGTCCGCCCGGATAAAATAATAATTTCGGACAGAATTTTATTTTAAAGGTTTCAGGTTTTATGTTTTAAGTTTCAGAAAAAACATGGATAGAGAAAAAGCTGGAGCCAGGATCGAAAAATTGAAGAAGCTTGTCGACCGGCACCGTTATCTTTATCACGTGCTGGATAGGCAAGAGATATCTCCGGAAGCGTTAGACTCTTTGAAAAAAGAGCTTTTTGATCTTGAACAGCTTTTTCCGGAGCTTATTTCTCCCGATTCCCCGACCCAGAGGGTCGGAGGCAAGCCGTTGGATAAGTTTACAAAGGTCAGGCACGAAGCGCCGATGATCTCTTTGAACGACGCTTTTGCCAGAGACGATATGGAAGATTGGCTGGCCAGGATCTCCAAACTTTTATCGCCGGACGATCTGAAAAAAATGGATTTCTTTTGCGAACCGAAACTGGACGGGCTGGCCATAGAACTTGTTTACAGAGATGGAGCATTGGCGGTCGGTTCGACCCGCGGGGACGGCATATTCGGCGAAGATATAACGAATAACTTGAAGACCATCGAGGCCATACCCTTGCGTTTAAGGGAGATAAGAGACGTTTTGGGAGATCTGGAAAAAGAAGGATTATCCGGGGCGTTCCGAAAATTTTCCAAGGAGAAAAAAATAGACGTTGTCGTGAGAGGGGAAGTGGTGATCGCGAAAAATGATTTTAAAAAAATGAACAAACAACAGGAGAAGGCGGGTTTGGCCATGTACGCCAATCCAAGGAATTTAGCCGCCGGCTCTTTGCGTCAGCTTGATCCTAAAGTGGCGGCTTTGAGGAGGCTTGATTCGAACATCTACGATATAACAAGCGATGCCGGCCAGAATACTCACGAGGAAGGGCATAGAATTCTTCATATCCTGGGATTCAAAACCAACAACAAATACAGCCGTTTTTGTAAAAATTTGGAAGAGGTTCTTGGATACAGGGAGCATTGGCAGAAAAACAGGGAAAAGATACCGTTCGAGATAGACGGCGTTGTCGCAAGGGTTAACAACAATGCTATTTTTGAAAAACTCGGAGTCGCCGGAAAAGCTCCGCGCGGAGCGATAGCTTATAAATTCCCATTAAAACAAGCGACGACCATAGTGGAAGACATAAAGGTCCAGGTCGGCCGGACCGGAGCGATGACCCCGGTGGCGTATTTGAAGCCGGTAGAGGTCGGCGGCACGCTGGTTAGCAGGGCGACCCTACACAACGAAGACGAGATAGCCAGGCTGGGTTTGAAGATAGGCGACAGCGTTGTGGTCGGCCGGGCAGGGGATGTCATTCCTCAAATAGTCAAAGTTCTGCCCGAGTTGAGAACGGGAAAAGAGAAGCGGTTCAAGATGCCGAAAAATTGTCCGGCTTGCGGTACGGAATTGGTAAAAGTTTCCGGCGAAGTGGCTTGGCGCTGTCCCAATCCCGATTGTTTCTCCAGGAAGGAGAGGTATTTTGCTTATTTCGTTTCCAAGAACGCTTTTGATATTGTTGGTTTGGGGCCCAGAGTTTTGGAACAGCTTCTGGACCAGGGGCTGATATCCGATCCGGCCGATCTTTTCGGGCTTAAAGAAGGGGATCTGGTCCCCTTGGAGAGATTCGCCGAGAAAAAAGCGGGCAAGATCGTCGAAGCCATCCAATCCAAGAAAGAGATAGCTTTGTCCAAGTTCATTTTTTCTTTGGGCATCCGCAATGTGGGGGAACAGACCAGCATCGACCTGGCCAACCGTTTCGGATCGATCGGCGATCTGGAAAAGGCCGAGTTCGACGAGCTTGAAAAAGTGAACGACGTCGGGCCGGTGGTCGCCGGATCGATCCGGGAGTTTTTTCAACAAAAGAGCAGCCTGAATTTTTTAAGCAAGATCGAGGCCGCCGGAATAAAGATCCTAGCTCCGAAAGCCGGGAGGACAAGTTCGAAATTGGCCGGAATGACTTTCGTTTTTACGGGGGAGATGCTATCTTTAAGCCGCAGCAAGGCTAAGGAGCTGGCGAGAGAATTCGGAGGAGATGTATCGGAATCCGTTTCTAAAAATATCAGCTATGTGGTAGCCGGCGCGAACCCGGGCTCCAGCAAGATGGAAAAAGCCAAAAAGCTGGGGACGAAAGTGATAGGGGAGGAAGAGTTTTTGGGAATGATTAAGTGAATTTCCAATTGGTTTGGAAAATCCAAATGTCAAAATCCAAATGTCAAATTAAGTCCAAAGCTCAAAATCCAAGACCGTTTTTGAAGCTTTGGATTTTGGATTTGATTTGATATTTGAGCTTTGGATTTCAATTTTTGATATAAATATTTATTTTTTTGAATGTTCAGACTATCTAACGTCTTCTTGCATCTTAAGCGGCTGGATTGGAAGCTCATCTTGGCGGTTTTGGGTTTGGCGGCCGTTTCGCTGGCCGCCCTTTACAGTTCTTGCTCCATTCGTGGGGATTTTTCCAATTTTTACAAGCAGATGGCTTTTTTCGGCTTAGGGTTCCTGTTTATGATAGGCCTGAGCTTTATGGACTGGCGGGTCTTCAAAGAGAACTCTTTTTTGATATTATCTTTATATTTTTTATGCATTTTGCTTCTGATAGGCGTATTTTTTTTCGCGGCGGAGATCAGAGGCACCAGGTCATGGTATAAGATAGGGTCGCTGTCTTTTGACCCGATAGATCTTACGAAATTGGTCTTGATCCTTTTGCTCGCGAAATATTTTTCCAGAAGGCATATCGAGATGTACAAGATCCAGCACATTTTTTTGTCCGGATTTTACGTTATTTTGCCGGTAGCCCTTGTTTTCATACAGCCGAACATCGGCTCCGCCTCCTTGCTTCTGGTCGGCTGGCTGGGAATACTTCTGGTCTCCGGCGTTAGGGTCAAGCATTTTTTGCTGATCTGTCTGGCGATGATCATTGTTGCGGGGGTCGGCTGGAACTTTTTCCTTCACGACTATCAGAGGGCGAGGATCACGTCGTTCATCTTCCCGCAGGCGGATCCTTTCGGCGCCAGCTGGAGCCAGCAGCAAGCGTTGATAGCAGTCGGTTCGGGCGGTTTTTTCGGCCAGGGCTGGATGCACGGGTCCCAAACCCATCACGGATTTTTGACCGAGCCGCAAACGGATTTTATTTTTTCGGCTATCGCCGAGGAATTCGGCCTGATCGGGGTGGCCGTTCTGGCGTTTTTGTTCGGCTTGTTTTTTTGGCGGGTTTTCAAAATAGCTCTTCAATCCGGCTCTAATTTCGTCAGCCTGTTCGCTTCCGGGTTTGCCGTTATAATTTTCGCCCAGATGGCCGTCAATATGGCCATGAATCTGGGAATAGCGCCGATCGTCGGGATATCCCTGCCTTTTGTGAGCTACGGCGGAAGCAATTTGTTCTTTATTTTCGCCAGCTTGGGGATATTGCAGAGCATTAAGGCCTCTTCCTGATCTTTTGAAAGGGGGGACTTGACAAAAATTTTTAACGGGGTTGACAGTACTCTTCGTTTTTGCTATGTTTTGTATGGATTTTAGCCAACGTAAATTTACCGGCAGTTGAAGCTATATTTTTCTTCTTTTTATTATTAGTATAAAAGGGTCGTTATTACCCTAAGTTTGTATTGTTTAGGGTATTTTTTGTATTATCATCCAAAAATATATGATGAAAATAAAAGATTTTTCTAAAAGCAAAATATCTTTTTCCCTGCCAGGCCTTATCTTTTTGCAAAAAGAGAGCTGGCGTCAGCTTTGGCAGGAAGATCTAAAAGAGCTATTCAGCGAAGTCTCACCGATCCGCGATTACACGGGCAAAGAGCTTGCTCTTCATTTCGTCGACTATCGGTTAGGCAAACCTAATTACGAAGACAGTTTCGAGGCCAAAGAGAATAACGACTCTTTTGAAGCGCCTCTGAGAGTGACCGTCAGACTGGTCAATCTTAAAACCAAGGAAGAAAAAGACCAGGAGATCTTTTTCGGAAATTTTCCCCTTCTTACCGACAGGGGAACTTTTGTTATAAACGGGGTGGAAAGGGTTGTCATTTCCCAGCTTATCCGCTCTCCCGGAGTGTTCTTTCCGCAGGAAACCATCCGCGGCAAGAAATGCTTTGGAGCCAAAGTCATTCCGAACAGGGGAGCCTGGCTCGAGTTCGAGACCGATCCGGCCGGATTTTTGAGCGTTAAGATCGACAGGAAAAGAAGGATGCCCGCGACCACTTTATTGAAGGCACTGGTCGGTTATACCAACGACAATATCCGTGAGATATTCGCGGGGATCGATACCGGCGAAATAAAATACATAGAAGAGACTTTGAAGCGCGATCATACGAACAGCCAGTCGGACGCTTTGATGGAAATATACCAGAGATTGAGGTCCGGAGAGCTTTCAACCCCGGAAGCGGCCAAAGAACTTATTTTCAATATGTTCTTTAACTTCGAAAGATACGATCTTTCCAAGGTCGGACGCTGGAAGACCTGGTCTCGTTTGATCGATCTGAAGCCCGCCAAAGAAAGAGAAATAACAAAGGAAGACCGTGTTTTGAAAGCGGAAGATCTTATATCCGTCATCAAGGAAGTGATAAGATTGAACAACGACCCGAGCGCCCAGCCCGATGAGATCGATCACTTGGCCAACCGCCGCATCAGAACGATGTCGGAGCTTTTACTGAACAAGTTGAGAGTGGGATTGATGAGAATGGCGCGCATTGCCAAAGACAAGATGTCGGTGCTGAGCACGGAGATCATCACTCCGTCGCAATTGGTCAACCCAAGACCGTTCATGGCGCAGGCCAACCAATTTTTCTCATCCAGCCAATTCTCCCAGTTCATGGATACGGAGAATACCTTGGCCGAGCTGGAGCACAAGCGCAGATTGACCGCCACCGGTCCGGGAGGATTGACCAGAGAGAGAGCGGGATTTGAGGTTCGCGATGTGCAGCCTTCCCACTATGGAAAGATCTGTCCTATTCAGACGCCGGAAGGTCCGAACGTCGGGTTGGTCGGTTATCTTGCCATTTACAGCCGTTTGAACCCTTACGGATTTTTAGAGACGCCTTACTATAAAGTTAAGAACGGCAAAGTTACCGGCGAATCCGAGTATCTTACCGCCGCCGAAGAAGAAAGGCATAATATCGCTTCTGCCAGCGTTTTGTTGGACGAAAAAGGCAATATGATAGAAGAGAGAGTGGAAGCCCGCGTTAAAGGAGAGCCTTCCGAGATCGAAAGGGAAAAGATCGACTACGTCGACGTTTCTCCCCAGCAATTTTTATCAGTAGCCACCGCTTTGATACCTTTCTTGCAGAATGATGACGCGAACCGCGCCCAGATGGGAGCGAACATGCAGAGGCAGGCCGTGCCGCTGGTAAACCCGGAAGCGCCGCTTGTCGGGACAGGGCTTGAAGCCGCCGTTGCTAAAGATTCCGGCCAGGTTGTTTTTGCCAAAGAGGCGGGCAAGGTGGTCGAGGTTGACGCTTCTCAAGTGAAGGTCAAATCGGATAACGGCACTCAGGTTTATAAACTAAGGAATTTCGACCGCACCAATCAATACACTTGCTTCCATCAGAGGCCGGTCGTAAAGAAAGGAGAAGCGGTCAAAGCCGATCAGATATTGGCGGAAGGAGGAGGCATCGCCGACGGACGTTTGAGCTTGGGACGGAATATTTTGATCGCCTTTATGTCTTGGAGGGGAAACACTTATGAAGACGCCATAGTCCTTTCGGAAAAATTAGTGAGAGAAGATGTTTTTACTTCCATCCGCATAGAAGAATGTTTTTGCGATGTCAGGGAAACAAAACTCGGGCCTGAGGTTACCACTTCCGATATACCGAACGTCGGAGAAGAAAAGTTAAAAGACCTTGATGAAGAAGGAGTAGTAAGGATCGGGGCGACCGTGAATCCGAACGATATCCTGGTCGGGAAGATATCTCCGAAAGGGGAGGCCGAGCTTAGCGCGGAAGAAAGATTGTTAAGGGCGATCTTCGGAGAGAAAGCTAAAGAAGTAAAAGACACTTCCTTAAGAATGGAGCACGGCAAACACGGCCGCGTCATCGGTATCAAAGTTTTCTCAAGAGAAGAAGGCTACAATTTGGAACCGGGAGTTTTGAAAAGGATCAGGGTCAGGATCGCCGAGATCAGAAAGGTTCAGGTCGGAGACAAGCTGGCCGGACGCCACGGAAATAAAGGAGTCGTTTCGAAGATATTGCCTGTCGAAGAAATGCCGTTCTTGGAGGATGGCACGCCCGTCGATATGGTTTTGAACCTTTTGGGAGTTGTTTCGAGAATGAACATCGGCCAGATATTGGAAACCCATTTGGGGTTGGCGGCTAAAAAATTAGGATATTCCGCCGAAACCCCGGCCCTTTTCGGAGCGAATGAAATAGATATCAAAGAAGAGCTGAGAAAAGCCGGTTTGCCCGAAGACGGCAAGACGATCGTTATCGATCCGACGACCGGACAGGCTTTCCCGGACAGGGTTACTGTCGGTTACGCCTATATGTTGAAATTGATCCATATGATCAAAGACAAGATCCATATGCGTTCGATCGGGCCCTATTCTTTGATCACTCAGCAGCCTTTGGGAGGAAAAGCCCAATTTGGAGGCCAGAGGTTCGGAGAAATGGAAGTCTGGGCGTTGGAAGGTTACGGAGCCGCTCATACTCTTCAGGAAATGCTGACCATAAAATCAGACGATATAATGGGAAGGGTTGGCGCTTACGAAGCCATTCTGAAAGGGGAGAAGATAAAAAGCCCCAATATCCCTGCTTCGTTCACTTTGCTCATTTCGGAATTAAAATCCCTCTCGTTGAATTTTGAGATCAAAGAATCTTTGATCAAGGTAAATGATAATGCTCCTAAATCCGAAGAAGAACCTTCGGAGAAAAAAGAAGAAAAAGAAGGGGAAAAAGGGGAGAAATAATCCTCGCGTCGATGTTCTTTCGGTCTCGTTCCATAAATACTCATAAGCAATAACGGCTAACGCGCCAGACAACGATCGCTTTCCGGCGTCCGGGCCTACAATAATAAACCAAATGTTTGTTTCTAACTTAGAATCCATCAGGATAAAATTGGC
>JBBABQ010000004.1:0-35450 GCA_041657565.1 Minisyncoccota bacterium | reverse complement strand
TAGGCAGGTGCTGCATGGTTGTCGTCAGCAGGTGGCTTGAGTTGCTCCCTTAAATGGGGTAACCTGCGCAACCCTTATCCTGTGTTCGATTTGTCACAGGAGACTGCCCCGCCCCTTCTTCCGGAAAATAATATTTTCGGGGGGAAAGGGCGGGGAGGAAGGTGAGGATGACGCCAAATCAGCATGGCCTTTTGATATCTTGGGCTGCACACGTGATACAATGGAGTCGACAAAGGGTCGCTAAGGGGTAACCTGGAGCTAATCCCATCAAACGACTCCCTAGTTCCGATCGAGGTCTGAAACCCGACCTCGTGAAGCTGGAATCGCTAGTAACCGTGGATCAGCCACGCTACGGTGAATATGTTCCTAGGTCTTGTACTCACCGCCCGTCACTTCAAGCGAGCTGGGAATGGCCGAAAGTCTCACATAAGTGGGGTTTAAGCTAAGCTCAGTAAGAGGGAAGAAGTCGTAACAAGGCACGGGTAGCGGAAGCTGCTCGTGGATCAATTATTTTTTCAAAGTATCGACTAGCGTTGAAATCTTAAATTTGGATTTTAACTCTAAGATGTTTATCTCTATATCTTTAAAAAGAGATCGTTTATAATAACGAGGCAACTCCAAGAAATTATAAACTCTACTAATCACGTTTACGGTTCAATAGAAATCCAAGCGGGCGAAGGCTCGTTTTTTGCTGTAAATTTTCTTGGCATCTTCCATAAAATATGCTAGAAATATAGAGCTTTATTAAAGGTCGAACTTTTTAAGGCAGAGGACATTTAAATATAAAAATATATGGCTAAAAAAGAGAAGAATTATTTGAAAGCGATTCATTTGACCCTCAACGAAAAAACTGGAGAATTCCGCATGAATCTAAATTACGAAACATGTAGAATTGGAGGATTCGTTACAAAAAAAGCCGCGGAAAGAGTGGCGAAAAAGCTGCAAAATTTATAGCAAAAAGAGCGGGATCATCAAGCCCGCTTTTTGTTATATGGGATATTTTTGTCTGACAAATTTTGATTTTTTTTGAAAATATAGTATAGTAAAAAAGTTATTCAGACCGAATAATAAGTTTTGTTTTGTATGTATCGGGCGCGTAGTTCAGCGGTAGAACGCTTCTCTGATAAAGAAGAGGTGGAAGGTCCGACTCCTTCCGCGCCCACCAAAATACCAAAGAAGAATTTTCTCTTTAATTTTTGGAGAAAGAGCAGAGAGTCCGACTTTGTCCCGCCGTAGCTCTGCAATCGTGCAGAGCGAAGGAGGACTCCTTCCGCGCCCACCCAAGCACCAAAGGAAAATTTCCCCGCAGGGAATTTTCCTAAAGAAGAGGTGGAAGGTCCGATTTCACCACGCCGTAGTCCCTATCAAGGGACGAAGGAGGGCGCGCCCACCAATCGCTAAAGGAATACAGCCGTCAGGCTGTTTTTTTTGTTGATGCAATAGAAAGATAGATGTAAAATTATTGTTAGTGATAATATCTTAGAAAAAATATTTATGGATAACATTATCTACGGCGTTGATCTTTCCAAACCGGTTACGCCCATTATGGTAAGAGACGCTATTATCGATTGCTTCATCCAGGCCCACAAAGAGGTTCTTGAAGAAATGAGAGAATATCATGAGTTCAAAACAGAAGAGGACTTCGAAGAAATGAAAAGGATAGATATCAAACTTTTGACAAAGTCAAAATTCGAAGAGGCTGGCGTGGATTTTGATCATCCAACCAAGGAAGGCATTATCCGCGTCCTTGATAAGATGGCTAAATTTGCCGCCAATTTCAGAAAGCCCGAGATAGTGGAAAAGCATTACGGCGAGATAGCACAGTTGGTGGAGAGATTATAGTCCGTAGATCATTCGATCTCCGCCGCCCCAGAAAACTCCCAATTAATTTGGGAGTTTTTGAATTAGCTTTATTGCAAACAATCTCCAGTTTCTTAGTTGTTTGTGTTTTGACAGAAGAGGTTTATTATTATATATTAGTCGAACAAAAGTCGAGTTTCTTTAAGGTCTAAAACGGTTTAACCCGGCCTTGGAAACCGGCTAAGAACCTTTAAAATTTATGCCTCTTATTGGATACGATGAAACCGAAGAAGAAGCAAAATTTTATGACATCCTTTTTGGAGTTTTCATTTTTCTCTTTCTTCTTCTGTTTATAACTAATTATGATACGGTTTGCCCGGAGGATAGAAACGTTTTTTCTTGTATGATGAATGATTTTAAAAGCTCCCAATGAAAGTTGGGAGTTTTAAATTTACAAAACCGCCTTTTTAGTATAATGTTTCTATTGTTAAGGGCCCTTAGCTTAGTTGGCACCTGCCTGCCGGCAGGCAGGGAGCGCCTCATCTGCCCTTATCAAATGTGATGAGTAATGTTCAAAATTTTAGCGGGCCCTTAGCTCAGTTGGTAGAGCGCCTCATTTGCAATGAGGAGGTCACCGGTTCGAATCCGATAGGGTCCACATTCCACTATTAAGGGTCAATTTTTCGCCCGCCCCGCCTACGGCGGGGTTTTGGTTAATCCCGCCCGCCCCTTGATTTTGAAGGTAATTCCACGGCGATTTCAATTCCACAGCGAATGTTTGGTTCTCAATTTTGCGGTCCGAGCCGATCTTTTCAAGAAATGCTCGCATTTCTTGAAAGTCGTCGCCAGATGCCATTATTTGCGCTCTGTTTGCTTTTATAGGAAGGCCAAGAAAACCGGAGTTGACACTATTTTATTCACCATTTTTATTGACTTTGCTTTTTTTGTCCAATATAATACTTGCATTGGACAAAATAGGCTGTTTTTGTCCAATGCAAGTAAGATATTATGCTTAAAGATATAGTTTTCAACCAAAAATTGCAAAAAGAGAGGCTTTTGACTTTTTCTTACATAGAAAGGACTAAAGAATCATTTGTTAAAAAATGGTTAGATTCGAATTTAATAAAAGTAGTTATTGGACCCAGAAGAGCAGGAAAGTCTATTTTTTCTCTTGTACTTTTGAAAGATCGCCCGTTTATGTATTTTAATTTTGATGATGAAGCGATATCGAGCGCCGGCGGTATAGCTACGGACGAGCTTATGAAAGAATTGCACGCCTTGTATGGCCAAGTAAAGACTGTACTCTTTGATGAAATACAAAATCTGCCGAATTGGGAATTATTTGCCAGCCGTCTGCATCGTGAAGGATATAACCTGATACTTACTGGATCGAATGCGCATTTACTTTCGAGAGAGCTTGCTACGCATTTAACTGGCAGACATATACCTATAGAAATACTGCCATTTGATTTCAACGAATTTTTGCGCGCAAAAAAATTTCGAATAGATGCGGGATATGGAGATCTGCCGCAACAGCGCGGTGAACTTTTGAATATTATGGAAAATTATTTACTTAATGGCGGATTTCCTGAAGTAACAGTAAATAATATTGATCCAAGGGATTACCTCGAAGTTTTATTCGACTCCTTGCTTTTTAAAGATGTGGTCAAGAGGCACAAGGTTAAATTCTCAACGCAAATAGGAAATCTGGGATCGCATCTGATAAACAATTTTGCAAATCTGTATACGGTGCGCAAACTTATGGATGTTTTGAATTTGAAGAGTGCGTCTACCACGGAGAAGTATATAAAATATCTAGAAGAAGCGTACCTTATATTTTCCTTGCTTCGATATTCGCCTAAGTCTGTACAGCGGATAAAATCACCTCGGAAAGTCTACGCCGTTGATAATGGTTTTATAAGCGCGAAGGCTATCCAGTATTCTCCCGACAAAGGCAAACTTATGGAAAACCTTGTTTTTACCGAACTTGTTAAACGGGGGGTTAAACCGAATAGAGAGCTGTTTTATTACAAGACTCGAAATGATCGAGAGGTTGATTTTATAGTGAAAAAAGGAACAGATGTCACAGAGCTGATACAAGTTTGCTACGAGGCAATAAATTCAGAAGTGGAGCAAAGGGAAGTGAAAGCTTTAGTCGAGGCAAGCGGTGAATTGGGGGTAAAGAAACTTACCGTACTCACTTGGGACGGAAAAAAGGAAGTAGAAAAAGACGGGATGACGATACATTTTAAGCCGTTATGGAAATGGCTTCTTGAGGAGGCAAAGTCAGCTTAATGATTTCCGAAGAAGAAACTGACGGCTGAAAGAGCATTGCATTTATTCCTGCGCCAGACTGGTTTGAAGTGCGTAGGAAGTAAAAGATTTTTTGAGGTTGATAGACACAAAGAAAATTTGAAATATTTAATATCGGGACGGGGAAGCGAACAAGTTTGAACGAACTGTCGAAGATCGTAAATAACGAGATGGGAGCGGATCTGCCGATCCGCTACGAGCCTAACCCTCTTTCCAATTTTGTTTTTGACGGACAAGCGGATATCGGCAAAGCTCGGGAGAAATTGAAATTTACGGCAAAATATGATTTGAGCTCCGGAATCAAAAAAGTTTTGGATTCATTGGATTGATCAGCTTTTTTTAGCGGATCAACAATTCTAAAATTAGTTATAACTATGCCAAGAGCGGAGGATATAAAAACAGCGTTTTTTATCGCTTATAAGTCCATTACCAAAGGGAATAGATCCACCTCGGCTCTTTTGATATTCGTTTTGTCGCTTTCTTTTTTGGAATTAATGTTCATCACTGGAATATTCGGAGGACTGATGAACGGCATTCTTCGGACAGTGATAAATACTTCGACGTCGCATATCGAGATCATGCCGCAGGAAGAGCCAACCGTTAAAAATTATATCGTCCATCAGGATGCGTTGCGCCAGGAGATAGAAAAGATACCGGGCGTTGTCGCCACAGCGAGGCATTATGCGCTGGGAGGATCGTTCGCTTACGACAAGGGGAACAGCGGAAAATTTAAAACTGTTTCTTCCCAAATATATGGAGTAGATCCAGATCAGGAGAGGAAAGTTTTATCAATAGCCGACTATATAGTCGATGGCGAATATCTTGAAGAGGGAGATACCGACCAGATCGTTCTAGGCGCCGGGTTGGCCGGAGGTTACGGCTTGCCCCAGCCGAACGATTTGGGCGGGGTCAAAGCCGGAGACAAGGTTCGGATCACTTATTCCAACGGAATAGCGCGTTCGTACACGGTTAAAGGAATATACAATGTTATTATCGGGACAATAACCAACGCCGCTTTTATCACTTCCAAAGAAGCCGACTCGATCCTTTCGGCTTATAACGAAGCTTCCGAGATAATGGTCAAGGTCGATATGGAAAGAGACTCTTTGGACGGTTATGTCTCCGAGGTTAAAAAAATTGCTCCGAATCTGATAGTGAAAAAATATACCGACGTCATCTCGATCATCGGGACGATGCTTGATGCGTTCAATCTTATCTCATATATAGTAAGCGTCATCAGCGTTATAGTTGCCGCGATAACTATTTTCGTTCTGATCTATGTCAGCGCGGTGAGCAAACGCCGACAGATAGGCATCCTCAAAGCTATCGGCATAAAAGAAAACATCATTGTTATTTCTTACGTCTTCCAGTCTCTTTTCTATGCCTCCTGCGGAGTTGTCGTAGGCCTGATATTGCTGTTCACAACCCTGGATCCGGCGATCAAGGCTCACCCTATAAAGTTGCCGTTCGGCGATATATATCTTGCCTATACAAATTGGAGGGTCATCGTGAATGTAACCAGTTTGCTTTTGGCGGGATTTTTAGGCGGTTTGATCCCTGCCCGCATTGTCGCCAGGCAAGACATACTAAAAGCGATCTGGAGCTAAAATTTATTTATATATGATAAAAGTTGAAAATTTAAAAAAAATATATCCGGGCAAGGTTCCCACTTACGCGCTTAACGGAGTTTCTTTTAATATTGAAAAAGGCGATTTCGCGGCGATCATGGGACGCAGCGGTTCGGGAAAATCAACCCTGCTCCATCAGCTTAGCCTTATCGATACGCCTACGGAAGGCAGTGTTTTTATCGAGGATACGGACGTCCTAAAACTTTCGGACGGCCAAAAGACGGATTTTCGGCTGCGTAATTTGGGATACGTTTTTCAAGAGTACGCTTTGATCGCTGAGATGAACGCGTTAGAGAATGTTTACTTGCCCGCTTTGGCTCTCGAAGGGAACCATGACAAAGAGCATACCGAAGAACTTTTAAAGGTGGTGGGTTTGGGCGACAGGATGACTCACTATCCCAGTGAGCTTTCCGGTGGGGAACAGCAAAGAGTGGCCATAGCCCGGTCGCTGATCAACAGCCCCAAAATACTTTTTGCCGATGAGCCTACCGCCAACCTGGATACGGCTTCGGCCAAGATAGTCCTCGAACTTTTTCAAAAGTTGAACAGAGAAAGGGGGCAGACCATAGTTATGGTAACCCACGAGCCGGATGATAAAAAATATGTGAACAAAGTTATTTGGCTCAAAGACGGCTTGGTGGAAAAAGAGGAAAAAATCATTTTATAGAAAACGAGCTTGAACATCTTGACTTTTTTAGGGGCCGGAATAGTATATATCGGTGCTTAAATTCAAAGCATAACGGAATATCTTCCGCTTAAGCGTGGAGGAAAAGATACGACAGCAGTTAGTATGAGCAATGCTTGCATATTCTTGGCAGTATGTTTGCTAATGCTATTTTACCAAGGAAATGGATGGTGGAACGGGTTAAACAACAGCAGGGAACTTGATGGCATACTGAGGCAGCAAGCTTTGGACAATTTGCGTCCTAGAAAGCGCGCTACGTGTGTCTCCGGTTTGGGATGTTGTATAGGCATAATCTTGTGCCTGATACCTTATCTCCCCATTTCATAGAGCTTTTCAGCTCATCAGTTCTTTAGTATGAGCGGGGCCGATACCTTTATGGTATTTTACGGCCCCCTCTTTCCCTTTTTTAATCATTCGGTTTTAAAAACAGCCTTTTCGAGGGCTGTTTTTTTAATTTCGTCTGATCGGTCTGCGGTTTAGCCGGCAAGAGCGATATAGCGGTAGATGCACCAGAAGTGGGCGAGCGTTCCGGCAAGTATAAAGAAATGGAATATATCGTGGAAATTAACTTTGCCGAAGTTTGGTTTTTTCAATATGTATATGACCGCTCCGACGGTATAGAATGCGCCTCCGGCGGCAAGAAGGCCTATCACTTCAGGTTGGGTTCTTAACGGATATACTACCGTGGCTCCGAGCCAGCCCATAAGCAGATACAAACCGGTCGAAGCCCATCTTGGGAAAAATTTCCAGAAAGATTCAAAAAATATCGCGGCTGTACCGATCGCGGCAAGGGTCCAAACGCTTCCGAAGAGGACCCATCCCCAAAGTCCTCGCATCAAGACCAGACAGAAAGGGGTGAAGGTTCCTGCGATCAAGAAATAAATAAGGGCATGGTCAAGCTTTCTCGCGTAATCGATTTTTTCAGCCGGTCCGCCGAACAAGTGATACCAGGCGCTGGCAAGATACAGCAGGAACGCGGTCGCGCCGAAGGCCAAGAAGGAAAAAATTTCGGTCAGACCCTTAGCTTCTTTGATCAGCATGATCGTTCCGATGAAAAATATGACCGCTCCGGCAAGATGCGAATAGCCGCTTAGCGGGTCCTTGATCTTTATGTTCATACTTCCAATTATACTACGCGGCGGGCAAAAAAACAGATGGAAGGATGCTAATATATTTAAGGCGTGTTTTGCGGTTCTGTTCGGGCTGGATATGTGGTATCATAGGCTCATGAACAACAAATTCAAAAAAGGTTTAATACTCGGAGGTTTATTGACGGCGATAGTTGTTGGTTTAACAAGGACCGAAAGGGGCAAAAAGATCGCGGAAGAATTTCAAGAAGAATCCAAAATGCTGGCCGGTCGGATCAAAAAGCGTCTGGCCGATTTCGAAGATATCACTAAAGAAAATTTCGAGGACTTGGTCGATCTTATCGTCAATGAATATGCGGAGAAAAAGGAGTTGGCGGCTGATGCTAAAGACTCTATAGTCAAAGCCTTAAAAGAAAAATGGTTGGAAATGGAAGAAGAATATCTGTCCGACAAAGATAAAGAGGAGATAGAATAGAATTTTTAACTGTCGGGAAGCCAAGCCGCCCCTTTCCGGGGGCGGCTATTTTTTTAGATCAGATAATAAATTAAAGCGACTAAAATTTATGAAAAAAATTATTTGGCTGTCCGCTGCGGCCGTTATGACAGTCGCGTTGGCGTTAACGGGTCTGAATTATTTCACGGATAAAAAAGTCTTGCCTGCCAGCGTGAATAATTTTGAAGAATGCGCGGCCGCCGGATATCCTGTTATGGAATCTTACCCGAGGCAGTGCAAGACTCCCGAAGGTAATAATTTTATTGAATACATCGGCAACGAAATGGAAAAGCAGGACCTTATCAGAGTTGATTCTCCAAGACCGAATCAAACAGTTAATAGCCCTTTGATGGTCACAGGACAGGCGAGAGGCACTTGGTTCTTTGAAGCGTCATTTCCGGTCAAAATATTTGATGCTAATGGAAAACAGTTGGGGGCCATTCCGGCGCAAGCCAAGTCCGATTGGATGACGGAGGATTTCGTTCCTTTTGAAGCGGTTCTTCAGTTCGAAGTTTCGGAGACGGCAACGGGGACCATTGTCTTGGAAAAAGACAACCCTTCCGGACTTCCTCAAAATGCCGACGAGCTAAGGATCCCGATCCGTTTTGATCGTTGATCTCGGTACCGCCACGTTATCCGCCATCCGCCAACTGGCGGAGGCGGATGGCGGAGACAGGCGGTTTTTTGATATAATGGAGTGGTTATCTGGGAAATATATAATTTTTTAAAGAACACGGGCTGGAATAAAATATGGGCGCACTGAATTTCGAGATATTGAAACGCGACGAAAAAACCAGAGCAAGGCTTGGTTTGATAACTACCCGGCATGGAGTTATCGAAACTCCGTATTTTGTCCCGGTCGCGACGCTGGGTTCTTTGCGCGCGCTTGATTCCGCCGATATGGAAGCCTTGGGGATGCAATGCTCCTTATGCAATACTTATCATCTTCATTTGAGGCCGGGGGACGAACTCGTCAAAAGGATGGGCGGCTTGAACCGTTTTATGAATTTTTCTAAGCCGTTATTTTCCGACTCTGGCGGGTTCCAGGCTTTTTCGCTGGGCTTTGCCCGCGAGCATAACATCGGCAAGATCGGTTTTTTCCCGGGAGAAAAAAGCGATGAGAAGGGCATGGAAAAAAAAGGAAAATCGGAGGTCGAAAACATCGGCAAGAATTTGACCAAAATCACCGATGACGGAGTGGAGTTCAAATCCATATACGACGGTTCCAGCCATTTTTTTAACGCGGAAAAATCGATGGAGATACAGTCCAATCTCGGCACGGATATCATTATGGCTTTCGATGAATGCACTTCGCCTCTTTCCGATTATGACTATACCAAAGAGTCCATGCATAGAACCCACGAGTGGGCGGTAAGGTCTTTGAGATCTCACGACAAGAGCCAGGCTTTATACGGAATTATACAAGGAGGATATTTTGAGGATTTGCGCCAGGAAAGCGTCAAATTCATTTCTTCGCTGGCTTTTGACGGCATTGCCATTGGCGGGTCTTTGGGTAATTGTAAGGCGGACATGCATCGGATATTGGAGTGGATCGTTCCTAGCCTCGATGACAGGCCGAGGCATTTGCTTGGCATCGGTGACATCGAAGATATTTTTGAGTGCGTCGAGCGCGGAATGGACACGTTCGATTGCGTTTCTCCGACGCGCAACGCTAGGAGGGGAAGCTTATTCCTTCTGCCGCAGTCGGGCGGGAATATGCAAAACAAATTCAGGATAAATGTCACCGCGGCAAAATTTAAAGAGGATGGATCGCCGATAGATCCCGCTTGCGGATGTCCGACCTGCCGCAATTATTCCCGCGCTTATCTCAGGCATCTTTCTTCCGTGGGGGAACTGTCATATTTCAGGCTGGCCTCCATACATAATGTTCATTTCATGCTTAGGTTGATGGAAGCCATAAGAGAAAGCGTCAAGGCCGGAAACTTTTTGGAATTAAAAAAGCAGTGGCTGAAGAACTAAGCGAAAAACTAAAAATAACAATTTAAAACAATTGATTCATAGCGCCTTAATTTTCAAACTCCAATTTTCAATTTTCAATGTTTCAATTTTCAAATCTCCGACCTCCCAATATTCCAAGTGTTTAAAACATTGGATATCGAAACATTTATTGAAAATTGGAGTTTGAAAATTGAGAATTATTGCGCCAAGAAAGTAACTATTTTAAATTTTAAGTTGTTGTTTTACTTTTTGCGTTTTTAGTTTTAAGTTTGTAGCGACGGTCTCGCGCTGAGATAAAGATGATTTATAATAAATTATCATAAGCCATTAAATAAAATAGTTAAAATGAGCTACGCCGGATTAACCAGCCAAGAGGTCAGCGAGAGATTGAAGCGCGATGGCTTCAACGAACTGCCGTCGCAAAAAAAACGCGGTTTTCTTTTTGCTTTGATAGAAGTGTTAAAAGAGCCGATGTTGCTTCTTTTGTTTTGTGCCGGGCTGGTATATTTTTTGCTCGGAGAAAGAGGGGACGCGATAATGCTTTCCACTTTTATAGTTTTTGTTCTGGGTATTACTTTTTACCAGCAGCGCAGGACGGAAAACGCTCTTGAGGCTTTGAAAAATCTATCCAGTCCTAGAGCTCTGGTTGTCAGGGACAGTACCCAAAGGCGCATCGCAGGAAGAGAAGTGGTGGCTGGAGATATTATTATTCTGCGGGAAGGAGACAGAGTGCCTGCCGATGCGGTCGTTCTCGAATCGAGCAATTTGATGGTCGATGAGTCTTTGCTGACGGGAGAATCTTTAGCGGTAGCCAAATCAGCTTGGGACGGTTCGGTGTCTCTTGAGAGAAACCAGCCTGGCGGAGATAATCTTCCATTCGTTTACTCGGGGACTTTGGTGACGAGAGGCCATGGGACGGCTCGCGTTAACGCTGTAGCCAAGGACACTAAAATGGGAAAGATAGGCAAGTCTTTGCAGGATATCCGGGAAGAAGAAATGCTGGTAAGAAAAGAGACCGCGCGCATAGTCCGTGTTTTTGGTTTTGTCGGTTTGGCTCTTTGCGTTACGGTTGTGGTTTTTTACGGTTTGTTCAGGGGAAGCTGGCTTGAAGGTTTTCTTTACGGCTTGACCATAAGCATGTCGATGCTGCCGGAAGAATTTCCGGTGGTTTTACTTATCTTTTTGGCGTTCGGAGCATGGAGGATATCCAAGAGAAAGGTGTTGACCCGCAATACGGCTGCCATAGAAACATTAGGAGCCGCCACAGTGTTATGCGTCGATAAGACCGGTACGATCACACTTAACCAAATGAGATTGGAGGTTCTTGCTTTTGGCGGAGAGATGATCGAGACAAAAGACTACGACAATAAAATTAATATTCTGCCTGAGCAATACCGCCATCTTCTTGAGTACTCAATGCTTGCCAGCCAAAGAGACCCTTTTGATCCGCTGGAAAAGGAGATCAAAAAGATGGATAGCTTTCTTTTCTCTTCAACGATAAAACATCTTTGGAACCCGTCGAAGCTCATTAAGGAATATCCTTTTTCGGGAAACATCCTTGCGCTCTCCCATGTTTGGGAATCGCCCGAAGTTGATCATTATATAGTTGCCTCCAAAGGAGCTCCCGAGTCGATAGCTCTCCTTTGCCATCTTTCGGACAAAGAGAAGGATATTTTGACCACCCAGATGCAGCCCTTGCTTGACCGGGGATTGAGGCTGATCGCTGTTGCCGCGGCGGATGTGGCCAAATCGGAATTGCCGTTGCACCAGCATGAGTTTTCGTTCAAATTTATGGGATTGCTCGGCTTTGCCGATCCTATAAGGCCGTCAGTGCCGAAAGCGCTTGAAGAATGCTACAGCGCGGGGATCAGGGTCTGCATGATCACCGGCGATTACCCGGGGACTGCCCAATATATAGCCAAAAAGATCGGACTCAAGAATAGCGATGTTTATATCACAGGAGAAGAACTGCAAAAATTAAGCATTGAAGACCTGTCTAAAAAAATTTCCCAGGTAAATATTTTTGCCCGCGTGATACCGGAACAAAAGATGCTTATCATTAACGCCCTTAAAGCTAACGGAGAAATAGTCGCGATGACGGGAGATGGAGTGAACGACGCTCCCGCGCTGAAAGCCGCGCATATCGGGATAGCGATGGGAGAGAGGGGCACCGATGTGGCCCGCGAGACGGCAGATCTGGTTTTGCTTAATGACGATTTTTCTTCCATCGTGCAGGCCGTGCGCAACGGCCGCAGTATTTTCGATAATTTAAAAAAGGCAGTCGCTTTTATTTTTTCGGTCCACATTCCGATCGCAGGAATGTCTTTCTTGCCGGTGGTATTAAATATGCCCATCGTTTTTTCTCCGGCCCATATCGCCTTTTTGGAATTGGTTATCGACCCCGCCTGTTCGTTGGTTTTCGAATCGGAACCGGAAGAGAAGAATGTCATGAATCGTCCTCCGAGGAATTTGAAAGAGTCTCTTTTCGGGCGGAGGGCTGTTATGCTTAGCATCCTCCAGGGATTGAGCGTTTTCTTGATGACTTTTGCGGTTTTCTTTTACGCTGTGCAGTCGGGCAAAGGAGATGACCACGCCCGCACTTTGACTTTTATTACTATCGTTTTGGCCAATCTTATGCTTATTGTCAGCAATCTTTCCTGGTCCAAGAATATTTTTCAAACATTGAATAACGGCAATAAAATGCTTTTATGGATATTGGGAGGGACGCTATCAATGCTGCTCGTCATATTATCGGTTCCGGTCTTGCGCGGCGTATTTCATTTTTCGCCGATCAGCTGGACCGAAGCAGCAGTCGCCTTTTTGGCCGGGATCGTGAGCGTTGTTTGGCTGGAGATATTCAAGTTTGCGAAGATCAGATTCGAAAATAGAAAATTACAGATAGAGAAAAAATAAGATAAAATTAACAGAATAATAAGAAGGTTGATCTCTATGGCTTTATATTTCATTACCGGAAATAAAAATAAGTTCAGCGAGGCCGAAGCGATAATGGGCGATATCGAACAATGCGATATCGATCTGCCGGAAATACAGGATATAGACGCGAGGAATATCATTAAGGCCAAACTGCAGGAAGCTTTGGAACATAAGGAAGGGGAGTTCATGGTTGAAGACACGTCTCTTTATCTGGATTGCCTTAATGGTCTTCCCGGACCGCTCATTAAATGGTTTTTAAAAACGATCGGCAACGACGGCTTGGCAAGGCTGGCCGAAAAACTTGGGAACGACAGAGCCGAAGCCAGAACCATTATCGGATACGCGAAAAATAAAAATGAGATATCTTTTTTTGAAGGATCGATAAAGGGTAAAATAATTTTTCCCCGGGCAATTTCAAATTTTGGCTGGGACCCGATCTTCCAGCCAGACGGCTTCGATAAAAGTTTTGCCGAAATGAGCAGAGAAGAAAAGAATTCGATCAGCATGAGGCGCGCGGCCTTGGATAAGCTGAAAGATTTTTTGGCCCGTTGACAATTTGTCTGCCTGCCGTTACTATTGCCGTTAAGATCATTTAAAAGATCTATAAACATAATCGGCCAAAAGCCGATTTAAAAACCATGAGCATAAATCCGGGTATTCTTTCTTCCGCGGAGTATGGTCTGAGAAAGCATTATAAGGAAGTTTCCAGCATCCTTTTCGAAGGAGGAGACAGCAATGAAGTTTTGAATCGTTTGAGGGATATCTATGAAGATTTCCCGAAAGACGCTTATGACCTGCCGTTGATATTGCGGCTGAAGATCGATGAAAATATCAAGGGGAACGAGAAAGATAAAAAAAGAAAGGTTTGGGGTCAGGCATACGGAGAAGTTTTACGGAGAAAAGAAGAGATTGATCTGGCCATGGACGTATTGGATACCGTGCTCGTTGAGATCACGATGGAAAACAGGACCGATATGTGCGGAGGGAAAAAAGCTGAAGGATTTTCCTTCAGATAAAAATGACCGAACGATCGATTTTAAAACGCCACCTTGGGGTGGCTTTTTGTTTTACTGCTTAAACGTATAGCGATTTTGGCCGTTTGCTGGTATAATATTCATAGCCTATATCTTGGCGAAGAGCGCGGAAATATTTTCAAGGCCAGGCAATAAATAATAAATAAATCATAATAAATTTTTAACAAGATCCGGCATATAAAATTTTTATTTTCCCGCAACGCATTTTGCGAGGCCAATGAAAATTATTTATGCGGATATATAAAACGATGGATCCAAGCTGGTACGCTATAACGTTGGACACGCTGGTCAACCTTTGGGAGGGGTTTATTATCTTTATTCCAAAGCTTATCGTCGCGTTGATAATTTTTGCCATCGGCTGGCTCGTCTCGATCGGCGCCGGCAGGCTTGTTGCCGAAATTTTAAGCCGGCTCGGCTTTGATAAATTATTGGGAAAGAACGGTTGGCAAAAAGCGATGGCGGAGTCCGACATCAGCGCTAATGCTTCAGAGTTTATAGGAGCGATAGTCAAATGGACCTTGGCTGTGACCTTTCTTTCAGCCTCCATCAAAATTTTGGATTTGACCCAGTTTGATGCTTTTCTGGATAAGGTGGTCATTTGGCTTCCGAATCTGGTCGTGGCGACGGCAATATTCGTTGTCAGCGTTGTCCTGGCCGATGTGGTTGAAAAGATCATTAGGGTTTGGGTCAAAAGAATGGGTATCAGCTATTCCGATCTTATCGGTACGATAGCGCGGGGAGCGATATATATCCTGGCCGCTTTGGCAATCTTGGACCAGCTGGGAGTAGCTTCTACATTAGTCAACACATTGATAATCGGGCTGGTGGCCACCTTAAGCTTGGCTTTAGGCTTGGCATTCGGCCTCGGAGGAAGAGACGCGGCCGCCAAGGCGATAGAGGATATCAAAGAGAGACTCTCCGGGAAGTAAGAGCAAAAACGCCATTTTTAAAATATCGCCGCCTCGGGCTATTGACAAACTTTTTTACTCTGCTAAAATTGCTGATGTTGATTAGAAAAACAAAAGTTAATACTAAGAACCGAGGCGGCTGATGGCAAGTATTTTATTTGCTAAAACCGCTGTCAAAGCGGTTTTTAGTTTAACGGCACAAGACAGATTGACAGGACGGATCGAACCTTTACATAATTTTTGGAAGAAATTCCAAAAAACAGATACAAGACAAAAAATTATTAATTACTAGTCAAAGGAATAATTAGAGGCGGATAGAGGATGCCTCGAGACCAGAAGCGATGAAGGACGTAGCGTAGCTGCGATAAGCCTCGGGAAGGTGCTGAGCAACCTGTGATCCGGGGATTTCCGAATGGGATAACCCATTTTGGCGATAAGCCAAAATAGTCCGAAAGGACAGCAAACCCGCTGAAGCGAATCATCATAGTAAGCGGAGGAAAAAGAAAACAAACCGTTTTTAACGGCCATTCCCTTAGTAGTGGCGAGCGAAAAGGGAGCAGCCCAAACCGTGCGCTTGCGTACGGGGTAGTAAGAAGTTGACGTCGGGGGCATTTCTCATCCAAATAGTCGGATGAGAAATGTTCTTGAGGGAGAAAATTTAGACGATTTAATTAGTCAAAGAACCCTGGAAAGGGTCGCCATAGACGGTGATAGCCCGGTAGATTAAAATTAAGTCGCGCTCCTTGTTGATTATCTTGAGTACCGTCAGGCCAAGACAACCTGGCGGGAAACAGGCAGGACTAACCTGCTAAGGCTAAATATAATCTGGTCATCGATAGCGCACAAGTACCGTGAGGGAAAGGTGAAAAGTAGGGGGGTGACCCCGGTGAAATAGAACCTGAAACTATCCGCTTACAAAAAGTCAGCGCCCTGTTCCAATTTTGACACATAATAATTCGCGTCCTATCTTTGCTTAAGGCAAAGATTTAAGGCGTGAATTATCGTGTTGCAAAATTGGAATGGGGTCATGGCGTACTTTTTGCAGAACGAGCCAACGAGTTTATCTTTTCTCTAAGTCTAAAGGCTTATGGCCTGTAGGCGTAGGGAAACCAAGTGTTAATAGCGCGTTAAGAGAAAAGATAAGACCCGAAGCCAAGTGAGCTTACCATGACCAGGTTGAATTTCTCCGAAAGGAGAAAAGAGGACCGAACTCGTGAGCTGTGCAACACTCTGGGATGAGTTGTGGTAAGTAGTGAAAAGCTAATCGAACTTGGTAATAGCTGGTTCTCCCCGAAATATCTTTAGGGATAGCCTTCCTTTGCAAAGCATCGGGGGTAGAGCGCTGGAAAAAATACCTTGGATTCTTCCAGGTATTTTTACCAAACTGCGAATACCGATGCCATTTTAAGGAAGAGTTAGACTGTAGGGGCTAAGCTCTATAGTCGCGAGGGAAAAAGCCCAGACCTTCGTCTAAGGTCCCCAAATTCAAGCTAAGTGTATCTTAAGGAAGTGGGATTCCACAGATAGCTAAGAGGTTAGCTTAGAAGCAGCTACCCTTTAAAAAGTGCGTAACAGCTTACTAGCTAAGGAGTCCTGCGCCGGAGATTACCGGGACTAAAGCTTGATACCGAAGACAAGGCATATATTCTGCCATGCAGAATGTATGGGTAGGGGAGCGTTCTTAATGCAATGAAGCTGAACTGTAAGGTTTGGTGGAGCGTTAAGAAGTGAGAATGTTGGCATGAGTAACCACAATTCCGGTGAAAATCCGGAACACCGTAAATCCAAGGTTTCCTTGGCAATGAAGATCAGCCAAGGGTTAGGCGGTCCTTAGGATAAGCCGAAAGGCGATTCTGATGGATAGACGGTTAATATTCCGTCCCTTCGTTAGATTTTTTCTCCGAGAAGACGGAGATTGGATTTTTAAGCAGATTATCGGATTTCTGTCCTTCCAGGCGAAAACTTGGGAGGGGAAGCTTATCTTTGGATAAGTGAACTTAATTTGACAGTCTTCCCAGAAAATTTTTGGGGAAGCTAAGATCTAATGGATCCGTACCGTAAACCGACACAGGTGGATTAGTATCAGTGTACTAAGGTGAACAAGTGAAAGCTCTTGAAGGAACTAGGCAAACAAGCGATCGTAACTTCGGGATAAGATCTTCCCCTCCATTTGTTTGAGGGGATGCAACTAAAGAATCTCAAGCGACTGTTTATCAAAAACACAGGTCCCTGCTAAACTCGTAAGAGGATGTATAGGGGCCGAGGCCTGACCAGTGCCGGAGTGTTAATGTTGGAGGTATACGCCGCAAGGCATATGCTTACTGATTGAAGCCTCTGGTGAACGTCCGCGGTAACTCTGACCGTGTTAAAGTAGCGTAATCCCTTGCCGCGTAAGTTGCGGCCCGCATGAAAGGCTTAACGACTTGAGAACTGTCTCCAAGAGCTGCTTGGTGAAATCGCAATAGGGGTGAATATGCCCCTTTCCTGCGGCTAGACGGAAAGACCCCGGGAGCTTTACTATAGCCAAATATTGAGTTTTGATGGTAGATGCGTAGAGTAGGCGGTAGGATTTGAAGTCCTGGTTTCGGCCAGGGTGGATCCAACAATGAAACACCGCTCTTTTGCTGTCTTGATTCTAACTTCGTTACTCGTCTTTGTTCGCGATCGATTCGCGGGTGAAGACGAGTAACGAAGAACAGTGTTTGGTGGGTAGTTTAAGTGGGGCGCTTTTCTCCTAAAATGTAACGGAGAAGTTTATAAGGTTGGCTAGCTCCGGATGGAAATCGGAGCGATAGAGCAAAGTCATAAGCCAGCTTAACTGCAAGGCGGATATGCCGCGCAGATGCGAAAGCAGAACTTAGTGAACCGACCTTGGTTCGTAGAACCGAGGGAGATTAACAAATAAAAGTTACCCCGGGGATAACAGGCTAGTAGAGCCCGCGAGTCCATATCAACGGCTCTGTTCGGCACCTCGATGTCGGCTCATCACATCCTGGGACTGTAGAAGGCCCCAAGGGTTCGGCTGTTCGCCGATTAAAGTGATTCGTGAGTTGGGTTCAAACCGTCGTGAGACAGGTTGGTCCCTATCTACCGTAGGCGTCGAGTCTTGAGGAGTGTCGTCCCTAGTACGAGAGGACCGGGATGAACCAATCTCTGGTGTACCAATTGTCCTGCCAAGGGCATCGTTGGGTAGCTAAGTTGGGACGGGATAAGAGCTGAAAGCATCTAAGCTCGAAGCCCACTCCAAGATTAAGACTCATTATTACTCAGGTTAAAGACTATGACCTTGATAGGGTGTAGGTGTAAGTCCAGTAATGGATTAAGCCGAGCACTACTAATATGAGGATTCCTTTGGCTAGTAATTAGTAATTTTTGTAAATGCCGCTTAGTGATTGCGGTTATTATAAGGGGGCTATGCCGAGAGTGCTCCACCCGATCCCATACCGAACTCGGAAGTGAAATCTCTCAAGGCCGATGATAGTGCTTTTTGGCGCGAAAGTAGGTAGCTCTCTTATAATGATCGTAATCACAAGGCGGTTTTTTGTTGTTCCAACCTTTGATTTTATTATATAGAAGGAACAATAAATCCCGTATCAATTTTGCTATAGAATTATTTTCTGAATGTGAATAATGCAAAGCCGTTATTTTTTAGGGCGGCGCACGAACGAGTGCGCCGCTAAAGAATGAAGGGCAAAATTGGTACGGGATGTTGTCGTAAGACGAACGAGTGTGCCGCTGATGAGTAAAGAGTGAAATTGGTACCGGGGTGCTTGTTCTGGATGCGCGTACGAGCCAGCCACAGCCTTCTCCTCCATCGCCGTATTTTGAAACTTAATGATGATTTCAAACGTATTAAAGAATAGCGGCGCGGTGCTCGTATGGGACATAAGAGCTGCTGCGCCGCTTTATTTTGAAAGTTTTTTTAAAAAACAATCAACCTTTTTTGTTTGCCGCGAATAGGGCGGAAAATAACAGAAAACAACAAAATTTGCTAAAAACCGGCTAAAGGTTATAATAGAAAAATAAATAGAAAATCGGTAAAAAATGACGACTTTACCCAAGAAAAACCTGGCAATAGCGGTTAGTTTGATCGTTTTGTTTTTTTTAGCATTCAACTTTATTTTGCCATCCGAAGGTTTGAAGAATTTTTTTTACAAAAGTTCTTCCGGCACCCAAAGATCGTTTTGGGAAAAAAGCCAAGCCGCGATAGCTTTTTCCAGAAGCTATTTTTTTAGTTGGCAGCTTGGCCAAGAGAATCAGAAGCTTGCCGCCGAGAATCAGCAGATGGCGAGCAAGATCGCCGAATTGGATTCTTTGACTCAAGAGAATGATTCTTTGCGGCAAGCCATGGAACTCGGTTTGAAGGAAAAATTTGTTCTCTCTCCTTGCCAATTGGTTTCCAAGGAATCGTCGGGGGATTTTGTGATCGTCAACGCGGGGAAGAATCAAGGTATCGCGCAGGATCAGGTTGTGATCAGCCAAGATGGAGTTTTGATCGGGCGGGTGGATCAGGCGTATGACGATTTTTCCAGAGTGATGCTGATTTCGGACAGCAAGAGCGCGGCCGATGTCGAAGTGCAGGGCAAAGATTTCTATGCCTTGGCAAAAGGCCAAGGAAGATCGAAAATATCCCTGGATCTGGTGGACAAAGACAAGGACGTTAAGGAAGGAGACCTGATCTTTACCAGTGCCTTGGGCGGGGTTTTCCCGTCGGGGATCGCCTTTGGAAGGGTTTCCAGGGTGCAAAAACAAGCAGCAGCTTCATTTCTACAGGTCGATGTCGATCCCTTGTTCGAACTGGACAGCTTGAGATATCTTTTCGTTATTAAGAATTTTAAACCTTTAAAGTGATCCCAAAATTTTTAAGATTACCTTTGTTGCTCGTGTTTTTTTGGTTTTTGGCCATGCTTGAAACCAGTTTTTTTTCTTTTTTGAATGTTTTCGGATGGCAAGTGCGCTTGGTTTGGATCGCTGTTTTTTTTATCAATTTATTCGAAGACCGCTACGGAACATTGGGGTTCTGGAGCGCGGTTTTTGGCGGATTTTTTTTAGACTTTTTAAGTCCTTTATATTTCTTCGGGTTCAATACCGCGGTCTTGGCCGCCGCTTCCTTGGCGTTTAAATTTGTTTTATTGAGATATGTCGGATTACCGGTCTCCCAAAGATCTAAAAAATCTTAGGGTAAGAAAACCAAAAACGGAGATAGAGACTGATGAAGTTTTTTGGGACGGCGTGGCGCAAAAAAAAGCGGAAAGCTTGGATATTCCTTATCACAAAATGGAAGATCCGATCCCGGTGAGGAATTTTTGGTTCCTGTTCCTATTTTTTTTCGCGGCGGCCGCGGTTCTTTTTTCTCGTTCGGCTTATTTGCAAACGGTTAAGGGCGGGGAATTTTTGGCGCAGTCTGAGGATAACAGATTTTTGGCGCAGACGCTGAAAGCCCAAAGAGGAGTTATCTATGATCGCAATTTGAAACAGCTGGCTTTCAATGAGTCTAATTTTAATTTAGTTTGCAGGGCGGCTGTATTTGAAAAAGATAATTCCGACAAAGAAAAAACCCTGCGTAAATTGGCGGAGATATTGAAAAAAAGCAAGGCGGAGATAGAAGAGGAAATAAAAAAACAGTCTCAAGGCGGGCAGGAAGAGTTTATTCTTGCGAAGAATTTAGACATTAACCAAGTTATTATTTTAAAAGCTCAAGATAAAGATCTGGCCGGTTTTGAGATAAGCGAGAGCGATAAAAGGAACTATCCTGATTCCCAGGTTTTTGCTCCGATAATCGGTTATATTTCGAGCGATGAGGAAGGAGGGTCGGGTCTGGAAAAATATTATAACGAATATCTCAAGGAGAAATCCGGCCTTGCTCAAGCTGAAATGACGGCTGTGGGCAAAGTTCTCGATGTCCAGTCGGTTAAGGAGCCGGAAACAGGCAATACCCTGGTCTTGAACGTAGATGCCGGTTTACAGAAAAAGATATTTGAAATCCTGTCGGCAACCCTTGAGAAATACGGCGCCAAAAAAGCAGCAGCCGTAGCGGTTGATCCGCAAACCGGGGCGGTTTTGGCAATGGTAAGCATTCCTTCGTTCGACAGCAATATTTTTTCGAAAACCCTTACCGGCGAAGAGTACCAAAAAATAGTAAGCGACCCGAATTTTTCCCTTTATAACAGGGCTATCTCCGGGAAATATCCGATCGGTTCTACGGTCAAACCTTTGCTGGCCGCGGCCGCGCTGGAGGAAAATATCATTGGCGCGGATCAAACGATTGATTGCCATGGCGGCATAGAGCTTAAGGACGGGACTTTCAAAAGCGATTGGAAAACCCATGGCGCGACGGATATGAGGAAAGCCATTGCTGAATCTTGCGACGTTTATTTCTATACAATAGGAGGAGGTTACGGGAACCAAAAAGGTCTGGGAATAGACAGGATAGATAAATATTTCGATCTTTTTGGATTTGGCACAACAACAGGCGTTGATCTTGTCGGGGAGGTTCCGGGATTCGTTCCTACCGCGGATTGGAAGCAGGAAACAAAAAAACAATATTGGTATCCGGGAGATACTTATAACATATCCATAGGCCAGGGAGATCTGGCGGTAACTCCGCTGCAATTGACTATGGCCACAGCAGCGGTCGCCAACGGGGGCATTCTTTATAAGCCTCATGTGGTGCAAAAGATCATCGACGAGAAGGGCAATATTGTGAAAGAAATGAGTCCGGAAGTCGTCAGAGAGGGTTTTGTTTCTTCCCAAAATTTGGAAGTCGTCAGAGAAGGAATGAGGCAGACGGTGAACCAATATGGAGGAACGGCGACGAGTTTGGGTTTTTTACCGGTTTCAGCGGCGGCTAAAACAGGCACGGTGGAAACTTCCGCAGACGAGTATTACCATAACTTGATCACTGTTTTCGCTCCTTACGATAAGCCGACAATAGCCTTAACGATCATAGTCGAAAGCGTCCATAAGAGTTTGGGGATAACTAACGCTCCGGCCAAAGAAATATTGGATTGGTATTTTACGCCCGAAGAGTTAAGGCCGGAAAACGCCACCAGCACCCAAGCCGTACAAACGGAGAATTCCACTTCTACCGGTTCGGCGGCCGGTACCGTTCCCGAGCAGCAGCCGCTGGCGGCACCCGAACAAATCGAGGGGGAGGGACGATAGCTCTTGACTTTATTGGAGTCTTTTGGTAAAAAAAGAGGTCCAACTTTACCCTGTTAGAGATTCCACATCCCAAAATCCTGCTGTTTCTTTGGAGGAAAGCGGTTTTGCGAAGCAAATAGGGGCAAGAGCCTCTAACGGGGTTGACCCTGTTCGGCAGTAGGCCTATACTGGGTAAATATACAATTAAAAAACAAAATTTATGGCAGATTATTTAACCCCCGAGGGTTTAGAAAAATTAAGAAAAGAGCACGATCATTTGGTTAATGTCGAGCGCAAGGAGGTGGCTAAACAGCTCGAAGAGGCCATCTCTTACGGCGATCTTTCCGAGAATGCCGCTTACAGCGAGGCCAAGGACCACCAGTCCGATATGGAGCAGCGCATCAGAGAGCTTGAAGCCATGATCCAAAACGCCAAGGTCGTTAAGACCGATAAGGATTGCTCAAGAGTTCAGGTCGGTTCGACCGTATTTTTGAGTTCGGGCAAGGACGAGAATAAATATATGATTGTCGGAGCCAGCGAAGCCAATCCATTCGAGAGCAAGATATCTTATTCTTCTCCTTTGGGCCGCGCGCTTTTGAACCAGGTCAAAGGGTCCGTAGTGGAATTTAAAACCCCTGATGGGGCCAAAACCCATTTCAAGATCACCAGGATAGACTGCTAAAACAGTTCAGTCTAACCTCAATACAAAAAGATCCGTCAGTTTGACGGATTTTTTAATTTATCGTATAGAATAAGGACTGTTTTCTCTAAAGGTCGCAAGCGGACTATGTCTGCTTTCGATCAAAAGCAGAGCGTAGCTCGTTGAAATTAACCAATAAAAAAATATGGCTATAAATTCTTTTTTCGCTGCGTTGGTCTTGTATTTTTTGTCTGTTTTAACAGTGTGTTTTTTTGCATTTTTTTTCGGGGCTTTCCAAGCAATAGTAAAGACGGGAAAAATTATCGGGGAGGTTGCTGTCAATGTTCTTGCCTTCCTGATTTATTTTCTGGGTATTTTACCATTTTTCGAAATCCCTAGAGCTTGTTATCTTTTCGCCAAAGGGGAGAAAAGAGAAGCTAAAGATGTTTTTCGGCCTTTGTTTGGAATGTTTGAATGGTTCGGCCAAGCTATTCAAAAAAAGTTTTAGCCAGAAAAAAGCCTTTTTCGATAAATCGAGGAAGGCTTTTTAGATATTGCGAGGTAACAATGCAAGGTGTCACCTTGCAATGTTGCTTCTTCGGAGGGTCTAACCCTCCGCAAAAAATTACGGAGGGTTAGACCTCCGGGGGCGTTATGAACAGTCTGGCTTCGGGAACAGAGATATCTCTCTCATAAGCTATATCGGATTGGTTATGGCCGTCTGGATATTTATTCTTTTGGGGATCATACCTAAAAGAGGGTCGATGCGCGGTAATTTTATCAAAAGGGCCTCTAAAAGGCTCTTTTTGATTCTTGTTAGCTTGACAAAAATGTTAGTTATAAATAACATGATGTTAGATAAATATAACATATAAAATTATTTAAAATATGGATCTAAATACATACAATAAAACCCGGATGATTATTGCCGCCTTGCTCGGAGGACTGATATCTTTTTCGGTCGTTTCTGAAAATTATATAATTCCTATCGCCGCCGCCGGCACGGCATTCATCCTTTTGATGGTTTTGCGCTGCAGGGTCGGAGAAGTGATAAACGACGAAAGGGATTATTTTATCGCCGGGAACGCCGCCCGCTGGACAATATCCGTATACGCCATACTTGCCGCTATCGCATCGATGGTATCAATGGCCATGAGGAAAACCGATCCTTCCTTTGAATTTTTGGGACAGACCCTGGCGTATTCGGCTTGTTTTATTATGCTTTTGAACAGCGCGTTATTTTATTTCTTTGCAAAAAAAGACCATGGAGAAAAATAAAATGACCACAAAAATAAAAGATTTCCGGCAAGCCAAGGGCCTTACCCAGGATAAATTGGCCCGGCTGGCCGGGGTAAGGCGCGAGACCATAGTCTTTGTCGAGCAAGGGAAATATGTCCCTTCATTGAGGCTGGCCCATGATATTTCCAAGATACTGGGCGCCAAGATAGAAGAGCTTTTCTTTTTTTAATATAAGTATTTTGGAAAGAGTTAGAAAGGGTTAGCCCCTTTCTGGGCCATTTCCGGATATATATCGGACATTGTGCCTTTTTTGAAGATCAGGCTTCCTTTCCGGAGCCTGATTTAATTGACAAAAAGTTTTTGACAAAAAGCGCCAGATAACTTATATTATGGCCACCTTCCTTAGTCGAGAGGGCGATATACTGTCGCCCTCTAAGTCGAGGCGGGCGCAGTTCATTCACAAAAGTAAATAAACAAAAAAATATGCAACTCAAAAAACTATTTGTAAGTTGTTTAGCTTTGGCATTGTTTGCGGCGACAGCGACGGTTTCTGCTCAGTATTCCCAGCGCGATCACAGATGCAGGTCTGGAAATTGCCAGATCATATCGTATCGGAGCCAGCCGCCTTCCGTGACGGCAGATTCGGTAGTGAGAGCATCCGCCATCTTGAGATATTACAGGGATTATACTTTTTCCAGCAGGAGCGAGGACCAGATACTGAAAGGGCTGACGATCACAGCCGACAACATCAATACCAGGATAATGGCTGTCTCATTCATTGTCGACAACCAATTGGTTTTGTCTAAAGTGGCAGATCCCTATATCGGCGCGGATACGATCACGCTTTCATCTTCCGACAGGAAGATCATAGCAAAAGGAGATAGGAGCTTAAGGATAGTGATCTACGCGTCCGGAGTTTCATCGTTCCGGGGAAACATTTCCACCACCGGAAGTTCTTCCGGATCGAATTACTCTATCCCGTTTTCCGTCTTCCTCCCAGACAGATAGTTTTAGCGTTTTAGTTGCAGAATGAACGGCTCTTGCTTTTATAAGCGAGGGCCTTTTAGTTTTGCGTTTTCTTGACTAATAACAAAAATATTGTATAATACACCAGTAAATTTCTCTTTTGGAAAGATGATCGGAATGATCTTCTTTCTTAAAAAAAGAGGAAGTGCTCTTGAAAAACAACGTCTTGGTCAAGGCGTTTATATAAAACAGTGCCTGAAAGACACATAAAAAACATGGAAAAATCAAGAAAGTGTTTCCACATCAGCCATAAGGTGCAAGATGATGCCAAAGAATCCCCATACATTTTTAGGGGAATACCCTTTGTCGGAGGCTATCGCAAAAACGGAGAATTTAACCGCGGCGATATGTTTTATTTGGAAGACGTTATTTCTTCCAAATCGGTAAGGGCCGAAATGCTGATAAGGAATCCCGACGGTTATCATGTGAAGAACAATCCTCATTATCGCGACGGCGTTGTAATGGATGATACGATATACGTTGATCATATTTCCCTGGAATTTACCGGCGATAAAGATTCGGAAAAATACCGCCTCGATACTCCCAAAAAAGGATCGAATCAGGTATACGTTATGTACTGTCCGAGCATCCGGGAAGGATGGCCTGAATATGAGGGGGAAAAAGTAATTGCTTTAAAACCCGGCCAGAAAAAGGAGATAAATTATCTCGGCAAGTTTATCAGGCTTGCCTACAAGCGCGGCAAGATCATGCTGACCGAAAATTGGCAGGGCATGCCCCAGCGGCAGGAGATTAGTGTTTGATGTCTTTCAAAACCCAAAAACCGGCGATCCGTCGGTTTTTGTTTTGACTAAGTGGCTAAAATTCAATAAGATTGTCGTATGGCCGGAAGCTTTGCAAAAATATCTTCCGTTCACGGTCATCGAAAAAAAATAATAATGGAGGAAAAGAAAGTTGCCATCGGGGGGGTCGAGGTTAATTACAAGGTCGCGGGAGAGGGTCGGCCGGTTTTGATCTTGCACGGATGGGGAGGGTCATCGGATTCCTGGTTGAAAGTACAGGAAATATTGTCCGAAAAAGGATTTCGGGTCCTATCTTTGGACCTGCCGGGTTTCGGAAAAAGTTCCGACCCATCCCATTTCTGGAATATAGACGATTATATCTCTTTGCTGCTGAAATTTGCCGAAAAGACCGGATTGGAAAAATTCTCTCTTGTCGGCCATTCTTTCGGGGGCGGCCTTGCGGTGAAGTTTTGCGCCGAATATCCTGAAAAAATAGAAAAGATGGTTATCGCCGGCGCGGCGATCTTCCGTTCGCCCAAGCGCCTTAACTGGCGGCAGAAGATATCTTTATCCTTGGCGAGATCCGGCGCATTACTTAAGGGTATTCCCTTGGCGGAAAGAACCTTTTATCCTTTCTTCCGCAGTTTCGTCTACCGTTTTGCCGGAGTTCACGATTATCAAAGAGCAAATGAAGTGATGAAAGCGACCTTTGCGAATATAAATAAAGAGGACTTGAGCGGATGCCTCGCGCGGATCAAAAGGCCGGTTCTTATCGTCTGGGGCAGGAAGGACAAGTCGACGCCTATAAGCGACGCTTTCGCCATCCAGAAGGCCATCCCCGGTTCTCAAATAAAGATAATAGAAGAAGCCGGGCACAGCCCTCATCTGACCCAGCCAAAAATAACAGCAGATTTAATCTTTGATTTCTTAAATAAAAAAACTATACCTTTCGGATAGGTATAGTTTTTTTGAAGAAAAAAGAGTGGATTTCTTGGGGCTTCTTTTCGGTCCATTTTCTGCTAAAATGAATTTGTTATGAGTTTATTGGCTGTAACGGTTTATTTGGCAATATTGTTTTGGGCGATAAAGCAGATCAAAGCTGTTTTGTTTTGGCTTTACCTTTGGCAGCTGAAAAATTACCATCTTGGCCGCTTCATGGCGCATTTTTCCACGGCCAAGGGCCAGGAGATATTTTTGAATAAAATTTATTCGTTCAAGATATCTTGGCTGATCTTTTTCTTTGCAAGCGGGAATAGCCAATTTTTATTATGGTGGTCGCTGCCGCTGATTATTTTGTATTTTCTTGAGGCATCCAAGACTTTATCCGGTTTAGTTTCCGGCAAAATAAAAAAGCCGGTTTGGACGGGAAAGGCTTTGTTCCTTGCCGCGGCGGCTTTTACCGCGGTTTTCCATTTCCAGGTCTCTTTTTTCCTGATATTCGGAGCCAGTTTTGTTTTTTTGGCCTGGCTTTTATTTTTGGACATTTTAGCCCCGGCCATCGTTTCCGGAATTGTTTTGATCTTCCAGCCGGTCGCCGCTTTTTTGAGGAACCGGACCGTTTCTGAAGCCGAAGCCAAGCGCGCGCGGTTTAAAGACCTGATCGTTATCGGGATTACCGGCAGTTGCGGCAAGAGCTCGGTAAAAGAATTTTTAGCCGCGATCTTGTCTAAAAAATATAACGTTTTGCGCACTCCGAAGAATCAGAATTCCGAAGTGGGAATTTCGCGGACCATATTGGATCTTTTGAGGCCGGAACATCAAATTTTTGTTTGCGAGATAGGCGGTTATGACATTCAAGGCATTAGACTTGCGGCGGAGATCGCCAAGCCGCAGATGGGGATTCTGACATGCATTAACCAGCAGCATCTCGCGACTTTCGGCAGCCAGGAAAATATCGTCAAGGCAAAATTCAAACTGATAGAAAGTTTGCCCGGCGACGGGACGGCGATAGTGAACATTGATAACGGCCTTATTAGAAAAGAGCTGCAAAGCCATAGGTTTGGCGTAAAAAAGATAAAGCGGTATTCGGTCAAAGAAGAAGCTGAAATATGGGCGGGAAATGTGGAAGTTAAAAGATCGAAAGTTTCTTTCGAGATCTTTTCGCGGGATGGAGAATTTACCAGGATTGAAATGAATATGCCCGGCGGCTGGCCGATAGTTTCCAACGTTTTGGCCGCGGCCGCGGCGGCGAAAGAATTGAAGATGAGCTTGGCCGAGATCGGGCGCGCCTGCCAGAAAATAGACCCCGGTTTGGCTCCGGTAGCGGTCAAACAAGGAATTAACGGTTTGAATATCATAGATTCTTCTTATTCGGCGAATCCCGACGGCGTTATCGCAGACCTTGATTATCTGAACGTTTGGGTGGGAAAGAAAATAGTGGTAATGCCCAGTCTTATCGAATTGGGAAAAGCCGCAACAGAGGTCCATAAAGCCATCGGCGAAAAGATCGGCCGGGTTTGCGATCTTGCTATCATTACTTCGTCGGAGGGAGTGAGAGATATAAAAGAAGGAGCTTTGAGAAGCCGCCTTGGACCGGAGAAAGTTTTATTTATGGAAGATACGAAGAAGATCGTTGAGGTAATAAAAAAAGAAACCCAAAGAGGGGACACGGTTCTGCTGGAAGGAAGGGTGCCGGAAGGGGTTCTGAAACTTTTGGAAGAAAAGAAGTAAATAAAAAACGCATAATAAGAGTATGCGTTTTTTAGAGAGCGAATTTTATATTGATGTTATACAATAATGTCTAGCTATTGTCAAGAAAAACCAATATCCGTATCTTTGTCGCCTAATACCCAAAAAGACGATGTTTCGCTTGCTTTAAAGATGATCTTTAGGCCGGGCGAGCGGCAGAACGGCAAAGCCGTTAAGGAGCTGGAAGAAAGTTTTAAAAAATATCTTGGCGTCAAATTCGCTTATTCTTTTAACAGCGGCCGCAGTTCTTTGGAAGCTATTTTGCGCGCCTTGGAGATCAGATCCGGCGATGATGTTCTGGTTCAGGCCTTCACCTGCAATGCGGCGATCAATCCTATTTTGAAAGTCGGGGCCAAGCCGGTTTTTGTTGATATCGATCCGACCTTGAACTTATCTGTTGAAGATATGGGAAAGAAGATCACGCCGCAAACCAAGGCAGTGATGGTCCAGCATACTTTCGGCTGGCCGGCCGACCTGGCCGAGATCAAGAACTTCTGCCAGCAGAACAAATTATATTTAATAGAAGACTGTGCTCATGCCTTGGGTGCAAAATACGATAATAAATTTTGCGGTACTTTCGGCGACGCGGCATTTTTCAGCTTTGGGCGGGACAAGGTGATCTCTTCCGTTTACGGCGGAATGGCTGCGACGAATAATCCCGATATTGCCAAAAAGATCGGCGAGTTTTATGCGAGCATCGGCTGTCCGTCTTCCGGCTGGACGCTCCAGCAGTTATTGCACCCTGTTTTGATGAACTATCTGGTCCTGCCGACTTATAACTGTTTTAAAATAGGCAGAGCTTTTTTAAGTTTTTTTATAAACGCAGGTATCCTTTCCAAGGCAGTTGCCCCTAGCGAAGGCAAGGGCCGTCTGCCGGGCTATTTCCCGAAAAAATTACCTAATGCTTTGGCTGTTTTAGCCTTGAACCAATTCAAAAAGCTGGAAGCATTCAACAGTCATCGTCAAAAAATCGCCAAAATTTATCAAAATAAATTAGCTTCCGGTAAATTCGTTTTGCCGTTTGCCTTGGACGGCGTCAAAAATAAAACCCCTGTTTTTATGAAATATCCGATCTTGGCCGCCAATCCCCAATGCCTTTTGAAAAAGCTTAAAGAAAACAATATCTATCTTAATGACGGATGGGCCGGATCTCCGATCGTCCCGCCTTCGACCTTCTTGAGTGTTTTCGGTTATAAGAAGGGGGATTGTCCTAAGGCTGAACAGGCAGCGCAAAAGATCATAAATTTACCGACGCATATAAATATAACAGCCGAACAGGCAAAAACTATTTGTTCTCTAATTCAAAATGCAAAAATCAAAATGCAAAATGACAAATCAAAATGATAAAATTTTTTTTGTTTTTAACCTCTGTTCAACTTTAAATGTTAGTCGTAGGATCAATTTTAAAATTTTACATTGTCATTTTGCATTTTGATTTTTAAATTTTAAATTAAAAGGCGATAAAATTTTTAACTTTATATGATTTCCAAAGAGAACATTCTGCCTTCGATAACTACAACCAAGGGATCGGATTGGCGGGCCAAGATAAAAGAGGCTGACGAACTGGGTTTGATTGAGGTTGCTTTGTTTCCGACTTGTTTGGATAAAATCGGCAGAGAGGAGCTTTATGGTCTTTTGGCGAAAAGCAAAATAAAGAGGATACCTTTTGTTCATTTGCGCAATGATATGTCTCCGGAAGAAGTTGATTTTTTGATCAATGAATACGGCACGGAAGTTTTTAACACTCATTCCCTGACGACCCATCCTTTTCTTTTCGATCTTTCCGCTTATTATGGTAAAATTTATTTGGAAAACGTCCGCCATATTTTTGAGAGATCGGAATTGGATCAATTCGCCGGGATATGCATAGACTTCAGCCATTTGGAGAATGACCGGCTGATGCAGCCGGAAAGGTTTGAAAATTTTAAGAGGCTGATATCTTCTTCCGCCATTGGATGCAACCATATAAACGCCATCCAAAAAGAGGTGCATTTTAACGAAGAAGTGGAAGAGGATCGCCGCGACTGCCATTTTTTAAGGGATTTTTCCGAACTGGACTACTTGAAGAACTATCCGTCCGGATATTTTTCAGATTTTATCGCCCTGGAGATGGAGAACGATCTATCCGTGCAATTGGAAGCTAAAAGATATATTATTAATCTATTGAAGTAATTTTTAAAAAAAGACAAATAACCAGCTATGGTAAATAAAGAACAAATTTTTCCATCTATTATAACTGCCGGAGATTCTGATTGGCGGGCCAGGATCAAAGAGGCTGGAGAGCTTGGATTGAAGGAGGCGGCTCTTTTCATCAACGGAATATCCCTGAAAGAAAGGGCGGAGCTTTGCGACCTGCTCGACGGAAGCGAGATAAAGAGCATTCCCATCCTTCATTTGAGGAACGATGTCACCGAGCTGGAAGTAGAATATTTTTATAACGAATACGGGACGAAGATATTTACGATACATCCGGGCGCGGAATATCCTTTTTTTTCCGCTTTGTTAAAATTCGAGAAAAATATTTTTATCGAAAATACCTCCGTGATGTTCAATGAGGCCGAACTAAGAAGATACGGAGGGATCTGTTTGAATATCAGCCATTTGGAGAATGAGCGCTTGCAGAAATCCGTAAAGCTCGCAATTTTTCAAGAGTTTATCGAAAGGTTCCCGCCGCACTGCAATTGCATAAGCGCGATAAAAAAAGATCCGGAAAAAACTTTCAAGGGCTATTTGCGTTATGATGATTATCTTCTCGGTGATTTTTCCGAGCTGGACTACCTGAAGAACTATCCGGCCGGATATTTTTCTAACTTTATCGCCCTGGAGCTGAAAAATGATCTGAAAACCCAGCTGGCGGCCCGGGATTATATAGTTGGGATGCTGAATAAGTAAATTGATTTCCGGTTTCTGGCGAAGAGTGGTTTTTCCACATTCCCCAAGGTTTAAAAATGGGATATCATTAAATAAACACGTTTTTAAAATTCGTTCGAAAGATAGGGAGAGATGATCTTGGAGCGGTTTATTTTATTTCAGTTGCCGACGGCCGTTTTCGGAAGAAGGAATTTTGGCGAGCCGGGACCTTTTAATTTTTGGCTTATAAAAGTTATCAGTAAAAGCAAAAAAATCATGAATAAAGCAAACTTCGTCAATTTTTTTGATCTTATAATGACTAAGCCGGTCGGTACCAGGCTGGGAATAACAATCTTAGTGGCTTTTTCAGCGATGGTATTCGGAGTTGTTTTTTTGACCACGGGATTCAGCGCCGGTTCCGGGCGCCAGGTTCCTCCCCCCGCCGATGAAAAGCCGGTCGAGCCGGAGAGCAAGGATAGCGCGAAGATTCCGGTTCAAGGAATAAAAAAATTCGAAGATGAACAAGACTTTAAAAGTTATCTTTTGGCCTCGGAGGCCAGCGGTTCTTATTCTGGTTTGAGCAGCGATCAGTTTGGAATTAATATCGGGTATTCGGAAAAGGCGATGACGGCAACCGTCCAAAGCCCAACGGCCGTTGGATCATCCGGATCGGTCCAATCTTCCTCGGAAGGATCATCGGCTTCGGAGAGATTTTCGGAAACCAATGTCCAGGTGGGCGGCATAGATGAACCGGATATTATCAAAACGAACGGAAAAGAGATCTATTATTCATCCGATACGCCGATATATTGGCTGATGGACGACGTAAAATCCAGCGGAATGCCGGCATTTGAAAGGCCGGGGGAGACAAGGGTAATAAGCGCTTTCCCGACCAGCTCTTTATCCTTGGAAGCCAATATTAAAAAAAGCGGCGACTTGCTTTTGGCGGATAATATACTGGTTGTTTTTTCCGGAAACGCTCTCGTTGGCTATGATGTCAGCAATCCCGCGAAGCCGAAACAATCATGGGAGCTAAAGCTTGGCAACCAAAATTACGTTACGGACGCCAGGCTTTACGAAGGCAATATCTATCTGATGACGCGGACCCAGATCAACGATATCCAGCCTTGTCCGATCAAGCCTTTGGTCTGGGAAGAAGACGGTTCTTTGACGGTCGCTTGCAGCCAAATTTATCATCCGACAACCATCGCACCGGCTGATTCGATCTATACCGCATTTTTAATAGACCCGAAGGACGGGAAGATAAAAAACAATTTGTCCATTACCGGCGCTAACGGCAAGTCGGTTGTTTATATGTCTCCCGGCGCGATCTATGTCACCTATTCTTATTCTGCGGACCCGATAAATCTTTTTTATAAATTCGTAAGCCAAAAAGCGGCTGGTATTTTTCCGCCAAGAATAGTGGAGAAGATCGGCAAGCTTAAAGATTATGATATCAGCAGCCAAGCGAAATCCACGGAGTTGAATTTCATCCTCCAGCAGTATGCCAGCAGCTTGGACGAGGACGACCAGCTTAAACTTAACAACGATGTTCAGAACCTTTTGGGCGATTATTACAAGGAGCAAAAAAGAGAGATAGAAAAAACCGGCATCGCCAAGATCAGTCTTGCGGATTTCAGCTTGGCGGCCAATGGCAGCATACCGGGAACGCTGTTGAACCAATTTTCCCTGGATGAATACAACGGTTATTTGAGGCTGGCATCCACTGCCGGGCAAAACAGTTATTTTGGATTCGGTCCTTTTTGGACAAGCAGCGGAAGCACGGTTAACGATCTTTATGTTCTGGACGATAATCTGAACGCGGTAGGATCGATTTTGGATATCAGCAAGGATTGGAACGATGAGAGGATCTATTCTGTTAGATTCGTTCAAAACAGGGGATATATCGTCACCTACAAAGAAACCGATCCTTTGCTTGTGGTGGACTTGATCAATCCCGCCAAGCCGGTACTGGCCGGCCAGATCGAGGTTTTGGGCTATTCTTCATACCTTCATCCTTTGGCTGGAAATAAGATATTGGGGATAGGAAAAGAAGACTTCAAGGTCAAGCTTTCCTTGTTCGATGTCAGCGATGCCGAAAATCCGAAGGAGATATCAAAATATATTTTGGACGAATATTGGTCTGAAGCGACCGATAATCACCACGCTTTCATGGAAGATAAAGACAGGCAGATCGTATTTTTGCCGGGCAGCAAAGGAGGATATGTCTTTTCTTATAAGAACGATGAGCTGGTCTTGGAAAAAGCCGTTTCCGGCGTCCAGGCCAAGCGGGCGGCATACATAGATAATTATCTTTACGTTATCGGCCAAGACAGCTTGGTGGCGCTCGACGAAAATACCTGGAAAAAAGTCGGCAGCCTTGATTTCTAGCGATATTTTGGCCATCTGAATAAAATGGAAGCAAGAGAGATAACCGAAAAAAAACAGTGGGAGGATTTTTTGTTGGGATGCAAAGAAAAAACTTTTTTGCAATCTTTCAACTGGGGAGAGTTCAACGGATCTTTGGGTTCCAAGATCTGGCGGCTAGGTGTTTTCGAGGGAGATGATCTCGTTGCTACGGCTCAATTCATAAAAGTATCGGCCCGCCGCGGAAGGTTTTTATTTTTGCCTCACGGACCGAATGTGGCGGAAAATTGCCCGGAACAAAAAAAGAAAGAGATATTCGAGAAACTGCTTTTAGAAGCCCAAAAAATAGCCATTGCCGAAAAGTGTTGGTTTATAAGGATAGCGCCAATCTGGAAAAAGAACGCATTTAATGAAAAAATATTCAACGATAGCGGCTTTCGCGATGCCCCGATCCATATGCATCCGGAGTTTACCTGGGAGCTTGGGCTGGAGGGGCCGCAGGAAGAAATACTGGCCAGAATGAGGAAGACCACCCGTTATTTGATAAAACAGGCGGAGAAGAGCGAAGACATAGAAATAGTCCAGAGCAAGGATATCAGGGACCTGAAATTGTTCGATCCGGTCTTTCGCGAAACCGCCAAACGCCAGCATTTTGTGCCGTTCTCTTTGAGCTATCTCGAAAAAGAGTTCCAGTCTTTCGCGAATGACGGGAAGATCTCTTTTTTCTTCGGGAAGTATAAAGGACAGGTCGTTTCCGCGGCTATGATAATTTTTTGGTCCGGGATCGCTTTTTATCACCAAAGCGGTTCCACTCACTCCAAAGCCCCGGTTTCTTATCTTCTGCAGTGGGAGGCGATCAAGGAGGCGAAGCGCCGAGGCTGTAATGCTTATAATTTTTGGGGGATAGCGCCGTTCAGGAAGATCGGAGAAAATGACGGCACGAAAATAGAGATCAAGGATAAAAACCACCCCTGGTACGGTTTGAGCCTTTTTAAGATGGGTTTCGGCGGAGGGACCAAGGAATATGTTAAGACCAAAGATCTTCCGTTGTCGAGTTTATATTGGCTGACGTTTATTTTTGAAAATTTAAGAAAGAAAAAAAGGAATTTATAATAAAGAGATTTGCTTCCGTTTTGCGAACTTGCCGCAGCCGTATTTTCGCGGACGCCAGCGGGTCGTAAACGGCAAGATCAAGGAGGCGATGGCGGGAAAGATCAAAACCAGGACAATCAGAAAAAGGAAAACAGCGACGAAAAGAAAACAGAAAGCTTTTTTGAAGAGAGCCAGCCTGTATGGTTTTCTGGTTGTTGGAGCTATTTCCGCGGGGCTTTATCTGGCTTATTTTTCCCCTTATTTTCAGGTTGAGAAGATCGAGGTCCGCAATGCCAAGATGGTCTCTTCCCAGGATCTGCAGAAGGCTATTTCCGAAAAATATTCTTTATCTTTTGATTTTTTCGGCCGCGAGATCGGATCGAAAAGCATAATGCTTCCATTCTTCAATTCGGCCTCTCTCCTGAAGAGTTTTCCTCAAATCGAGAAGCTTAGCCTTTCAAGGGATTTTCCGAATGTTCTGACGCTTGAGGTCAAGGAGCGCGAACCGTTCGCGGTTTGGTGCAAGGATTGGGACCAAAAACAAGACTGTTCCTGGACAGATAAAAAAGGAGTATCTTTCAGGGGTTATGATCCGGGAGAATCCGGCCAAGAGAATCCATTGGTGATAGAAGAAAAAGAGAGTTTTGAAGCAATGATGATCGAAACAAGGATGAACAAGGAAAATTTTCTGGATTGGAGCGGCAAGCTGAAGAAAGAATTGGACGGCCGGCCCGAGGTCGGAAATATCGTGAAATTTTCAGTATACGCCGATAAACTGGTCTTAAGGGTTCAAGCCGGTTTCGATATTTATGTGGATACGAGA
>JBBABQ010000003.1:0-41309 GCA_041657565.1 Minisyncoccota bacterium | reverse complement strand
CTTTTTTCAGTTTCTGGTCGAACTCCAAAACCTCATCACTCACTTTCAAAGCGGTCTCGTTGAATCCGATCAAAGAAAGGCCATCCAGCGACCTTACCCTCGATAACGCGACATAACCCATTCCCCGTTCGAAAGACTGCGAGAGATCCATTTTAGCGGCATCCAGGCTCATTCCCTGGCTCTTGTGCACGGTAATGGCCCAGGCAAGGCGCAAAGGATACTGGCTGATCTGGGCTTTGATCTTCCCATCTTCCTCTATCATCCAATTGGCCAGGCCGACATCGATGGTCCGGCCGTTCCCGGTGCGCACGCAAATATTCTCTTCATCAAGGGATTTCACTTTTCCAAGGGTTCCGTTCGAATAGCCTTCATCGAAATTATTCTTTACGAACATAACCCTCGCCCCGACCTTCAAATGCAAAACATCGGGAGCAAGACACCCCCGTTTGATGGATTCCAATAAACTTTCCCCTCCATGCCCTTCCATCCGGTAAAGATATTCCTTGCCGGATATTTTTCTCAATTCCTGCGAATTTTCCAGATCAACGTCGGCATTATGCGAATAAAGTTTCGTCGGCTCCGCTTTTCCAGCGATTTCCTTCCCGATCCTCGCTTGCAGATAAGAGCGCTCTTGGCTGCCCACGGAGTTGCTTCTTATGGCATTAAGGACCGCCAAAAACAGATCATCGTTCTGGCGGTGCTGTTCGTCGAGATAGCAAATTTTAAGGTCCAGATCCTGCCAGGATCTCGCGTGATAAGCGAACTTTTTTTGAGCTTCGCCGGACCTGACCACCGGCGGCAATTGAAAAAAATCTCCGCAAAGGACGACTTGCACTCCGCCGAAAGGCAATTCGCTTTCTTTGAAGGCGCGAAAAAGCCTGTCGATCAGGTCGAGCTGGGAACTGTGAAGCATCGATATCTCATCTATGATAAGGACGTTGGTCTTCCGATAACGACTTTTAAGATAGTTGCGGTCTTTCAATCCGTTTATATCGCCTTCGCTCAGCGAGTCCCTGATGCCGAGCCCGGTCCAAGCATGGACGGTCATTCCCCCTATATGCGTGGCCGCGATGCCGGTCGAAGCGGTAACCGCCGTGCCGATCATGTTCTTACGCAAAAAATCTATATAAGCGTTCAATAAAAAAGTTTTGCCGGAGCCTGCCGGCCCGGTGATGAAGGCGCTGTGCCCCTTCTTCAATATTTCCAAAGCTTCTTTTTGCGTCATAGATACCATTGTATCTGTCCAGGCCGCGCCTAGCAAGTTCATTGAAAAGAAGCTCAAAATACCCTAACCTTAAAGGATAGTTGCAAAAATCATCTGTTTAATAGCTTAGTAAAAATTACAGCCATTATGAGATCATCTTTAGCAAAATCCAAAAAAGCCAGAACAAAAAATATTTCCAAGCGGGCCCAAAAGATCGAGATTTCTTCGATAAAAGAAATGTCTATGCTGGCAGACATCGTGAAAGAAAGAGGAGGCCCCCGCATCATCTCCTTCGGCCAGGGCATTCCGTATTTCGATACGCCGGATCATATCAAGCAAGGGATAATCGAATCTTTAAAACAGCCCGATACCAAGGCTTACACCCTTATGCCGGGGATCAATGAACTGCGCGACCTTATCGGCAAAGACCTGAAAACGTCGAAAGGGATAAAAAATATCCAACCCAGAAAACAGATCATGATCACGATAGGCTGTCAGGAAGCGATCGCCTGCGCTCTGTCGGCCGTGATAGATGAAGGCGACGAGGTCATTTTATTCACTCCGGGGTTTCCTTCCCATATAGCGCAAGTCATCCACTTTGGCGGAAAACCGAAATTCGCGGGCTTGGACGAAAAAAATGATTGGGCGATCGACTTTACCAAACTGGAAAAAATGGTGACAAAAAAAACCAAAACCATCCTTCTCTCCAACCCTTCCAATCCGACAGGAAAGGTGCTGACCGTGAAAGAAGCTAAGGCGCTTGCCTCTTTTGCCAAAAAACACGACCTGATAATGATCTCCGACGAAACTTACGACTTTCTAACTTACGACAATACTCCCTATTTTTCTTTGGCTTCCCTTCCCGGCTTAAAAGACCGGATCATTTTATGCGGAAGTTTTTCCAAAAAATACGCCCTCACCGGTTACCGGGTAGGCTATGCTTTTGCCGAGGAAGGTATCATCAGCCAAATGATGAAGATCCACGACGCCCTGGCAATTTGCGCTCCGGCTATTTCCCAAAAAGCCGCTATCGCCGCCTTGAAAGGGACGCAAACGCCGGTGGCTGATTTCGTCCGAGGACTGGCAGAAAACCGTGAAAAAATGTGCGCCCGGCTCGACCGCTTGAATAATATATTCTCTTATCAAAAACCAATGGGCGCTTATTATATCTTCGTGAAATATAACTTGCCAAAATACGATTCCCGCCGGCTGGCAATAAAAATATTAAATGAAGCTCATCTGGCAGTTATCCCGGGAGAAGCTTTCGGTCCGACCGGCGAGGGCCACTTGCGTTTTTCTTTCGGTTGCACGCCGCAGGATATCGATGAAGGATTCGACCGTTTGGAAAAATGGTCGAAAGGATTATAGTATGGACAAGCTGAAAAGTGGCAGAGGCCCGGCCTCTACCACTTTTCATCTGCCACTTTTCAGCCATATTTTTCAACAAAAAGCCGCCCCTTTGAGGGGGCGGCTTTTCTTTAAGCTGTAAAAGCTTATACTCTTGTTACATCGACAGCGCTGCGGCCTTTTTCTCCGTCGGCAACTTCGAAAGTAACAGTATCTCCGACCTTAAGGTCTTCGAAAGTGACGCCTTTCAGATTCTTGAAGTGGAAGAAGATATCTTTTGCTTCGCCTTCGCAAGCAATGAATCCAAATCCTCTGTCTGTGAGCGTTTTGATTGTTCCTGTCATTTTGTTTGTGTCTTAACTTTTTATTTTAATTTGTTTAGAAATCCGACCTCATCTCTTAAACCCGTACTGAATAATATAGCACTTTCCCCAAAAAATACCAGCCCCTGGAGGAAAATTCCCCATTTTCCGGCATTTTCGGCCTTTTTTACTTTTGCTGCTGGAGATTCTGCTCTTCCAGCCTTCTGGCCCGGATGCGGTCGACGTCTGTCAAAATTTTCTTTCTCAGTCTCACTATCTTTGGAGTTATTTCCAAATATTCGTCGCTGTTCATTATTTCCATTCCTTTCTCCAAAGTAAGATTGATGCGGGGAGCGAGAATTATCGCTTCGTCGGCTCCCTTCGACCTCACGTGCGTAAGCACTTTTCCTTTGGTCGGATTGACCAGAAGGTCATTGCCTCTGGTAACGTTGCCGATAACCATTCCTTCATAAATGTCATCGCTCGGCCCGATATATAATGTGCCTCTGTCTTGAAGCCCGCCCAAAGCGTAGGTCAAAGATTTGCCGGTGGACATCGAAACCATCGATCCGACGGTGTGATGTTCTATCTCGCCGATATAGGGGCGGAAGCCGATGAATTGGCTGCAGATTATTCCTTCGCCGCGGGTATCAACGACGAATTCCCCTCTGTATCCGAGGAACCCGCGAGTGGGTATCTCAAAAATAATTTTAGTATGGGTCTCTTCCGTTTTGATATCCATTGCCATTCCTTTTCTTCTGGCCATTTTTTCTATGACCCCTCCCATCATTTCGGTCGGCACGTCAACGGTCACTTCTTCGAAAGGTTCAAGCTTCACTCCATCCTTCTCTTTAAAAACGACCTGGGGCTGGGAAACCTGCATTTCAAATCCTTCGCGCCTCATATTCTCCAACAGAATGGATAAATGAAGCTCTCCTCTGCCGAAAACCTTGAAATCCTCATTGGAAGAAAAATCGACTTTCAAACCGACATTTATCTCCAGCTCTTTTTTCAGCCTGTCTTTTATCTGGCGGGAAGTGAAAAACTTGCCGTCTCTGCCAGAAAGAGGAGAACTGTTAACAAAAAGGTTCAATGAAATGGTCGGCTCGTCAACGGTAATGGCGGTCAAAGGCTCTTCCGCCGGATCGGCGCAAACGGTCTGCCCGATATCTATATCCGTCAATCCGGCGACCATCACGATATCCCCTGCCTCCGCCTCGTTAACTTCCTGCCTCTCCAGCCCGCGGAAATTGAATATCTTGATGATCTTCCCCGGCTTGGCGTCCGGCGATGATTGCGTTTTTACAAAAACGTTCGTTTCGGGTTTTATTATCCCCTGGTAGATCCTGCCGATGGCAAGCCTTCCCAAAAAGTCGTCATAACCGAGATTGAACGACTGGAATTTAAAAGGTTTTTTGTTCAGCTCCTCCGAAGAAGCGACCGGCACTTTTTTTAAAATGGTCTCGAGTAACGGATCAAGGTTTGTCGATTCGTCGGCCAGATTCAACTTGGCGATGCCGCTCTTGGCGATGGTATAAACGATGGGAAAATCGATCTGCTGGTCGTTCGCTCCCAGGTCCATGAACAAAGCGAATATTTCGTCCTGCGTCCAATCCGGCCTGGCGGCAGACTTGTCTATCTTATTGATGACCACTATCGGCTTCAATCCAAGCTGTAGGGCTTTTTTCAAAACGAACCGGGTTTGCGGCATTGGTCCGTCGGCCGCGTCCACCAGTAAAAGCACGCAATCGATGGAACGTAAAACGCGCTCCACTTCCGAGCTGAAATCGGCGTGTCCGGGAGTATCCACCAGATTTATTTTCGTATCTTTATAAAAGATCGAAGCGTTCTTTGAATATATGGTAATGCCCCGCTCCCTTTCCAGGTCGTTCATATCCATGCTGACGCCTTCGCCTCCCACGCCGGATTGGCGCAGTAAAGCATCGGTCAAGCTGGTCTTGCCGTGGTCAACGTGGGCGATAATTGCGATGTTGCGGATTTCCATAGAATTAAAGATAGAATGCGGAAAAGAAAAAAACGCCTATGGCGCAATTTTTTATTCTCCATAACAAAATTAGCACAATAAATATACCATTTTTGTCCATTAGTGTCAAAACAAACCGGTAATGTGCAAGGACATTTGGCGGTTTCCGCCTACGGTCGGCAACCCAGCCGTTTTTGACATACGGACCGATCAATGTTATTTATTAAAAACTCTTTTATAACTAAATAAAAAAATGACTAAAAATAAAAAGATCGTTTTCTTCCTGGATATTGATGGAGTGCTCATTCACTCCAAAACGCCCTTACGGCCTCATCTCACTTTTGACGCCGACTGCGTTCAATGATTAAGAACAGCCGTGGAAAAACATAATGCATCGATCGTAATTTCTTCCTGCGCAAGGATACTGTCTGATTGGAAAGAAAGGATACTCGCCTCTTTCAAAAAAGCGGGGTGGGATAATCCTCCGATCATAGATAAAACACCTTCATCTCGTAGCGGCCTAAGAGGGCTAGAAATAGAAATGTGGATCTCGAAAAATCCGCTGGATCAATACATTATAATTGATGACGATGCATCTCATATACTGCCGGAACAAATAAAAAGATATGTCAGAACGTACGGATATGAAGGAGGGCTCCAGAATAAACACCTCGAAGAGATCGATAATATTTTAGTTTTGCAACAAAAAACGGCCTATTGAGAGCCGTTTTGTTTTAGAATCAAGCTGGTCGAAGCCCGGCTTCGACCAGCTTATCCACAGACTAATTTTCTTGGCCGGGGCAGACCACGGCGCAACTCCCTTGCAAACATAAGGAAACGAAAGGACAGCGGGACTGGGCCAGGTATTCGCCCGGAGTGGCGCAATCGGCGTGTTTTTGGCAAACGGTCTCAAGTTTCTTTTCGACAGAATAACTGTTAAGAGTATATCCATCCGGCAAAGACGGCAGTTCCAGCGACGATTCCGCGCGATAAGGTTTGATCGATTCCATGTAACAATAATCTTTGGTCCTTTGGTCCTTTATTTTTTCGCACAAAGACGCGTCTCGGCTGGCCTTGGCAACCAATGAATAGCAAAAGTCCCTCTCTGTCTCAAGCTGCATGCCATCACAAATAGAAGGATCTTTTTTCTCTTTGGCAACCGCTGAGTAGCAATCATTTTTAGCGTTATCTTCCTTGATCTTGCCGCAGATGGAAATATCCTGGCTGGCCGAGGCAACGCCGGAGTAGCAGTCGTCTTTCTCTCCCTGGACGCTTTCACAGACGGATATATCTTTTTTCGCCGAGGCAACGCCGGGGTAGCAAAGATCTTTCATTTCCAGCTCGGTAGTTTTATCATCGATCGAGATGTCGCCGCAAAGCTCCGCATCCTGCTTGGCTTTGGCAACTTCGAAATAGCAAGTATTTTTTACGTATGTGTTCGTCTCTTTGCCGCAAAAAGACCGATCTTGCTTGGTAACGGCGATCGCCAAATAACAGCCGTCTTTCACGACCATTTTTTCGCAGATAGACGGGTCTTGGGCGACTCTGACAACATTCAAATAGCAGCTGTCTTTCAAATAATTTTTTTGATCGTCAACGAAATCTCTTATTTTTTCGCAGATGGACGGGTCGCCCTTTATTTCGGCGATGTTCGAATAGCATATCTCCTTATTCGAGGCGTTCTGCACTTTTTCGCAGATGGATATATCTTGCATGGCCAAAGCTATCTCCGAATAGCAGTATTCCTTATCTCCCGATGCGTCCACATTCTCGCAGATGGACAGATCTTCTTTGCTCTTGGCAATGGCCGTATAGCAATTATTTTTCTCGGACGATAGATTTATTTTCCCGCACGCGGACAGGTCCTGAACCGCTAAAGCCGCTCTGGAATAGCAAGTTTCTTTTATCTCCAGGTCTTGTATCTTCTCGCAAACATCCGCTCCCGGCCGGGCAGGAACGGAAACCTCTTCTACAATGGGTTCTTCTATTCCGGGAACCGAGAAAAAACTAAAATGAAAATTCTGTTCCAAAAGATAAAAGCCGAAAACAGCTCCAACGGCCAATAAAAGAACCAAGGGAGCAATAAAAATAGCTTTGACGGTAAATTTCTTTTTTTTATCGCCGGAGACTCCCGGCTTTTCCGGTTGCTGATCAGCCATAAAAGTTATTAAAATAAAAAATTATTTATTTCCTCTTTTATTATAATATCAAAAAGCCGCCCTATGTACTAAGGCGGCTTGTGGAAAACAAATAATCTATTCTTCGTTCCAGGCAATGGGAGCAACGGCCTATCGCTCAGAGAACGGTATCATCCTAGCATTTATCCACCTGGTAATATCCGACAGCACCAATTCTTTTTCCAAAGCGTTAGATTTAGCCACAGCCAAGGTCATATCGAATAGTTCATCTTTTCCGGCATTTAACCAATAATCGTTAATGAACAGAAACACGACCAAAGAAGCTGCTGAAATTCTCTTATTACCATTCTTAAAAGGGTGGTTTTTATTTAAAGAGTAATACAAAATAGCGGCCTTGTCGGCTAATAATGGATATAAATCATTTCCTCCGAATGTCTGTTTCGGATTTCCAAGAGCAGATTCTAAAAGTTCCGTATGGTCATTGAACGACGCAATTGGATCATCTTTGGTATCAAAAACTGCCACCGCTAAACGGTGGCAGATCCTTTCCATTAATTCTACGTCTAAATATTTTATAGACATCCGAAATCAATTCCGATCATACTCGGCTAATTTTTTAAAAACTTCTCCATATTCGCGAATCGCCATATCCGTTCCCTGTTCTACTTTTTTTTCTAACATTTTTCTTTCTTTTTTCCCTTTGGCTTCGCGAATGATAGCTGTTTTCTCTTTGATCGATTTTATAATTTTTTTCATCATAACAATTATATTATAACATTTAAGAAAACAAAAACCAGCCTAAATTTTAACTTACTCTTCGTTCCAGACCTCCATTACGCAGCGGGCGCAGTCAAAGCCGAGGCGGAATTTTTTGCCGTTATAGGTTAAAAACAGCGGCTCTTTGAATTGGGGGCGGCCTTCTTCGAGATTTTTCGGACAGGCTCCAAGGAAATACCGCAAGCAGTGTCTTGTAGTCATAAGCTTTTTACCCCGAACGTCTTTCTGCTGCTCGAAAGAAGCTTCCGAAACCTTCGCTCCATGCCTTTCGTAGAAAGCGCGAGATAAGGCATTGGAAACATTGAAAGAATAATCAAGTTCTTTATAAGGATAAGGATAATCCGTCTTTTGATGCTTGGCAAAAACTTTCGGATAATTTTGCGCCCTTACCTTTAAAAGCTCGGAGACCAGGATCCTTCTCCAATCGTTCAAGACCGACATGGGAATGAAATAAGGCTTGCTCGTCTCGAAAGAAAAATCCCTCGAGCAAAAAATGGTGTCGCCTAGCCTGGAAAACTGTTTTTTCCAGCTATCCTCCACCAGCTCAGGTTTTTGAGCCGGTTTCTTTTCAGCGGCGAATTCCATCTCCATTGTATTTCCGTCCTCGTCCTTGGCGCTGACGCTAAACCCTTTTTGGGTTTCTTTTATAACGAAATCAACTGCTACCCGCCTTTCGGCCCCGTTCACAACTTTTTTCCCGAAAGCAATATCCAAGTTGCGATAAATATCCATACCCGGCTTCAATGACAGCCACTTGTTCGGATATATTTTTGCTTCGCCCGCCGTAGTCCCGCACGCTTGCGGGACGAAGGAGGGATCGCCCGCCGAAGCTTCAGCGGAGGCGGCCCGCTCGACAAGATTGATGTTCGTCCCTATTAAATCGTTTCTCTCGTCGAACCAGCACAGGCCGTCCGCGTTCTTAAGATCGTTCTCGCGGTCCAAAGTAAAATAACCGTCGCCTTTTTCTTTTACCTTGCCGACAAACTTGCCCAAGGACTTTTGGCTATCCACGGAAACGCAATCCTTTTGCCTCCCGTAAATGAAATGGGTGGTATATCCGCGGTTAAAGGTCCGGTCCAGGTCCGGTTCGAAATCCAATCTGGTGGCGCCGGAAGAAGGCCTTTTGTATTTTCCTTTACTTGACGCGATAATTTTGTCCAGCTCCTGGCGGTACTTGGCCACCACGTTCCCGACGTAAATTTCGCTTTTCAGTCTGCCCTCGATCTTAAAAGAAGTAATACCTGCCTCGATCAGCTCCCCCAAAGACGCCGAAAGGTTAAAATCTTTCAAAGACAAAAGGAACTTGTCTTTAACGATCTCCGTCCCTTCCGAGTCAACAAGCGAATAAGGCAAACGGCAAGCTTGGATGCACTTTCCGCGGTTGGCGCTTCTTTGGCACATAGCTTGGCTCAAATAGCACCTTCCCGAAAAAGAAACGCAAATAGCTCCATGGACAAAAACTTCCAGATCAACTTTGGTCTTTTCTCTGATCTTCTTTATTTGTTCAAGACTGCATTCCCTGGCCAGGATCACTCTCTGAAATCCGGCTTTATCGAAAAACTCCACCTGTTCGGGCTCATAATTGTGCGCCTGCGTACTGGCGAAGATGGGGATAGGCGGCAGGTCCATTTCCATTATGCCCATATCCTGAACAATGATGGCGTCAACTCCGATGTCGTAAGCCTTTTTGATCATCTCTTCCACGGCCGCCCTTTCTTCGTCATAAAAGATCGTGTTTATCGGAAGATAAATTTTAACGTAATATTTGTGGGCGAATTTGACCAAGGATTCTATATCCTCCCAAGTATTTCCGGCCGCGGACCTCGCGCCGAACTGCGGTCCTCCGATGTAAACGGCATCCGCTCCGGCCAAAATAGCCACCTCGGCGGTAACTATATCTTTGGCTGGCGCCAAAAGCTCAAGCTCTATCGCTTTTCCGTTGTCTTCTTTTTTATTCTGCGCTGTCATTCCTCAATATTAATGCCAAACCGGATAAAAAATCAAATCTCAATTTTTTCTTCGCCTTATCCAGCTATATTCCCTTTATTGAAAAAAGTGGATAGAAAATATTGTATGAGAATAATGTTGCTATATAATGTAATAAAGGTTGTAATAAAATAAATTAAGATAAAACATCCAATGGACCAGAAAAAAATAACTTTAACGGCTGCCGCTATTATCGCAATAGCAGCGACGGCCGGCGCCGGTTTCTTTTTTTATAAAAATAACGCAAGCCAAACAGCGGACCAAGCCGGACAAAACAGCGAAAAAGGGGCATTGGTCGAACAGCCAATAATCCCGTTGCGCTTGGATTATACCATTAATAATTTCGGCCCCGGCGGATCGAACGGATCCAGCACGTTATCATACTATGTCGAAAGCAAAAAAACTTGCGGCGATCGGGAAGCTTATTTAGGGCTGATGAAGGTCGAGAACGGGAACGATCCGTCCAGGTCCCAATACGCGAAATTCTCCATTTTTGCGGATAACGGACAAATGGCTGTCAGCCAATGGAACAACGAGACTAGTATGGCTTTTGATGACGCCGCCGCTTTTTACAACGAAATGGACTTGCCCACGGTAGTCAGCGATATTTTTTCCTATTCCTCAAAAAATTTCAACTCCAGTGAATATTGGGAGGCGAAAGAACCGATAATTTTAAAGGATGTCTCGACCGGTAGGAGCATTGGAAATTATTCGATAATCCCATTAGAAGAAGACAACAGCAAATTAGTTCCATGCAAAAAATTCAAAATTATCGCCAAGACTTCCAATATGGACGGATATTTCACCGCTTGCATAGCAAAAGAGATAAGCGGAGTTTCCGTTCCTCTCGTAGTCTCCTTCGCCTTCGAAAACGAACAAGGACCGAGCTGGGAGCTTAAAAGCTTCTCTAACGAAAAATCGGGAATCGCCTGGGTACCCCAATGTTTAGCGCCTGTCTCCTGCGAATATGTGGCAGAGCCTTCGCAAAACGAAAGAACGGCCTGTAATGCCAAGGACGGACAGTATGAAAGCGTTCCTGACGAAAAAGGCTGCGTCAAAGAGTACGCATGCAAAACCTACCTCGAAATGGCCAATGAAACGATCTCCAGGTTCCAGAACCCGAATTGCCAGATCGACCAAACTGTTTTGGATAAATATTTGCAATGCAGGAAGGATAACAAGCCGAACTTCGACCCGGCTAATTACGACGACCAAGGATGCTTGACCGACATAGACTGCCGATAGAATTTTATACTGCTAGAACAAAAAAACAGGGGCCGCCATGGCCCCCGTTTTTTTTGCTAAGATCTAATTTTTAAGCTCCATTTTTTTCTCTCGCGGCCAGCTTTTGATCTGAGATTCCCTTTTCAAGGCTTCGGACCTGGTGGGAAATTTTTCGGAATGGATTATCTTCTCGACCCCTCGCGAACTCGTGTAATGACCGCCTTTTTTGTTCTTATGCTCCTCAAACCGCCGCTTAAGATCGGTGGTTATGCCGGTATAGATGCTTTGGTCCGAGCAAAGGATAAGATAAACGAAATACATATAGTTCTTTCTATAAGCTAAAGCGGGCTAAAAAGCCTGCTTTCTGCTTTCTGAACGCGTTATGCCTTGGCCTCCGGTCCTCCCTTCTTTTTCTTCATAAAGAAGAACAAAATTCCTGCCAGAATAACTCCGCCGATGACGATCCACGTTATCAATGAGCTTCCGCCGACGGTTATCTTTCCTCCTTCGGCTTCCACTTGCATATCTTTAAGATCGGTTCCGTAAGCCGAAGCGGTCAAGGTTGAATCCGAAACGCCCTCGCCGATGCCGGAAAATTTCAGGGCCAAAAGCTGTCCGTCCTTGCTTATGCCGTCCGGATCCACAAAGCTGATCGACACGGTACCGTTATCGTCTTTGAACTCCACCATCCCGTTCTTGGAAACGCTTCCCAGATCGATCCCTTCCAATTTCAAGATCTTGTTATCATAGGTCGCTTTCAAATCGGCCGCCCCCAAATTCTGGGCGCCTTTGACCGTTACCGAAACGATACCGCTTCCCGCTATCGTTGTGTCTTCCAGCTTGAGTTCGAAAGCCAGCGCGGTTTGGCCGACGGCCAAAAGGACAAAAGCCGCTAAAATCGAGATTGTTATTTTTTTCATATTTTTGGTGATATCAATTATTTACCAACCGCTTTCTTTAATATTTCCCTTGCGTCGCTGGAATCGACTTTTCCATCGCCATTGATGTCATAACAAAGATCAGCGGATATCTTTTCCACTGCCATTTGCAAAGCGGCCAAAGCGTCTCTGGCGCTGACAAGCCCGTCCCCGTCGCAATCGCCGGCAGCGGATTTTCCAACCGTGAATTTCCCGGAAGCTGTTTTGATCGCTATATCGGCCGCACCAGAATCCTTAGCCGAAGAAACAACCGGTTTAAGATCGCAAGTATTGCCTGAAGATCCCGATACTAAAAAATTGATATAGGCTATCGAGCCGTTTCCGTTGAAACCGCTGACAGCCGCGAAAGAGATCTTCACTTTGCCGTCTTTGCTGTTGCCTTGGAACATCGATGAACTGTTCAAACTGCCTTTCTCGGCGCTTTCAAAAGCCAGCATGGCCGGATCGTAAGAAATTTCCAGATCCATATTGGCAAGATTTTTAACGTTGCAAGCCATGACCGGCACGCTCAGCTTGCGGCCGGAAGCGACCGTAAGGTTGGAAATATACAAACCGGTTCCGTCTTTGCAAGCTTCATTGGTATTTTGAGATGTTGCATTGCCGGTAACCGCTGTGTCTGTGCCGTAAAAACGGACTGTGCCGGTCTTTCCGGGCTGCAAACATTGGCTCGCTTTAGATACTTTGGAAGTATAACTGCCTGCCGGAAAAACTTTGCTTACATTGTAATCGGCATTGCACCAATTTTTTTGATAAGTATCGCAACCGGTCCTTTTGGCTGTTCCCTTAATAAACTCTTGTCCGTCTTTATAAATAGTGAAATCCAGATCCGTTTCGCCGGCCTGCCAATTGTACCAAAACTGAACCATCGAAACCTGCATATCTTTATCGAAAGTCCACGCCGCTGAGTCTGTCAGCGAGCACGCCCCTATATAATTGCTGGTCGTGTCATAGATCAATTTCTGGGCAGCGGCCGGCGCGGCGGCCGAAGATCCTTCGTTCGAGCTTCCCTGAACGGCAACATCCGCGGCAGTGATATTCAACTTTACATCGCCCGATGTGCGCGTTCCGGTCCATCCTCCGCTCCAGCCTCCCGCAGATCCGTATCTCCAGGATCCCTCGAAAGACTTTCCGTCAGCCGACATCTTAAGCTCCACGTCTCCGGCGTCCCCGGGTTCTTTATAGCTCGGATATTCGGACCATTTTCCTACAAGTGAGTTTCCGGAAACTGTCGCATCGATCTTTCCGGAATCATGGGTATAAGTTCCGGTAACCTTTAACCCTTCCTGCTTAAGTTTCATCTCTCCCCAATTCGTCTGCCAAGTGCTCTCAAAATTGTAATCCGCCGCGGAAACCAATCCCGGAAGGACCAAAGCGGAAAGCAAGAATGCTGCCGCTATTTTGATTTTGTGCTGCATAGTTATTGATCAAATTATTATTTAATTATTATCCCACTGATTTGCTAGAATATATTATCTTATAACTAAGGACTTCCTGCAAATATAAACCGAACTTTGGACGGTCACTCGCTTGCCGCGTGACGGATGATGTCTATCGGATATTTCTTGCCGGAAAAATAATCTTTGACCATTTGCTTTATATCAATATCCCTCAGCTCCGAAGGGCCCATCTTCTCAATCTCTTCAGGGGAAAACCACTTCGTTTCGCTGATATCGTCGTAAAGGTCTTTTCCCGGCTTATCCGAAATGCCGCCGATAAAAATAAGCTTGATGGCATGCGGGCTTGAGCCAAGCTCTTTTTCAAGGTCTTTTCTCACTAAAGAATATATCCCCAATAGATGAGCGGGGTTGAACTCATAACCGGTTTCCTCTTCGACTTCCCTTTTAGCCGCGGCGATCACATCTTCTCCCACATCGATCCAGCCGGCGGGATGGCTCCATTTTCCGCCGTCAGCGCCCTTTCTTCCCGCCTCTTTTACCAATAAAACTTTTCCCTCCTTGACCAGTAAGGCTCCGACCACTCCAAACGTTTGAGTGAATACTCTTTTCATAATGATATTTATTTTATATTTTTAAATTAAATTTTTTAACACGGACCATCCCGTTATTCAGGGCCGCAAACTTTTTTCAGTTCGGCAATATCGGCAGGACAAAGATCGACATCCGGGCCCGCATTCAGCCAGTACATTATAGCATCAGGATCGTCCACGTGTTCCATCCCAAGGGCGTGGCCGAATTCATGGGCCAAAACCCTGACCAGCTTCTCTCTGCTGGAAAATTGGTAAATATTTATCTCTTCCGCTCCAGCGCTGCTTTTGTAGGACCCCTCTTCAAATTCCCCGCTGATACTGTCATTGGTATTATTAAACCTTTCTATTTCCAAATTTAACTCCGCGGCAAGCCGGTTCAGGGTCATCGCCAAAGCGTTCAACTCGTCCGTCTTCGCGTTAAGAAGGGATTGCAGCTCCAATATTTGCCGCTGATCGTTATCGAGGGTCTTTTTCTCTTCCACTAAAATATTCCGCTCTTTCTGAGAAGATCCGGGGTGATCGTTCCAATAGCCCACCCTTAAGTTATATTCTTCTTTCGCTTTTCCGAATTCGATCAGTCGCGATTCAAAAATTGATCTCTGGCGGAAATATTCGGTTTTGGCTTCATTATATTTGGTTTCCAAGGCGTCAAACGAATCTCTGTTCTCGTCAACGGCTATTCCCAAATTTTTCAAGATATCGGTTGCCTGCTGGCGCCCGTCGTAAATAAGGTTCATTTTCAAATTTCCTCCGGCCGAATGGCTGAACAATTCTTTTTTCTCCTGCCTTTCCCAAACAAGCTCGGCCTCTTCCGCGGCGGATAAAAGTTCTTCCCTGGTTATCCCGAAACGATCATCAAAAGATCCTACATCGTAAACGATCAAACTTTGGCACGGAAAATAGCGGCGTTCTATTTTTTGCCAATTGGCCGCAGCAAAAAAGCCGATGGCCGCCGTTATCGCCAAACCGAAAAAGAAAGCTGTAAAAAATTCGCTTTTTTTCACTTTTTCTTAAAATTTTTTCTTAACCGCCAAAACATTATATTCATTTTACCAGAAAAACTTTTTTTGGTTAGTGCTCTTTGATTATTTGACTGATCCGCCAAAAAAATCGTATTAACCATTAAAGCCAACCGAATAAACCGGACAGTTCCAAGTTTATCGGCTGGCGGAGCCGATAAGCGAAAAGCTGTTTTAAAATCCTTGATATTGCCTAAAAAAATAATGGCCTGCGCAATGGCCATTGCATTTTTTTGCCCTCCTGCAGCGCTCATGCCCGATTCGATATCTCCCAGGTCGGCGCCGTTCAATACGACCTGACGAGAGACGAAAATGGCACGGGGAATATCCCCTACAAAGTTACGATATCGGACAAAAACGGAGTGGAAATAAAAACGACGAGCGGCTATGAAAAGATCGATGGAGTTTATTATTGGAAGGTTTATGGCCCTTCCGGCGAGGAAATTCCTGAATTTTCTTTTCTCTGCTGGCGAAACTGACAAAAAAGCAAAAACCCTTTGACCTTCCGCTAGGCCAAAGGGTTTTCTATTTTTTAGAGATCAAATATCAGCCGAGATCTTTTTTATCAGATCCAAAACCTTGCCGTTAATGAAGTCTTTTTCCGGGATATCCGGGACCGGACACCAGCGCCATTCCGAAAATTTCTCCGGCTCCAAAAGCCGCGCCTGCTGGCCGGTCGAACATCTGAACAAATAAACAACATCTCCTTCCTTCGCGCCCGCCACTTCGCCGATGAACTCTTCTATGGACAGGTCCGTAATGCCGACCTCTTCTCCGACTTCCCTTCTTAACGTTTCTTCTATATTCTCTCCAGCGTCGCATCTTCCTCCGGGAAGGGTCCAAACGGATATTTGCTTGTATTTATCCGGGGTGTAATTTCTGAATCCGGTCAGTATCTCGTTCCCTCGGAAGATAACGGCGGCGGGGCAGATATTGTCTGATCCTATTTCTAAAAGCTTTTCTTTGGTTTCTTTCATACGATCTATATTATCAGAAGGCCGCAAAAGAAAACAAGCTGTTATTAAAAATGTTTTTAGGTCAATACCTTGTAGCCACTAGCGATTAAAAATTCCCTTGGATTTTTCATCTCGAGCGCCATATGCGGGCGTTCGCAGTTGTAGTATCTCAGGTACTCGGCAACAGCCTTGCGGCAGCTTGCCGGAGTGCCGCAAGTCCGGGCCAAACATTCCTCTTGGATGGTCCGGTTGAACCGTTCCAGGTGGCTGTTGTCGGTCGGCGTCCTTACCCGGGAATGCCGGTGGGCGATCCCTTCAAAGACGCAGCGTTTGGTAAAATACTTGGAGAACTCGGAACCATGGTCCGTCTGCAAAGTAGCTATGCCGAACGGGAAAGATCCCCTGGCCTTGAGCAAAGCCCTGACGCTTTCGTGCGTGTTGGCATGCGACGCAACGGAAGCGTAAGCGAATCTGGAGAAAACGTCCAAAGCGGTGTACAGATACACCCGGCGTTCGAAACACTGGACCGTGTCCATTTGCACGAGTATTCCGGGCTTTTCCGGCAAGGGCCTTGGAGGATACGAGTGCCACTTTTTCCATTTGGAATACCTTGTGCATTGATAGCGTTTCAGCACTCTTTTCACTGAAGAAAGGCTGACATCGCATCCGTCCCGTTCCAAAAAGTAATGCAGCACTTGGGCGCAGCGGTTGTATCTGGCTCGGTATTCCAAGATCTTGCGAACAGTTTCTTTCGGCAGTTCGTTCGGATGGTGCTTTGGCCTTGAGGAGAGGGTCGGAACGATATGCGCGTTCGATGGCAGGTTCTTGGCCTTGGCGATCCAGCGCCTGACCGCTTCGTGCGTGTAGCCGAAATGCCGGGCGACTTCCCGGATGCCCATTCCGGAGCTTACCATCCTTACGGCTGCCATCCTTACGCGGGGCAGGTTCGGGTTTGTGTTGTACATGTTCATAGCTTAACAGGTGGCTACAAGCTATTGAACCATTACAAAAAATTGACAATATGCCTGAAAGATTGTATTTATTTATGAACACCGGCTAACGCCATAACCCTGCAACTATAAGGTTATCGGCTGACGGAGCCGATGATCGAAAAAGTTGTTTTAAAATCAAAATGGTAATAAGCCAAGAATGCATAGAAAAACAGATCACCAGCAAAGTAGACGAGATAATCCAGCTGAGCGTCAGAAAGGGCAGGTTCGATCTCGCCGAAGACATGGCTTCCAGGGGAAGAGCCTCTAAAAGAACTGTCCGAGAGGAGATACTTCCCAATTTCGCGAAAGTGATCGATGCTCTTGAGCCTGGAGATGCCGATAAGATGTATCGGCAATACAGACGGACCAAAAGACTGGTCGATATTTTCAGCTATTATAAGATAGAAATGCCCGATGAAACTGTTGAAAAAGCCGCTTTCTTCTTTCTCAACAACGGCTGCTGCAATTTCGCCAAATACTCAATGGAGAATTCCTCCAAGAGCATCAAGGAATGGGTGGACAAAACGATAAGGGAAAGAGGCCTGGAGCAATATCTGGATGAGGCCCCCGAGCTGGCTGGAAAAAAATACCTGAGCACGAACGATCTGGAAAAGATCTGGAGGGATCTGACGAAAGATCATCCGGGATATTGCGTTTCTCTTGCCTGACAGAAATTAAAAAAGCCCCTGGTTTCTCCGTTAAAACCAAGAGGGCTTTTTTTGTTCTTAAAAAATTAACCGCACATCAAAACCCTTGCCAGGCGTATTTCATCGTAAGAATATTTTCCCTCGAAATGTTCGAACACGGGTTTTAATTGATCGCCGCCGATCCTTTCAAAAGCGGCTTTGATCGTTTCATACTTTTTCTTCGGCGATCTTAAATATTCCAGATCCAGTTTCTCCCCGGCCTCGATCATTTTCTCTATATGGTTGATGATCGTGGCGGTCTGTAAATTTTGGCTTTTGGCTATTTTGTCTATGGGAATTTTCTTGGCGATCTGCTCCCTGGTCTTCACATAAAATACCGGCTTGTCATTTTTGGCCTTTATAGCCGGCTTTTCCTGCTTTTTGTTCGGGTTGTTCTTCGGCGAGATATTGTTTTCTTCCGCGAAATCGTTGATGGCGCTCAAAAATATCTCCCCGAATTGCTCAAGCTTTTTTGCGCCAACCCCGCTGATCAGCGAAAATTCTTTTTCGTTTTGTGGGAAATAATATGCCATTTCCTGAAGCGAAACATTGCCGAATATGACAAAAGGCGGGACGTCGGCATCGTCGGCAAGATCTTTGCGCAGAGACCTCAACCTTTCGAACAACTCCTGGTTGTAGTCAAGCCTGCCTGCCGGGAGGCACGGCTTGGCTGTTTTTGACCGACCATTTACCGCCTGTTCGACCTCGACCTCAGCCTCCGCCAACTTTTCCTTCCCCGTCAAACAGATATCGCAGCTGCAGCAATTATCCTTTTTAAAATCCTCCCCGAAATAATCAAGCAAATATTTTTTGCGGCAGGTCCTAAGCTCGGCGAAGCTGATCACTTGGTCCAATTTTTCCTGGACCCTTTGCCTGAACTCTTCGTTCTCTATCTGTCCTATGAAAAACTCGTGCTTCATCGTATCGCCGTAGGTGTAGAACATTATGCACTCGCTTGGCAGTCCGTCGCGGCCGGCGCGGCCGATCTCTTGGTAATATCCCTCCAAGGTCTTCGGATAGGTGTAATGGACCACAAGACGCACGTCCGGCTTATCTATGCCCATGCCAAAGGCGATAGTGGCCACAATAATGTTAACCTCATCTTTAATAAAAAGCTCCTGGACGGCGCTCCTGTCGCGGGAATTCATTCCGGCATGATAAGCCCGGGCTTTAAATCGGTTCGCTCTCAAATTAGCGGCGATGGTTTCGGTATCCTTGCGCGAAAAACAATAGATTATCACCGATTCTTTTTTATACCTCTGTAATAAAGTGACCAATTTCGGAAAAGCCTGTTTCTTCTCCAAGACGGCTATATGCAAATTTTCGCGGTTAAAACTGGATATGAAAACGCGCGCTTTTTGCAGCTGCAATTGGCTGACTATATCTTCCCGCACTTTCGCGGTGGCCGTAGCGGTCAAAGCTATCAAAGGAATGGAAGGGAAAATATCTTTCAACAGGCTCAAATTGCGGTAAGCCGGCCGGAAGTCGTGGCCCCATTCGGAGATGCAATGCGCTTCGTCCACGGCGATCAAGCTCAGCGGCAGAGTTTTCAAAAAATCTTGAAAGCTCTCCGATGCGAACCTTTCGGGCGCCACGTACAGGATCTTAACTTCATTCCGGCGCACTTGGGCGCGAATCTCATCAATCTGCTTCGGCGTCAGGCTGGAATTTATAAACTCCGATTTAACGCCGCAAGCCCTAAGCGCGTCAACCTGATCCTTCATCAAGGCGATCAGCGGGGAGATAACAAGGGTAAGCCCGTCGAATTTCAACGCCGGCAGCTGGTAGCAAAGCGATTTTCCCCCGCCGGTCGGCATCAAAACAAAACAGTCCTCTTTTTTAAGGACGCAGCTGATGATCTCTTCCTGCAAGGGCCGGAATTCATCATAACCGAAATACTGCTTAAGAAGTTTCTTCATGAAGAGTTAATTATATATTTTTCTTCCCGATCATCCAAGTATGATCTCGATTTGATGATCGGCCCCGTCATCGATAAAAGATATTTGCGATGGATCGCATTCGATATTGTCGCGAAAGGCGGACAAAACTTTCGAATATGCTCCCTTTGGATTTTTTATCGCGATATTATAGCTAGCCTTGCCGCACGGCAGGGTTATTGCCGCGTCGTTCATGCTTTTTGGCGTGCGAGGCGAAATGGATAAGATCGAACCCTTCCTCTGTATTCCTAAAATATGCTCTAAGATCGTCGTATACATCAAACCGGACGATCCCGAATACCATGACCACCCGCCCCTGCCCGCATGCTCTTCCCCATAAATATCAGACGCAACCACGTACGGCTCGATGCGATATTCAAAAGCTTTCTTCTCCGTGCCCGAACGCTCGATAGGATTGATAAGCCTGAGTATCCTTTCCGCGATATCAACTTCGCCGATACGGGAATATGATTGCACCGCCCAAAGAGCGGCATGATTATATTGAGACCCGTTCTCCCTGATCCCCGCCGGATAATCCCGTATATATCCGGGATCAATAGAGTCTTTTTTGATCGCCGGATCGATAAGGGAAAAATATTTTTCCTTAAAAAGCATTTTGGACATCGATCTGTGGGCTGTCCTTATCTTTTCTTCGTCGCCTTGGCCGGAAAGGGCCGCCCATGACTGGGCTACTGAATCTATTTTGAATTCCTTGAGAGATCTTGATCCAAGAACGCTACCATCGTCAAAAAATGCCCTTCTATACCATTGCTTGTCCCAAGCAAATTTCCCGATCGCCCGCTTAACAGCCGCGCGGACATCGGCAAACTTGTTCATCCGCTCGATCTGGCCTCTCTCTTTAAGCTGCGGCAAAGCGATATCTATAAGCCTCAGCAAAAACCAGGCGACCCAAACGCTTTCGCCCTTGCCTTGGTCTCCCACCCTGCTTAAACCGTCATTCCAATCGCTAAGACCGATAAGAGGCAGACCGTGAGCTCCGAACACGAAATTCTTTTCGATCGCACGCATAGCGTGTTCGAATATGGGCGCTCTCTCTGAAGAAATTTCGGGGATACCCGTCCATTCTTTTTTCTCGGCAAATGACAAGATCGGCCCTTCAAGAAATGAAGCCTCTTCATCAAAAATGGAAACATCTCCCGTTGCTTTGACATATTCAAAAAGCGTATACGCGAGCCACAGCTGGTGGTCGGAAAGAACGGTGCGGATACCGAACATATTATGGTCATGCCACCAATTGAGGGAGTCCCCCTCTTTAAATTGATGCGAAGCGGCTTTAAGGATGAATTCTCTGACGAAAGAAGGGTCCGACCAGATAAGAGCGCAAACATCCTGCAGCTGGTCTCTAAACCCGTAAGCTCCCGATGGCTGATAAAAACCTGTTTTCGCGTAAACCCTTGATGAAAGCGTTTGATAAAGAAGCCAGCCGTTCATAAGAAGATCGAGGGACCGGTCGCCGGTACGGACGGATATCTTATTCAGCTTTTGTTTCCAGGCATCTCTCGCTCCAACGAGGTCGTTATCGTATCTATCCCTGTTTTTCCAAAATAAAACTTTTTCCCTTGCCTCCTCAAAAGAAGGTGCATCTCCGACAAAAATAGGTATCTCTACCTCCTCCCCCGCGGGAATATTTATTTTTAAAGACAAAGCGACGCAATTTTCCAGCCCGCACTCCGCGGAATTGGACAATGATCCTTTTTTAAGGGACTGGGGAGATTCGTAAGAACCGAACCGTCCGATAAATTCCCTTTTATCGTTAGTCCATCCGGCCTCTCCCGAAAACCGGCCAAAAGACGCGAAGGCCGTCCTGCCGGGCAGCTGGTTCCTGAATTCATTTCCAAAGAACATGACCTGATCGGATCGATCATAATTAAAGAATATGCGGTCGCGGGAATTGTCTCTCAATATTCCCGTGGACGGCTCAAGATAATAATAAAGAGTTACGCAGCGGTCTTTACCTCTTTTGTTCTTAAGCGACAACAGGCTTATCTTCACGGTATCGCCACAAGGAACGAACGCGGTCAATTTCTGTTCCATATCCGAATATGAGTTCTCATACGAAGCATAACCAAAACCATATCGGATCAAAAACGGCTCTTTGGTCTTTACGGGAAGGGGCGTCGGATTCCATATCTCGCCGGTATCGTCATCGCGCAAATAAATGATCTCACCGCTCCGATAACGGAGGACGTCATTAGTCCAAGCGGTTATCCGATTGTCATGGCTGTCTTTCGACCACGTATACGAAGATCCCGAGTCGGAAACGACCGTGCCGAACTCTTCAAAAGCGATGATGTGGCTCCATGGCTGCGGAGGCATCCTATCGGACGAAACGGTCATCACGTATTCGCTGGAGGCATCGTCAAAGCCTCCCCAAGAATTATTAAACAAAAGATGCGGAGCAACAACACCCGGATATTTTCTTTCAAACGGCTTTGACGAAGGAACGAATTTTTGTATTTTTGTATTTCTTGCTTTATATTTTTTTTCCACCGTCTCGGAAAGCGTTCCTTTTTTGCTGTCCATGACAAACCGGGCGATAGTAACGATAGCTTCCCTGTCCTCGGAAGAGATAAGATCGGATTTCGCCTGATAAATAGAACTGCCTTCCTTTTTTTGAACATTATCTTTCGCTTGGCGGATCATAAGATCAACTTCGTCATCCAATACCTTAAGATAGCTTCCCGGCTGGTCGTTCAAGATCACTATATCTATCTCTATGCCTTTCGATTTCCAATATTCATAACATTGTATCGCCTGCTTCAATATCTGCATGTCTTCAACGTCGTGGATAAAGAAGAGCGCGACCGGATAATTGCCCGATATCCCTATCTTCCAAAGATAATGTATGAGTGTTTCCCCGGATCCTCCATGCAAAAATCCCTTCATCGATCCGGTAAGGACTTGCGAGGCTATATCCTGAAAAATAACGCTCTGCTCCTGGGAAATACCCAACGCTCTGGTGGATGAAGCGCTGGACGGAACGGCGGAAGAAACGATCGCATCGGCAAGATCGCATCTTCTATACTTTCTTACAAGACGCCGGATCTCCCTGTAAGATTCCGCCGCAATTTGTATCCACGCCGCGGACGCACTCTCGCCGGGAAGGATCTCAAGCCCGGAAACGATGCGGGAAGCCGGATCGATAGGTGAAGAATATCTTTCGTTCTTTTTCCGCTGCAGAAGAGAAGGGAAAGAAGGGTTTTGAGCAAAGCGGTCAAGGGCGTCTCCCCTTGAAGCCGTAAGAACAGAAGGGTTTTTCAAAAAATTTTCCGATATGAGCATCTGGGCGCAATAAATGTTCTTTGTCCTGTCCCAAGGATGCGGACGATGGAAAATTACCGCATTTTCCTTGGTGATAATTTCCGCCTTTACGAGGAGATGGTGATAATGAGGATGGTGAAAGATCTGATCCGGAAAAGCGAGGGATGCTTCGGCGTACGCCATCAAATCCAGGTTAAGCGAAGACTTTCCGTTATTGCGTATGGAGATCTTCCTCACTTCGATCGGCAAGCGCGGATCGACGGAAACAGATAAAGCACTGTCAAAAACATCGCTGAAGGACAAAAACTCAGCTTTATTTTCGTGAAAGATAACTTTCTGCCTGCGGCTGTATTGCATTCCTCGCGGAGAAAGGGCATATATGTTCTTTGTTTTTTTATCTTGAAGAAAAAAAGACGGTCCCTCTGCCTCGGAATCTTCATCAAGACTGGGACGGGTAAGGGCGATACCCTTGTACAAACTTGTACTTGCGCCTCCGCTTGTAAGGCGTATCGAATATGAACCGTTCGAAATGAAAGCGTGGCGGGGCAATGTCGTGCGCATCGGCATAAAACGCTTGCTTTCAAGGCCGGTATCGCGGAAATGCGATGTTTTGTTCTGTTGGAAAGAAACGGAAACGGGGACTAAAAGCTTTTCCGCGATCGGCGCGTCGGGCATTTTCTCTTCAAACAAATGATCAAGGGACCGGACCATTGGGTTGGAATGGAAAAGATCTTGAATGCGGCCGCCTTCAAGAATGTTGGCAAGGCTGGCAAGCGTAAATCCTTGATGGTGGGCGTAATATACTTTTGCCGGTTTGGCTTTTTCCTTCTTCTTACTGCTGCCGAAGTAATCAAGGGAGTCATAAAATCCGTATCTTCCCTCGCAACCCGCCCGTGAAAATTCTTTTAAATTGCGAACAGCTTCGCGCGGAAAGAACGGCATGGAAAGGGCTGCCGCATAGGGAGCAACCACAAGAAAATCTATCAAGTTGCGCTTAAGTCCGATCTTGGGGCTGCCGAATATTTGATATTGATATTGCCGGTTCTCATCAAATTGATAATACGCTGACTCGCCCATTCCCCAAGGAATATTGCGCTGGCGGCCTTCCTGCATATGGATCCTGATCGCTGAACGGGCCGTACTGCCAAGTAGGCTTTCGGGATGGACGGGAAAAAAGATGAGGGAAGTAAGATATTCGAACAAAGATCCGCCCCATGAGACAAGGGAGATCGATCTGCCGGATCGCGCAAGTTTCCTGCTAAGGTAAAACCAATGCTTTTGCGGTGCATCCCCCTTGAGTATCGCCATAAAACTGACCGAATTAGCTTCCGATGCGATGAAATTGTAACAAGCGCTGTCGATCTTATCGAGAGTGATGTTATATCCGATATGGAAAAGTTCTTTTTCTTTGTTGTAAAGAAACGAGAGATCGGCCTCGCTGACATAGCGAGCGGAAGATATTTCCGCTTCGTGAAGCGAAAAAATAATATTACGGGCCGCTTCCGCTCCCAAGTCGACATCTTCAAGCAATTTTTTATACCACCCGATCAAAAATTCCTTTGCTTCGTCCCTTAAGGATGATTTGGAAATATTTTTCTCGAATTCAAGCTCTCTGACTGACAAAGGTCTTCTTTCCGCGATCTCTCTGATGCTTGCCATGGAAAAAACCAGATCCTCTAATTTCTTCACGATGTTTATGGCGGCATTATCCTGGGAAGCGTACAATCCGACCGAAGGATCCCTGTGCTTTATGTACGGGACCAAGGTTTGAAGGGACATCATATGGTCTTCGGTTATTTCAATGGCTTTTTCGATCGAAAACAACAGCTGGTCGGGAACCGGCTGGAAGCCGCTTATCGGTATCTCTTGGATTTTTTTAAGTATTTCGGAAAAGCCTTCATGGAAAAAAGATAATTTTTTAAAATGATCATATAGCGACGCGTCGCCCCTGAGAGGCGCCTCGGTCGCGGCGATGATCCGGCGGGAAGACCGGATCATCTCCCGGATCTTTTTCCTTAAATATCCCGGCGCTGTCCGGCTGGAAGAAAGCGCGTCTTGTATAAAAGCCGATGTTGCGTCTATCAACCCCTCGAACGCTACCTCTTTGGCTATAAGCCGTTCCGGCATTTCGGCGTATGCTTGCCGGGCGGCCACAAGGGAAAGAAGAAAATTAGCGCTGTCAACGCTTGATACGTATTGGGGGCTAAGCGGCTCAAGACTTCTTGTGTCGTACCAATTGATCAAATTGCCGCGATACCGGTAAAGACGCGAAATGCTTAAAAACAATTTTTCCGTCCGATCCGCGTAGCGCAAAGGAGATACGTATCCAAGGTCTAAAGCCGAAACAAGGGAAATGACGTGCATTCCAATATTCGTGGGAGATGTCGCCATCCTTGATCTCTCCGGAAGCTTCGGATACTCCTGCACATGGTCCGGAATCAGCCAATTCGTTTCCTCTTTCGCATTTTCCAAGAAATAAAGGGCATTCCTGTACGCGACCGTTCGAACGAACGGAACATCTTTTTTATCCAGCCGTTCTTTCGCTCTGATCGGACGGCTTATTAAAAAAGCGGCGGCTGGCGCCGCGAGCCAAATAATAAGCCACGCCTGGGGCCAGGGATCGATCGATCCGCGAACGATAAAAAAAGCAAGGAAGAACAGGGAAATGGCAACGCTTTCCTTCATGACAAAATAATATTCTTCAAGCCTGCCAGTCATCGCGGTTCCGACATCATAAAAATTTTTCCATTGAAGAAGGTTCTTCCTGGTCAAATAAAGGCGGAAAAGAGTGGTGATGATCGCGCGCATAGATATGTATGCCTGCTGGAGCAGGAAAAAGACCTTAAGGGCCGTATGCTCGAAGATCAGGACCATCCCCTTGATCGCTTTTGGCAAGCGCTGCCGGAATGGGATCGAATGCAGAAATGCAAGGCTGATAAGAAACGGAAATATATTAGGTGAAGCGAGAACGATCAAAACAAGCGCGCTGATCTTGATGGGATCCGGACCGGCTGCGAATCCCAAAAAAAGGGTGAAGGCGCATATTATCGGAACAAGGCTTCTCCTCAAATTATCAATGATCTTGAATTTATCGATAAAAGCAAAAGATTCGCGCGGCGAGCCGATATCTGATCTTCCGAACCGGCCGGAAAGCCAGCCTATGATCTGCCAATCGCCCCGTATCCAGCGTTCAAGCCTGACAATAAATTCATGGTAAAAATTCGGGAATCCGTCAAAAAGGATTATATCGCTCGCAAAACCCGTATGCGCGTAGATTCCTTCCAGCAGGTCGTGACTTAAAACCGCGTTATCGGGAATTTTTCCCGACATGGAACGCTCTACCGCGTCGATATCGTAAATACCTTTTCCGAAAAAAAGCGCTTTGCCGAAAAGATCTTGATAAAAATTAGAGACCGATATCGAATAAGAATCTATTCCCGATCCCGATGAATAAAGACGAGAAAAAAAAGACCTGAAGGCCGTATCGATATGGACCGCGATACGCGGCTGTATGATCCCGTAACCGCGCACGATCCGATCCGAAGCATCGATCACGGGGGCATTGAGCGGATGCATTATGGTGCCTATGAGTTTGCGCGCCGTATCATGGGGCAGCTCGGTGTCTTCATCAAGGGTGATGACATACTTTATGCGTCCGAGGGAAAGGACTCCTTCTCCATTTATATAAGAAGTGTCTTTCTTCCCCCTTAAAAGCTCATTGAACTCCCTAAGCTTGCCTCTTTTTCTTTCCCACCCCATAAAAATCCCTTCTTTTTCGTTCCAAATACGTTTGCGCGCGAGCCCGAAAAACCTTTTAGACCCATTTCCGTAAAGGGAGTTAAGGCGAGAGATCTCCTCGTTCATGGCGTCTAAAAGAACAGCATCGGTTCCAAGGGTTTCTTCGGCCGCGTCTTTAAAATCAAAAAGCAGGGCAAAAAAGATATTTTTCTCCCTGTTGCCGAGGAATTTCACTTCTAACTTCTGCGCGAGTTCCCGGATAGACCCTTCCGAGCGGAGGATGGATGGGACAGCTACAAATGTACGATATTCTTTCCCGGCGCCTCCCTCTATTTTGATGCGAGGCAGGCTTCTGACGGGCAAAAATTGGGAGAACAAAGAATTCGCCGCATGGATCCCTATTTCGAAAGAAAACATCGCCTCGATCAAAAGCCAAAGAACAAAAAAAGCAATGCCAAAATTAGGAATACCGATGATCAAAAAAATAAAGAAAAAGAAGAGGGAAGAAAAAACGCCAATGCTTCCAAAATATGCCGCCTGGGGATGGTTGATGACCAATTTGTAAAAACCCTCTAATTTCCCCGGGACATATCGCATTTCCCTTTCAAGCATTTCTATCCCGGACCGGTCCATAAGATAATATCCGATATGCCTCCTTGCCGCCATATCTTTCAAAAGGCCTTTCGGCCGCGCTTTTAGGGCAAGATTGAGCGCGGCTCGCGCGACCTCTGCTTCGTGGACGGAAACGCGCTCCGCTATGCGCACAATGGTATTCCTGTAGATATTTTTGCTTTCTCTTTCAAGGGACGAGAATACTCTCTCGGGATCGTCCGCCAAAATGGCGTCGACAACATTGATCTTTTCAGCTATGGAATCCCATTTCGCTTGGCTAAGCCAATGAAGCGATTCTATGGCATTCGCGGAAGCTGCCAAGCGCTTGCCGCGGATCCTTTTTTCAACGCTTGAGATCTTGTTCGCTCCTATCCCCTGCTTTTCTAAATTAAGATGTATCCATTTGATCACGAGGCGCATCGCCGCTCCCTCTTTCGAAAGGCGGCCGAGAAGATGCACAGCGAGGTTAAAAGGGATAAATTTATAGCGCGAAGCCAAAAAAGATATGGCGCGCGAAGGGTCTCCGCCGGCCGACGCGATGCTTTTCTTTATAATCGTATGTATCTTGTCAGCTTCATTAAAATCCTGAATTTTCTTGAACGCTTCGTCCATAAGGGACCCGAAATTCTCGACAAGAAGCAGGCGGAGGACTACAGGGACCAAGTTGATCTCCTGGATCGATAACGGGCTCTCTTTTTGATATTCCGCAAGGAAATCAAGCAAAACAGCACGGTCAACTTTGTTTTCCGTTACGGCGAGAAACTCCTCAAGAAGGGAGTAAAGACGGATCATTTTTACGCCGCGGAGAGATACGAGAGGAAGCTTCCTAACATCTTTTTCTTTGAACGAGTTCGCTATTTCGGAAACGGTCGATTCTACGATGAAAAAATTATCGAAAATAAACTCTATCTCCTGATTTATAAAATGATTTTTCGATACAAGTTTTGTAAGCGTCGCATATTTTTGCAACACAAGCCTGGCCTTCCTTCCATATAAAGAAGATAAGGCAATTGCCACCGCCTTATCGGTAAGAAGCGTTGTGGATTCGCCAAGATCGCGGGCTTTTTTTAGAACGATCTCGCTCCGCTGGCTGTTTTTTTTGATCTCGGGCAACATGCTATTTGAATTATACACGATAAAACCCATATCAAAGAATGCCTTATCTCTTCCGGCCGGCAGCATCTTCCCGGCAAAAAAGCGGGCCAAGCCCGCTTATTTAACGATCATGATCTTTTGCTTTTTCAAATTCAAGACCATATCCATAGATCATCCCGGACTGGCTCTCTCGCAATATCTATTTGAGCACTGCGCTCTGCGCCATGCGGTCTATGGTGCCGCCTATCTCGAAGGCCTGGCGTTCGGTTTCGCATTCGGTCTTTTGCGGGTCGTCATAGTTGGCGCACTGCACGGATCTTAAGCTGAAAGTCATTATCACAACCTTATCGTTCTTGGAAAAAGCGTACGCGTATTGCGTATAAGTGCTTCCGGCGGCCCCCTCGCTTTCTTTTGTCACGCAATACGTATGGCCATTGATGATTTGCTGCTGGGTATGTCCGGCTTGCACTATTTCGGAACCTCCCTCGGTGCAGATGAACGGACCATCGGCAACCACAACCTGCGGCGGCCAATCGACGGCGTGGATATAGGTCGTGGTAACAGGCTGGTCAGGATATTGAAAATCGATCCTCTGACCGGCGTCGCTGAATGTTTTCCAACCGGGATTATTATCCACCGGCTCGGGACAACTGGCAAATTCGCAATCCGGGCCGATGCGCCCGACCGTCGAACCGTCCGAACAATGATTAACCTCCATCGTACATCCGGACCACTGCGAATCCAACCAAACGGTTATGCCTATCGAGAGAGTACAAAAAATAACTATAGCAATAATTAAATATTTGTTCATGGCCGTATTTTAGCATAAAATCGACAGCTTTTTGATAATAAAAAAATCCCCGGGTTTTAGTGACTAAACCAGAGGATCTTTATTTTTCCAACGGAAACTTTTTTATTCGATCAAGCCGAGATGTTTAAGCCTCATCGTCATTTCAAAAAACGGGACACAAAAAATTTTCGAGCAGGGTCCGATCCCGATCCCTTTCAATTCCTTCCATACCTTTCTTACCCAACGGGCCGGCATCAACAGCGCGCTGGCAAAAAGATCGGCCTCGTATTCGGTTCTCCAGAACTTTTCTTTGTACACCGCCGTATCATAACTTCTCGTGTCAGGGTCCAGTTCGACGATAAGCTGGCCGTCATTCGGAATATTATCCCGATGCAGATAATAATGCCCAAAACAATGGGCCTTCGTATATAGTTTCCTTTCTTCGCTCCTGCTCCTGTCTATCCAAATATTTATGATCCCGCCTTCTTTCGTGAACAGCAATCCCCCTGCAATGTCATACGGCAGCATATCGGTCTCAACGATCATTCCCGGCATTCTCGAGAAAGGGAAAGGGGTCAGGCCTTCAGGATTGAACTTGGCCGACATCCTTTCAGCTAACGATACGATCTTTTTAGTTTCCATATTGAATTTTTTAAAACAGCTTCAAGTATTATTGGCTCACTAACCAATAAGCTCAAAATTGTTTGCTTATTTGGCTAGGCCAATATCCTATAATTTCTACAGCCTTTCCCGATCTTTGTCAAAAAAATTTATAGCCGAAGCCTCTTGTTCTCGCCAAGAAAAGCAATTCCTTTTGGGGCCAGAATGAGTTGAAAAGGATAATCCGGTCCGAAAAAAACTGGCGCTTTTTACGGCAGCCAGATATTTTTGTTCGTGCCGATTTGGCACATATCAAGGTACATATTCACAATACACAACCGCGATGTTCCCTCCTCGCCAGTATGCGTAATACGCCCCGACGATCTTTTTACGAACTATTCCTTTCCATACCCTGTTTGATTTGCGGAATCCCAGCAAATAAAACTTTACAGGAGAGGCTTTTGGCGGCGGCCGTACCGAATCCTCGGCTGGTATCCATGCCCAGCCGGTTATCTTCCAGCGCCAGCGCTTTCCATCCCATATAAGAGCTTTCTGGAATTGCAAACGGTAATCAGGGTGAACCCTTATTTCCATATATCATCGCCCCCTAAACGAACTTGCTCCAGTATGAAGCTTCTACGGCCAGCCTGTCAACAAAATTAAAGAGCAAAGATCGCTAATTAAATCACGGCTTCATGAACAAAAAACCGCCGCTACCCAATCTCATCCCCCAGTAAAAGAAGCGAAACTTGAAAGCGGCCAAACCTCCGAAACGACTGGCAAAACGATGGTCAAAGTTTATGGATCGCCGGAATTCGCAGCCGAATTGCTTAATGCAAACTCGTTTTCTTGGAAGGGCGGAATAAAATTCGCTCTTTTGGTCAAAAAATTTTGCGCGCATCGCTCGCCTTGTCGCGGAGAATGGCCGAAAACTAAAACCGGTTGATTTTGAAACAAAAACAGCGTTATTTTAATCCCCTTTTAATGAATCATTGACAGCCGTATATTATGAATATATATTCAATATAGAGGCCCTCCGAAAGGTCGACGTTATTAAAAAAATAACAAAACAAAAAATATGCCACAATTAGACAAAACCGGACCGATGGGCGAAGGCCCCGGAACCGGTCGAGGAACGGGCCCTTGCGGCGCAGGTATGTTGCGCGGCTGGGGGTGTTGCGGCTTTGGCCGCAGGAGATTTATTTCTCCCAAAAATGAACTCTCTGCGTTAGAGGAAGAAGAAAAAGCTTTGGAAAAAGAGCTGGAAACGATACGGGAAGAAAAAGCTGCTTTGCAGAATAAGGAAAAATAAAAAAAAGGCGATGAAGCCGGCCTCTTCCGAAAAAGAAGAGGCCGGGTACGCCTTCTTTATTGAAGAATTAGCATAAAAATAACCGCCTATCAATTTATGGCCAGACCCCGACTTTGCCGAAAAATAAAATTCAATCCTGATATAACCTATTTCAAACCCCAAGGAGTGCCTTTAAGATCGCTGGAAGTCGTTGAGCTGACGATCGAAGAAATCGAAGCGTTAAGGCTGAAAAACATTCAAGGATTGGAGCAAACCGAAGCGGCGGAAAAAATGGGCACGTCGCAAAGCACTTTTCAAAGGATTCTGACTTCTGCATATCAAAAAATTTCCGACGCGCTTATTAACGGAAAAGCTATCAGTATTTTGTCAAAAAATGAAGATAGCAAAAGTTGATATTCCAAAAATACGAGCAACGCAAAATTAAAAAAATGCGCCATATATCCCAGAGTTTTAACCGAAAAGAGGGGTTTGGGGTCTGATTTGCCCTGACTGAGCTCGCTTCGCCCCTCCAAACAATAATTTGGCAGGGTTCCGCTCGCAAAGGACAGCCGGGTCCGAACGGCCGGTTTTAAACAATTTCGCAAATTAAAACTCGTCGCTCTGGAACGACGAGTTTTAATTTGCTCCGACGGAAAAACCGTCTGTCCTGCGATGGGATGGATTATTTAGCAAACCATTTAAACATCCACCCAAGCAGACTGAATCCTTTTTGCGATTCTTCCAATGAATTATCAATTTGCAAATTAGCCTGCTCTAATGTTTGGATTTGCTCAGTTAAAATTTGTTCATCTCCCTGATTAGATAGCTGGTTTTTGATCTCATTCAACTGCTTGATCTGCTCTTTATTTTTCTCCAGCGTTCTTTTGGCATTATTTATCTCTCCGTAATTCGGCCCGATGAAAAATTTGGCAAAACCGCTCCTGCCTTGGATTTTCTCCAAGTTAGCTTCGATCTTTTCCTGATTCTGAGTTTGGGTTTGGACAATAATTCTTACTTGTTCCCCTATCCCGCCGTTTCTATCTGCCAATTGAAGCATTTGCTGTACGGCATTCGCCACTTGGCTTTTTCTTTGCGCCGCATTGGTATTTCCGACTGAATTTTGATTTTTAGAACTCTGATTTTCATTGGTTTGGATTTGATTTTCCTCGCCTTGATTTTGGATTTGATTCTCGTTTTGCATCTGGCTTTCCGATCCGCTGCCGTCTTGTATTTTTTGCTGGGTTTGCGTTCCGTTTCCCGTTTGCGATTGTTGGCCGCTTTGCGTTTGAATTTGGCTCTCCGCTCCTTGATTGGAATTTTGGGCTTGGTTTCCTCCAGCGCTCGTTCCCGTCTGACTGGCCGGCCCGGTTTGAGTTTGCGCGTTAGTTTGCGATTGAACCTGGCTATTCTCTCCTTGATTAGATGTTTGAACCGTAATTTGGGTCTGCGTCCCGGTTGTCGCGGTTTGATCTGAATTCGTTCCGGCCGAACTACCGACGCCAGAGCCCTGATTCGCGGCAAAAACGCTGCCGGCAAAGACGAATGCCGACAATAAAAGGCTTACGGCTAAAATTTTATTTTTCATATTTTTATTTTTTAATTATTAATTTATAATGCCGATTATATTTTAAAACACATCAACCTTTTAATCAATCTCCTCCTGCATAGCTCCCACCTCCGAACGGCCGGTTTTAAACAATTTCGCAAATTAAAACTCGTCGCTCTAGAACGACGAGTTTTTAAAATTGAATTCTTGCTAATTTTAAACTTATCAGCCAAAAAAATTTAAGCCGCCGCTTAATTATATCTAAGATACTCGAGAGTCAAGCCATGGATCCTTTGCGGATTCATTTCTCGCTGAATCTCCATTCGCAAAACAGGGTCGATGGTTTCAGTTAAAGCCTTTTCCATCGCTTTTGCCGCGCAGGCGGGCGACGAGAAATCGATTATCCACCTATCCAGTCCGAAATGACGGAACGTTTCCGCGACTCCCATTGTCGGCGTGATCAAAGCGGGTGTTCCGGAAGCCACCGCTTCCTGCGCCACATTGCCGTATGTTTCAAAATGCGATGGGCAAATTATGAGATCCATTTTTGAATAAAAATCCGGCAATTTATGATTGTCCATCGGCTTCGTGACTTTAACAATATCAAGTATCCTCAGGGGCAAGCGAGCGATTGCGCCGATATCAGTAACTATATGGATCGTAAAGTTCTTGATCTGGCGCGCGTTGTAAAGAGCGAATTTTTCAACAAAATGCGGATTTTTAACATAAGTCCACCGTCCCACGGAACCGATTCGTTTGGACTTCCTTTTTCCCTTAATTGCGTTAAAAAAATGCAACGGTATCGGATTGGGCAAAATGCGGAAATGCTTAATTTCTTTTTTAAACACTTCGCCGGTCACCGTATCCTTCGCCAGCTGCGAAGGAAAAATATACCTGTTGCCGTTTGAAAAAAACATTTTTTCCATCTCGTGGAAAACTATTCTTTGGTGTTCGGCAAAATGCTCCGTTTCTTTTGTGAGGCAGCCGTGGTAATGGACAGCGGTTTTCACCCCGGCGCGCTTGGCGGCCAAGTATAAACACCAAGGCAGATAATATGTTCCATTGAGAAGAACCAAATCCGGTTTTTCTTTAAGGATTATGGAAAGATATGTTTTGATGAGCGGCTCATACGCTTTTTCAACATCTTTGATGCTGGCGGATCTTTCAACAGCCTCCTTGATGTTCGGAACCGACATTAAAACCGAAATAAGCCGGAAATTTTTTTCCTGGCTTTTTGAAATTATCGCCTGTCCGTCATTTTGAAAATTGTCTTCGACACTAACGCCGATAAATTTAACATCTTTTGCTGTTTTATCCTTATGGATAAAATCCGCGAAAGAAAGCAAAGTCTGTGCTATCCCGGCCACTTTTAGGAAGCGGATATTAGTGAGAATTTTCATCTTGTTGAAGGTAGCACGTTTTAGGCCTTATTTCAATGCTTCCGGGCCAATTTTTAGCCTCTTTTGCAGGATACCGACACTAAAAAATTCTCCGAAGAAAAAATTAAAGCAATTTTCTGGGCTGACTAAGGATGCCGAAAAAAGAAACCAGCGCCAAGATTCCCATGCAAACGAAAAGCCACTGGAATCCGAAAACCGAAGCCACAAAGCCGCCAGCGACCGTGCCCGCGGCGGTCAATAAATTACTAAATATCATCCATTGCGAATATTCTTTGATTTGTTTTCCAAAATCCAAATGTTCGGCAAAAATTGCGTTAAACGCAGGCGATCCGGCGGCCTCGCCCAGCCCCAGCAATATTTGCAGCAGAATCAGCTGAAAAATATTTCCGATGCCAATATATAAAAACCATGCAATTGCTCTTATTAAAAATCCGGCCAGGAGCAGGTATTCTTTTTCTTTCAAAAGATCTCCCCTTTTTGAAACAGCGAAAGTAAAAATGCTCGTTGCCAACAGGCCGATCGCCCAAGTCGCGCTGATGGCGAAAAGATTTTTATCCAACATCCCCACATATACGGCGTAAAGCGGACCCAGCAAATTACCCGCAAAAACAAAAATCCCGTTAAAAATGAATAAAATTTTGAGCGACTTGTTTTTCATTGCTTATTGATATGGTGTTGTCAATTATTTTTTATTTTTCCGGGCCCAAAGCTTGCGCAATTCTTCCGCCAAAACAATCAAAAGGGCTACGGCAATAATTTTTACCCAATCGATCAGATCGAGCGGAACGGTATGCAAAATCTTTTGCATGAAAGGATTATAAACCGCGAATACCTGAAGCCCGATCACGATAACGGTGGCCCCGGCCAGCATTTTATTTGAAAACGGGTTTAGCCGGAAAATCGATTTATTTTCCGAACGGCAATTCCAAGCATTAAACCATTGGAACGCCGCCAGCACCACCAAGGAAACCGTCCACGCTTTCGCCTGATCGGATTCGAAATATTGACTGAAAAGGAACAGGGAGCCGGTGGCCATAACCAGCGCCATAAATAACATCCGCCAAGCCATCGGCTTATCAATGAAATATTTTTTCGGTCTTTGGAAATTGCTTTTAAGCAATCCTTTTTCTTTCGGCTCCATTGCCAAGGATACGTCCAAAAAGCCGTCGGTCACGAAATTAAGCCAGATTATCTGCCCGGGCAGGATCGGCAAAGGGAATCCCATCAGCAGGGCTCCGATAATTGTCAGCGCCTCTCCCAAGCTGGTGGAAAAAAGATAAAGAACCACTTTCTTTATCGTTTTATAAATACTTCTACCCTCTTCTATCGCCGAAACGATGCTGGCAAAATTATCGTCCAAAAGAACGATGTCCGAAGCTTCTTTTGCCACTTCGGTGCCGATCACTCCCATCGCCACGCCCAGATCGGCGGCCGCCAGCGACGGCGCATCGTTCACCCCGTCGCCGGTCATCGCCACGATTTCCCGGCGCGCGCGGAACGCCATGATTATGCGCAATTTATGGTCAGGATCGACCCGCGCGAACACGGAAACACGGGCAATTTTTTCGGCAAGTTCTTCGTCGGAAAGCGCGTCGATATCTGTTCCCGAAAGAACTAAATCCCCTTCCTTATAGATACCGGCTTCCTTTGCCGCGGTTTGCGCCGTGATGCTGTGGTCGCCGGTTATCATAACGACCCGCATTCCGGCAAGCTCTGTCTTTTTCACGGCTTGGACAGCTTCCGGCCGCAGCGAATCTTTCATCCCCAATAAACCGATGAATTCCAAGTTTTTAACTTTCTTGGCATCAAAATTTTTCGAGGCTGAAAACTTCCGCGCCAGCCCAATGACGCGAAATCCCTGCAAAGACATTTCAAAAAAAATATCCTCCAATCGTTTTTTTCCTTTTTTTGAAAGCGGCCGGGTTTCTCCGCCCGCGTCCATTATTTTAGAACAAAGCCCGATAATAGTTTCCGGCGCGCCGGAAACCGCCAAAATTCTTTCTTTGCCGCCGCCGAAAATAACGCCTCGATATTTTAATTTGTAATCAAAATGATTCTGGGAAATGATCGGATATTCATTCTCCGCTTCTGTTTTATCAAAACCGGCTTTCTGGGAAAATACAAGCATCGCCCCTTCGGTAGGATCCCCGGCGATCTGCCACTGGCTCGCGGCTTTCGAAAACATAACTCTCGCCCCGGCGCAATATGCGGCGATTCGGGCCGCGACAATAATTTCTCGATGGCTGGAAGCATCGATTTCCTTTTCTTTAAAAAAAATGCCGCCCTTGGGTTCATAGCCGACCCCGGCAACGTCAAACAGATTTCCGGCGGCATAAACTTTTTGGACGACCAATTCATTTTTGGTAAGAGTGCCTGTTTTGTCGACCGCGATAACCCGGGCTTGGCCCAGCGCCTCGACCGCCTGCAGCTTTTTGACCAGCGCGTTGCGTTTGCTCATCCTCCAAACGCCCGCGGCGAGGATCAATGTCACGACTATCGGCAGCCCTTCGGGAATCATCGAAACGGAAAGCGAAACGACCGTGGCCATTATTTCTTTGATCGGCTTTTCGGCGGCCGCACCGACGATCATAATGACAATATTTATGAACGAAACCGCGTATATTATCATTTTTGATAGATCGCGCAGATTGGTTTTTAAAGGAATATCCGCATCCACATCGGCGATCTTTACGGCGATCTTTCCGATTTTCGTGTTTGCCCCGGTCGCAAAAACTACCGCCTTTCCGCTTCCCAAAACGATATTCGTTCCTTTAAAAACCATATTCTTGCTGCTGTCGGATGACAGATCGGCGGAAGATGCAATTTCATCGGTTTTGTGCGCCGGATTCGATTCGCCGGTCATTGCCGATTCGTCCGCTTGCAGGCCGCTGGAAACAATTATCCTCGCGTCTGCCGGCACCTTCTCGCCTTCGTTGAGCAAAATAATATCTCCGGGGACCACCTCGGCATCCGAGATTATCATCTCTTCTCCTCCACGCAAAACCGTTGCTTTTGTCTCGACGAATTTTTTCAGCGCCGAAAGCGTATTTTGCGCCCTTCCTTCCTGTATCGTGCCGATTGCGGCATTGAACACAAGCACGGCCAGAATGATCAAACCGTCAGCCATCTCGCCAATCGCAAAAACCGCTGCACCCGCGGCGAGAAGGATATATATCAAGGGACTTTGGAATTGCCGCAAGAATATCCGAAAATATCCGTCCGCTTTTTGTTCGGGCAATTTGTTCGCGCCGTATTCGCGCAAACGATCCGCGGTTTCTTTGGCCTCAAGCCCTTTTTCCCCGGTTTTTAAAATTTCAAAAATGTCGGCAGTGTTTTTGCCGCTCCAGTCTTGTTCGTTTAACATTATAATTTCGGCGCTGCGCCTATCCATCTATTGCTTATAATAACAAAAAATCGCCTTTCGGGCGATAAAATTTTCTACATTACCTTGGAAAACAAATACCAAATCAACGCCAAGAATAGCAACACAACCAAAACTATCGCCCTTCCGGTAAAAAATCGCCTTGGTTCCATTTGATTGTTCTACTTTTTCATCCAGATATAAAAAGCATATAAGCCGGCTACGATACCAACAATAAACAGCGGCCAAACATATTGCCCGAAAACCTCCGGCCAATTAGCCCCGACCGCGATACCAATGAAAAACAAGGCCATTTTTATTAGCCCGATTTCCCACACTTGCATTTCCGCTTTTTTAAATATGTTCATCATAAAATGATTATACAATAAAAACTAAAAACAATGAACCTCTAATATCGTATTATAAATTTTTGGCGAAGCCTCTGGCTTCGCATAAAATGATACAAATTCTCCCCTTTGCCCCCCATCTTTTCGGCTACCTGTCTGCCGGCAGGCAGGAAATGCGTTGTGCAATGCCCAATTCCGGGCCCGGCTGCCCCTTTGCGAGCGAAGCCCTGGAGAACAGCAGTTCGGAAGGGCGAAGTGAGCTTAGTCGGGGGCAGATTATGTCGATGATACTAAGTGGCTGCGGGACCAGGATTCGGACCTAGATAGCCTCCTTCAAAGGGAGGTGTCCTACCATTAGACGATCCCGCAATATTATAATTTATAACGCTTTTTGATAAAGTCCTTCGATCCAGCCGCTGATCTTCCTGTTAAAATTAGTACTTCGCCTCGTTACTATTCTGATCAACCCTTTATAGCTACCTCCTATATTCTTTCTGTTTGTTTTTATATTATGTTTCTTGAAATAAACTTTAAAACCCTCAGGATCAATCGACAAAATATCCATCCAATAAATTTTCGCTTCCTTCCAATCAGCTTTTTCGTGGATATACAGGCTATAAATTAATTCATCTGAAGGAATTTTGCAAATTTCCACCAGCCATTTTTTAAAAAGCAAAACCATCTTAGGGTCGGAATTATTAAAACACATTTTTCCGCTCTTATGATCTTTCTCCTTACTTCCTTCGGCCCAGTATAGCGCCACTCCGATCAGCCATAGCTCCCTTTTGCTTATTCCTAAAATTTCCTTCCGCGCTTCAGACTTGATCTTTTCCGTAATAAAAATTTTTTGATTTCTTCTAGATTCTGCTCCTCTCTTTGCGGATGCTAATTTCTTTTCGGTTAATCTTTGCTTGTGTCTTATGCTCAAACCGACATCCCTTAGCCATAAAGACAATGTAGACTTCGCAACTGGAACGACTTTCAAAATTTCATTATAAGAATAACCTTCCTTGCGAAGGCCTATCGCCTTTATTTTTTCTTGGTCTTTTGCGATCATTTGAACTACGGTTTAGTATATTTTAATTATACTACCGTGGTTCGACAGTATCAATCTTTACGCTGGCGTTCCGCACGACTCGATGATCGCTATTTCCAACGGCAATTGCGGTATGTCCGAATATTTTATCTTCTTCTCCGCCTCCAGGAACAGCTTCAGGGTTTTTCGCAAGTCTTCGGCGCCAAAACCTTTCGCCTGTTGTTTTACCAGATCTTGCATGTCTTTTTCAAGCTCCGCAACGGTATAGGCGTCCAGGTCGGGGCTGATCTGCAAAATCAATATCTTCCTTAAATAATTTACGAACGCTTTGGCGAACTCCGGGGCATCCAGCCCTTTTTCCAAATTTTCGTTCAAAAACTGTATCGCTCCCTTTGCATCTTTTTTGATCAGAAGATCGCCGAACTTGATGACCAGGTTTATATCCACCAGCCCAAGAATATTCTGCACGTCCTTTGCCGTGATGTTCACGTTGGGCAAAAAGCTTATGACCTGGTCCAAAATGCTTTGGGCGTCGCGCAAAGCTCCTTCGGAATTGGCGGCTATCAAGGCCAGGGCTTCTTTCTCTATTTTTACGTTCTCCTGTTCACAGATAGATCTTAGCTTGGCGATCATCTGGTCGGTCGGGATCTTGTAAAAATCGAACCTTTGGCAGCGCGACAAGATGGTCGGGATCATTTTGTGGATCTCGGTCGTGGCCAGAATGAAAATAGCGTGGGCCGGCGGCTCTTCCAGTATCTTCAAAAGCGCGTTGGCCGCATCTTTGGAAAGCTGGTGCGACTCGTCCAGGATCAGAACCTTGTATTTCAAAAAACTCGGAGCGAATTTTATTCCCTCTCTCAATTCTTTTACGTCATCGATTCCGCGGTTGGAGGCCGTATCGATCTCTATCAGATCGACCGTCTTGCCCTTGTTTATTTCCAAACAGGCCGGACATTCGTTGCAGGGCTCGAATCCGCCCTTAAGGTTTTGGCAGCTGACCGCTTTGGCGAAAAGTCTGGCCAAACTAGTTTTACCGGTACCCCGCGGCCCGGAAAAAAGATAAGCGTGAGAAATATTGCCCGAAGCTATCTCATTGGTGAGAGTTTTGACAACGTGCTCCTGGCCCACGAAGTCTTTAAAACTTTGGGGCCTGTATTTTCGGTATAAGACGAGATTGGACATACGATTGCTTGGTCTTTTATACCACGAAAACAAAAAACAAAAAAGAGCAAAAACACTCTTTTTTGTTCTTGCTCTTTTTACTGCTGGTTTACAGCCATACTGGCTGGCTGTATAACAGCGTCTGGATCGGCCGAAGCCTGGACTATGCCAGACGCGGTTTGATCTTGCGAGGCCAATTTCTGCAATTCCTGCAATTGACGTATTTCTTCTTTGATCGCGTCGATCTTCGCCAAGGCATCCGCCTTATAAGCTGGATCAAGTTCCTGACTTGATCCTGGGGAAACTTCTTCCATGGAATCTTTTGGCTTTTCAAGTTCCGACGATTCTTTGGCAACGAATACGACTTTTTGGCAGCCGCCTTCCGAAGCCTTAGCCAACGAATCATCTTTTGCAAGATTGGCTTGCTTCAACTCCTCTTGAAAAGCTTCTTTTTCCTGTTTCAAATCCCACATCTCTTTTTTCTGGGATTCATTTATATCGTTCGTCCAAAAGAACAGAAAAGCAAACCCTGCCCATGACAATATAAAAACTGCTTGCGCGAAATCCTTTAGGCCTCCTTTTATGGAACCCATATATTCTTTTTTAAAAGACCTCCCTCTGTCTGCCGCGACGTTCAGGCCGAGCAGACAGTTCTTTTAAAAATTTAATAACTGTCTGCCAGACGGACAAGTCGGCAGCTTTAACGCTTCTGTAAATTGGTTAATTTATACTGGATATTGACTTTTTTGTCAAATATATAGGGTAATGTGCAAGGACATATTGCACATTACCTTTTTTATTTGACTATTTCGGCTGCTTGTTGTATTTTCTCATTGTTCCTCTTTAATCTAAGGAGGCCCGCCGCTCCTTAACAAAACATATGAATACTATTGAATTTCTCACCGCGCTTTTGTCGATCGAGACAATTGTATTGCTCTACCATCTAACTGACGGCAGAACGAGGAATCCCAGAAGAATGTCTGAAATGATGGAAGACATTTTCACTCTAAAAAACGGAGTGAAGGTTCTCGCCTACTTTTACGCAGAATACGAAATGACCGTTTTGGAGGCCCATCCCGAAAAAGATCTGGGGGGTATTCCCACCATGGCCCTTGATCTGGTTTTGAGAAGGAAAAGGAACTCCAAAAAGTTAGATAAACGAAAGATCGGGGATGAAGCTTCTCTGGAAGCAAAAAAACTGGAGAAAAAGATAAACCCGAAACAAGACGTGGTTGGAAGCATAAAGATCGTCGTTGAGACGATCAGAAGAGCCACCCAAAAAGATCTGGAAGAACATAAACGGCCGTAGGGCTGTTTTTTGTTTTGACAAAAACGGATATTCCGGTTATCTTTATCCCCTAACCCCTCCTCCAATCAAAAAGTCGAAGGAGAAAAATAAGGATAGCGCTTTTAAAATATAAATACATGGCTAACAAAAAAGTCGGGCTGAATCCTTGGTCAGAGGCTAATGTTTGGGAAAAAGAAAAGAGGGCGACCCTTTTCTTAAAAATGGAAATTCCCGAAGAGAAGCCCGTTCCGTTCAAGGTGAAGATAGAGAAGATGGTTTGCACAA
>JBBABQ010000002.1:0-45277 GCA_041657565.1 Minisyncoccota bacterium | reverse complement strand
AATATCCTTGCAATTTTCGGTAAATTTGCTAGTATTAACAATTGTAAATCGAGTTTAGGAAGCCGATCGTAGAAGGTCGAAAGTCGTTAAGAATTCGACCCTCGATATTCGACATTCAAAAATTTATGAAAAAAGACACGCATCCAACTTATTATCCAAACGCCCATATCCGCTGTTCTTGCGGACAAGATTTTGTAGTGGGCTCCACCAAGGAATTTACCGAGGTTGAAACTTGCTCGAAATGCCATCCTTTCTTTACCGGCGAACGCAGAGCCGTTTCCAAGGTCGGACAGGTCCAGAAGTTCAAGGACAGAATGGAGAAAAAAGGCGCGAAAAAAACAAAATAGCCAGTTGTCTATGACAGAAGAGGCAAAGACGATCAATGCTATCATTTTAGAGATCAGAGCCGGCGTCGGAGGAGACGAAGCGGCTCTTTTTGCGTCAGACCTTTTAAGAATGTATACCCGCTACTCCCAAAACCAAGGATGGGGCGTGACCGTCCTTCATTCCAACCCAACTGAACTGGGCGGAATCAAGGAGATCATTCTAGAAATAAAAGGATCCGAGGCTTACAACAGTTTGAAATACGAAGGAGGCGTGCATCGCATCCAAAGGATCCCAAAGACCGAGAAAGCCGGAAGGGTCCACACTTCAACTGCTACGGTAGCCGTTCTGGCCAAGCCCGACGCGGCCCAAATGAACATACGCCCCGCCGACCTAAGGGTTGATTATTGCAAGGCTTCCGGACCGGGCGGCCAATACGTGAACAAAAGAATGTCAGCCGTTCGCTTGACCCATATTCCCTCGGGACTGGTGGTGTATTCTCAGACCGAACGCAGCCTTATCCAGAACAAAGAAAGCGCGATGAGCCTTTTGCAGGCCAGATTGCTGGAGAAGCAGGAAAGAGACGCCAGCGCCAAGTTCGGAGATGCCCGCAACAGCCAGATCGGAACGGGCTCCCGCGAGGAAAAAATAAGAACCTATAATTTTCCGCAAGACCGCCTAACCGACCACCGCATCAACAAAAATTTCCACGATATAGAAAAGATAATGGAAGGAAGAATGGAAAAGGTAGTGGAAACAATGAAGAAATCGGGAGTGTGACAGCTTGTAGGAATTAGCTTGTAGCTTGTAGGATTTCGCCTTTGGCGAAATGAAAAAAATAATATATTTAAAACCACGGCATGCCGTGGTTTTAAATATATTATTCCTTTCTTGCGAAGCAAGACTACTACAAGCTACAAGCTAATTCCTAACTCCTCGCCTACTGGCCCGCTTCTTCCAGCGCGTCGATGTCCTCTTGGAATCCGGCGGCCATGCTCAGGACCGAACGGCCGTAAAATTCTTCGTTCTTGGTCCAGCTGGCTCCGGAAAAATAATGCATTGCGGCCGAAAATTCGTTGGTCGCCCCTCCCAAGCTTTTAAGATAAAGCCCTGATGCCAGGAAAGCGTCTTTTATATTCCACGGATCGGAAGCTTGGCCGGTGATCCCTTCCAATTGCGAAGATATCTGCGACCAAGTGCTCGGAATGAACTGAGCCGGCCCCATCGCGCCGCCGTATCCGCCGACGCTGGCTATCGGACAAGAAACCAAAGTTTTCGTAGGATCGCGGCCGACGCCCGCGCAAATGCTTTTGAACTTGGCGATGTCTCTGGTGGGATGCATGACCTTGTTTATGCTCTGTCCGTTGGAACGCACTCCGGCCCCGGTCGTAAAATTAGTGACATAGCATTGGCCGACGTTCTTTCCTATCGAACTTTCCTGATTCAGAATAGCAAGCAGGAAAGCCGCCCGCAGACCGGTCACGCCTTGGACGTATTTAGCTATCTGATAAGCCTCTCCAAAAGTGGGGGCATTGGAAACACCGGCCAATTCGAATATTCTGGCCCTGATCTCGGCCGCTTTTTTGGCCAGGTCCTGCTGCTCTTTGAGCTTTTCCTTATATTGTTTCTCGGTCAAATTAAGATAATACTGCTGGGTTTTTTTGGTCTCGGCACTCTGTATTTTTTGTATTTCCCTCACAGCTACGGTATTTTTCAGATCTTCCGTTTCTCCCTCCAGCGCGGTCTTTTGGCCTTCGAGGTAGGCTTTCATATCTTGGATATTTTTCAAAAGATCGCGGTTCTTGTTGCTTAAATTCTCCAAGTAGACCAGATTGTCATAAAAATCAGAGATAGTTTCGTTGGCAAGGATTATCTCCACCGCCGACTTTTCATCCTCCTCGTAAGCGGCCTGCAAAACCAGCGCTATTTTCTTTTTCTCGTCTTCTATATCTTGAGAGGTTTTGTCTATCGATCCGCTAGTATCCTCTATTTGGAAATTAAGGTCTTTTATGGCCAAATTAGATTGATTTATTTGGTAGCTCAAATTGGTTATTTTTTTTTCAAGGCTGCTGACCTGGTTTGACAAGGTCTTTTTCTCTTGGGCCGTTTGAGCCACCTCCTTCTCTACTTCCGCTTTCTTCGTCTCGAAATAATTCTGGCAGCTTTCGAGCAGCTTTCGGCATTCGTCTTTCGAAGCGCTGTCACACTCGGCCTCAAGTTTCGCATCGTCCACGCAGATGCTGGCCAGGTCAGGACCGGCTTCCTGGGCCAGAGCAAAAGCAAAAAAGACCGGCAATAAAAAACCGGTCCCTGTTGCTAAAGCGATCAACTTTAAACTGGATGTTTCGAAATTTATAAAACGCATTTACTTGGATTCCTCCTCTCCAGCCTCCTCTTTCTTCTTCTTTTCCACTTTTTCGATGTTTTCCACTCCTTCTTCCGCCGGCTTGGCCAATTCTTCTTCTACTTTTTCAGGTTCCATCACTTTGACAACCGTTTCTTCCAAGTTATCCATGATCTTAACATTTTCCGGCAAATGGACGTCTTTTACCAAGATGGAATCCTCGAAAGTGTTCAAGCCGCTAACATCGATTTTGATGCTGTGAGGAAGGTTTTGAGGAAGAGATTTAACTTTTAACTCGTGCATGTTCTTGACCAGCGTTCCGCCTAATTGCAAAGCCGGAGCGGCGCCGATAAATTCCAAAGGAATGTCCGCTTCCAACTCTTTGCTTAAATTGGGCTGATAAAAATCTATGTGGATGGGCTCCGAAGAAATAGGATCGTTCACGACCTGTTTGATCAATACCGCGTAATCTTTTTTGCCCGAACCATCGGTTTTTAAGCTGATCATCGTATTCTCTCCGGCCTCTTTAAAAACTTTTTTGAAATTTTTCAGATCGACTTCCAGCAAAGCATTGCTGATCTCCGGCCCGTATAAGATCGCCGGAATGACCCCGGATCTTTTCAATTCTTTTGTCTTTTTCCCCTGGATATTTCTTATTTTTGCTTCAAGTGAGATCATAAAAAATTTCGCTGAATCAGACTATTGACCCCTGCAACAGGATCACTTTATCTGGAATTCATTAGAATAAAAGGTTTTATCTGCTCGGAAAGGTTCTCCTTCTTTGCAACCGATGCAAGCCGGCAAGGCCAAGCGATGAAGATCGGAACTCAGAAAAGACTGCCACTGATCCAATTCTATACCCCTGCCTATCAGGCCAAAAGCATCAACGCATTCCGCCACCAAATTTTGCTGCAAACAGTCGGCTGACGGATAGTCTTCCCATATTCCGTCTTTTCTCTGGATAGAATAAGGATGGCAGGAAGAGAAACAAATTTTCTCCGGAGCATAGCTTTTTATGTTCAGCATGATCATGCCGTCATGAAAAGTATACTCTGTCTTCTGGGTGACAACGTCCAACTGATCTCCCCAAAAGAACCATCCTGCCGCCCCTAATGCGATTATCAAGAGACCGACAACCAAATATATCATCTCTTTCTTTCTGCTTAAAAAAGACTTATTTGGCTGGTCCATAATAATTTATACGGATTCGAATCCGGGTTTAAGCCGAAAAACGCTGTTCCGCAAATTATTTTTTGATTATAAACCTTTTATCTAATTCTTGCAATACTTCTACAACTCCGCCGTATTCCAGCTCCGACATCGGCAACATAGCCGGGCCGAAGAATCCTTGCCTCCTGATCTCTTCTGCTTTGCGAGAAACTTGAGTCCTGACATAATCCCAGTAAGGATGGTCGAACGCATCCGCGGCCTCGGTCAATTTTCCGTCATGCACGCAATAAGCGGCGGCGCTGACAACGGGCGGTCCGTCGAAAAACGATATATCCGAATTCTGTTTGACCGGCATCAAAGGACCGTTATGCGACCCCCTCATGAATCCAGCGACAAACGCACCGATGGTGTAAGGAGATAGAAACTCTCCGGTAGCCGGGAAATCCTTTTGAGTCCTTACCAGCATCACCGGATCGTCTTTTCCGGTATAAGTTCCAGCAATATTATGCAAGCGGGTGGTGCTGACGGCGGCAACCTGCTCTCCGGTCACCCTTGAGTAAACTCCCTCGACTATATACCTTTCTGTATCCCTCAATAATGTCGCTATATCGTAAATTTCCTCCGGAGTGCTAAGTTCTATTATTCTGTCGGCTTCCGTATAGTTCACGTCCATAATGCGGAAAGTGAACCCTTTCTTCAATTTCGAAGAAAGCAGCAATCCGGCATTATGCATCGGATCGCAGAAGGTCAGATAAGCCGGCAAATTGAACGCTCCCGGATCGGTCTTATCGGCGGCAAAGAATAAAAACGGCTCGGCTGGCCTTTCTTCAAATTCCAATTCGGCGATCGCGGGACCCATCCCTTTTACATTGCCGGAAAAACTGTCTTTCAAAAGATCCTGTCCGGCGCCGTAAAGCCCTTGAGCTCTGGCCGTTTTTGTCCCGGCTAATAAAGTGTCCCAGCAAAGCTTATGGACCTTTTCATTAAGAGTCCCGCCCGTATGGGTCGACAAAATAGCAATGTCGTCTCCCGTATGAGTGACCTTATAATCTATAAGGATCCCCTTGCTTTTCGCTTTAAGGTAATCCTCGACCGAAGCCATCAAATCTTTGGAGGGCTTAATGTGCCCGCCGATGCTGCCGATGTCGGCTTTGATGACGCTTAGTGTAATCTTCATAAGAGATCTGCGCCGGGAGCTTAATGGCGGCTGGTTGGAAAACCAACGCCTGAAGCTGGACCAACGAATTTTTATTATTTATTTTATTATTTAGCTCTACTGTATTTTATCAGTTGTTTTCTTTTTTGGAAAGTTGAAAGATGGTCCTCATCACTGAATCCGGATTAAGAGACATGCTTTCTATTCCTTCGCCTATCAAAAATTCGGCAAAATCGACGTAATCCGACGGCGCTTGGCCGCAAATGCCGCAATATTTGCCTTTCTCTTTGCAAGAACGGATCGCCATCCTGATAAGTTTTTTCACCGCTTCGTTCCTTTCATCTCCTATCCTGGAGATAAAAGACGCATCCCTGTCCAAGCCCAAGGTCAATTGCGTCAGATCGTTCGAACCGATGCTCATGCCGTCGAACACCTCCAAAAACTCTTCGGCCAAGATCACGTTGGACGGGATCTCGCACATGACCATTATTTTTAATCCATTTTCCCCTCTTTTAAGCCCGTTCTTCGCCATTAATTCAACGACCTTCTTTCCTTCTTCGACCGTTCTGCAAAACGGGATCATCGTCCAAACGTTCGTAAGTCCGAACTCTTCGCGCACTTTCTTTATCGCCTGGCATTCCATCTCAAAAGCGGGCCGGAAATTCTCGTCATAATAGCGGGAAGCTCCTCTCCAGCCTATCATCGGATTGGATTCTTCCGGCTCATAAGCTGCCCCTCCGACCAAAGCCTTATACTCATTGGTCTTGAAGTCGGAAAAACGGACGATCACCGGTTTTGGATAAAAGGCCGCGCCTATCTGGGCAACGCCTTCGGCCAGCTTGCTGATAAAAAATTGTTTTTTGTCTTTATAGCCGATCGTTAAAGCCTCGATCTGGCCTTTCAACTTTTTATCCTTGATCTTCTCGAAATTATACAGAGCCAAAGGATGCACCTTTATTTTATCGGCAAAAACAAATTCTATCCTGGCCAAGCCCACTCCTGAGTTCGGCAGGAAAGAAGCCCTGAAAGCCGCATCCGGCGAACCAACGTTAAGCATGATCTTGGTAGGAAGCTCCGGCAGTTCTTTCAGGTCATAGGTCTTGATCGCAAAAGGCACCTTGCCCGGCAATACGCGGCCTGTTCCTTGGCTGCAATCAACAGTGACCTCTTGTCCTGTTTTCAATATCTTGGTCGCGTTCTTTGCTCCCACTATGCAGGGAACTCCAAGCTCCCTGGAAACGATGGCCGCGTGGCAGGTTTTTGACCCTTCGTTCGTAACGATCGCCGAAGCTATCCTCATGACCGGCATCCAATCCGGATCGGTCATATTGGCGACCAAAACTTCTCCCGGCTTGAATTGGCTGATCTGGGAAACGGTAGGAATAACTCTTATTTTGCCTTGCCCTATCTTGTTTCCTACGGCAGTACCGGTTATTATCGGACCGGTCTTGGGATTGATCTCGTATTCCTGATAAACTCGGCCCTGATCCTTCTGAGAATGGATAGTTTCCGGTCTGGATTGGACGATAAAAAGCTCCTTCGTCGTTCCGTCTTTCGCCCACTCTATATCCTGCGGGTTTTGATAATGCTCTTCTATCTGGCAAGCCCAATTGGCCAATTTGAGTATCTCGTCGTCGGATAAAGAAAAATTGGCCTGGTCTTTCGGCGAAACCGGCACTTCTTTCAATCCCGTTGTTTTAGCGTAAACATATTTTCTCTCTTTCCGCCCGAGATTTTTTACAATGATAGATTTGAGGCCCTGTTTCAGGGTCGGCTTGAAAACATAAAACTGATCTGATGTGATCCGCCCCTTTACTATCAATTCTCCTACTCCGTAGATCGAACTTATCGAAACAACATCCCTGAAACCGCTCTCCGTGTCCAGGGTGAACATGATCCCGGCCGAAGCTATCTCGGAGCGTATCATCTTCTGAACACAGACCGATAATGCAACCTTCGAGTGGTCGAATCCTTTTTCCGCCCGATACACGAAAGCGCGTTCCAAATAAAGGGAGGAAAGGCATTTCTTTACGGCGCCCAGCAGGTCTTCCTTGCCGGAAATATTCAAATAAGTTTCGTGCTGGCCGGCAAAAGAAGCGTCCGCAAGATCCTCGGCCGTGGCCGAAGAACGGACAGCCACGCGGAGATTCTTTTGCTTATAATAGTCGCAAAGTTTTTGATAGCCGCTTATGATCTCCTGCTCGAGATCTTCGGGGAATTTCCCCTTTAGAACAAGGGCCCTGGCCTTCCGGCTGGTCTCTTTGAGGGACGCAAGATCTTTGTGGTCGAGCTTCTTAAAAAGATCGGCCAGCTCTCCGTCTATCCCGTTGTATCGCAAATAATGCCAGAAGGCGGCCGACGTCAAGGCGAATCCGTTCGGGATATTTATTCCGAGCGAAGTAAGTTTGGAGAACATCTCTCCCAGCGACGAGTTTTTACCGCCGACCAGCGGGACGTCTTTCTTTTCTATCTCTTCGAACCACAAAATATTTTTTTTGTCTCTATCTAATGCTTTATCCATAAGATTTTTTGCTTAAATTTAATTGTTTGATATTAAAAACTTTGCGAAAATATTTTCTGAAAAACGCCTGCTACATAATCATACTGCGTAAAAAGGATTATCGCCAAAAAAACGACGACGACCACAAAAATAAAATCCAAAAAGCCGTTGACCGAACCTCTTTGGCTTTTAAAAATATTTTTATCCATGGTTGATCTGTTCTTTTATCTTATCCACGCTTTCCGGGTCGGAAAGAGTGGAGAGGTCGCCGATATCTTCTCCGGCGATCATATTTCTTAATATTCTCCTCATGATCTTGCCCGATCTGGTTTTGGGAAGATCATCCACTAAATAGATCTTTTTGGGCAAGGCTATCGGGCCGATATCTTTTTTTATCTGGTCCGCTAATTGTTTTTTTATTTCTTCCCGGCCTGAAGCACCTCTGTAAACGACGAAAGCCATGGGAACTTCTCCTTTTACCGGATCGGGAACGCCGATCACCGCGCACTCAGTTATCAAAGGATGAAAATTTATCGCCGCTTCCATTTCGCCGGTGGACACCCTGTGTCCGGCCACCTTGATGACGTCGTCCACTCTTCCCACTACCCTTATCATCCCCTCATCGTCCCTGTAAGCCGCGTCCGAGGAAAAATAGACGCCATTACCATATTTGCTCCAATAAGTTTCGATATATTTTTCCTCGTCGTTATATATCCCGCGCGAAAGAGAGGGCGGAAAAGGGGGAAGCAAAACAAGGTTGCCTGTTTTTCCCGGAAGACAAGGCTTCCCTTCTTCATCTAATATCTCCGCACTCACGCCCGGTAAAGGAAGGCCGATAAAAGAGGGCCTGAGGGGCCCGATATCGGGCAAAGAGGTTATCAATATCCCTCCTGTTTCCGTTTGCCACCAAGTATCAAGCAAAGGACATTTTTCTTTCCCTACTTCTTTAAAATACCATTCCCAAGCCGACCGGTCTATCGGTTCTCCGACCGAGCCAAGGATCTTTAATGTCTTTAATCTGGATTCGGCCAATCTGTCTTCCATCCTCGCCTGCTCGAACATCCTTATCGCGGTCGGAGCGGTATAAAAAGCGGTCACTCCGTATTTTTCAATTATGCCCACCCAGCGGTCAGGTTCGGGGAAATCAAGCGCTCCCTCAAAAATGACAAAGGTAGACCCGCAGATCAAAGGACTGTAACAGGAATAAGTATGGCCGGTCACCCAGCCGACATCGGCGGTGGACCAAAAAACGCTGTCTTGCCCGAGTTTAAAGATCCGCCTTCCGGTATAAAAAGCCTGTACCGCATATCCCCCGCAATGGTGGATGCAGCCTTTCGGCTTTCCGGTACTGCCGCTGGTGTAAAGAATGAAATGCATGTCTTCGCTTCCCATCCTTTCCGCCGGGCAGATATCGCTTTCCCGGCTGACCAGGTCTTCGTACCAAAAATCCGAGTCTTTATCCCACGGCACTTCATTCCCCGCCCTTTTTACCACAATGACCTTCTCTATCTTCGTTCCCTCTCTTGCCTTATCGGCATTTTGTTTCAAATTTTTGATCTGGCCGCGGCGATAATAACCGTCGGCGGTGATCAATATTTTGGCTCCGGCGTCCTGAAGCCTTAATTTCAAGGATTCCGGGGAAAAAGCGGAAAAAACCACGCTGTGCACCGCCCCGATGCGGCTGCAAGCCAGCATCGATATTATGGCTTCCGGCACCATCGGCAAATATATCCCGACCCGGTCTCCCTTTTTGACCCCCAGTTTCTTTAAAGCGTTCGCCAGCCGGTTGGTCCGCTCGAGCAGATCGCCGTAAGTGAATTTTTTCCCTTCTTCCCCGATAACCTCAGGTTCCCAGATCAAAGCGGTCTTTTCCTTTATATTCTCAAAACCCAGATGATTGTTTTCGAAAATATCCGATGTGATATTCATCTCCCCGCCGGAAAACCACTCGAAACGGGGAGGATTATGGGTAAAAGCCTTGTCCCATTTTTTAAACCAAAAAATCTCTCCCGCTATCTCCTCCCAAAATTTGACCGGGTCCTCAACCGCCCGTTCGTATGCGGATCTGTCTGCAGTTTCTGTTTCCTTTCCCGTATTTTCAGGGAAATAGTAATCTCCTATCTTTTTCATAGATTTCTTTAGGATCAATTATACCTTAAACAAGCGGGTTGAGTCTATCTTCTTATCAAAATTTAAAATATTCATAAAAAAACCGGCGCCCTGTAAAGCGCCGGTTTTTAAAAATGTTATTTTTTCTTCCCTACGTATTCCGCAAAGTCGGCCAAGCGGCAGGCATATCCCCATTCGTTGTCGTACCAAGCTATCACTTTGACCAATTTTTCGTTGACCATTGTCAAAGGAGAATCGACTATGGACGAAAAGGAACTCCCGATGTAATCCGAAGAAACGACCGGAGCGTCTTCAACGCCGAATATCCCTTGGAAATTGCTTGTCTGAGAAGCCTTTTTTAAAGCATAGTTCACCTCTTCTATCGTTGTCGATTTTTCAACCTCGCAGACCAGATCGACGACGGAAACCGTCGGGACCGGAACGCGCAAAGCTATACCGTCAAGCTTTCCTTTCAAAGTCGGGATTACTTTTCCGATGGTTTTCGCCGCACCGGTAGTTGTCGGGATGATATTCATCGCCGCGGCTCTCGCCCTTCTCAGATCTTTGTGGGCCACGTCCAAAAGCTTCTGATCATTGGTATAAGCATGGACGGTTGTCATAAAACCTCTGACGATCTTGAAATTCTCATCCAAAACTTTGGCAACAGGAGCAAGACAATTGGTGGTGCAGGACCCCATATCCATAACATGGTCTTTCTCCGGGTCATACTGATCGGCGTTTATTCCCAACAGAAAAGAAGGAACTTTGTCCGGGGTTTTGGAAGGAGCCGAAGCGATAGCTTTTTTCGCGCCAGCCTCAATGTGCTTCATCAGGTCCTCGTATTTGGTGAATTTTCCGGTGCACTCCAAAACAATATCGATCCCAAGGTCTTTCCAGGGAAGTTTTGTGGGATCGCTCTCGGTAAAGGTTTTGATCTCCGAACCGCCAAGGATGATCGAAGTGCCTTTGACCTCGACCGATTTGGAACATTTTCCGTAAACCGAATCGAACTTTATCAAATGAGCCAAGACGTTGCATTCCGTCAGATCATTGATCGCCACAACCTGTACATCGGGATGGCTGTCCGAAATTATTCTTAAAACCGCGCGGCCGATCCGGCCAAATCCGTTGATAGCAACTTTTACTGCCATAACTGTAAATTTAAATCCCAAGCCTCAATGTCCAATGTCCAATTAAATCCTAATTCCCGAAATCCCAAAATATTTTATTGGGCATTGGGGCTTAGGGCTTTATTGGTCATTGGAATTTGGTCATTGGCATTTCGTTTAATTATTTATTTAATATCCAACAACGCGCAAATTTTCTTTTTCTCGAACCCAACTATGAATTCCTCTCCGATGGCGATCACCGGGACCCCCATCTGGCCGGTCTTTTCCACTAAAAGACTGGCGGCGCTTTCGTCCTTGCCGACATCGATATCCTCGAATTCCACTCCTTTATTCTTCAAAAACTGCTTCAAGGTATAGCAATATGGGCAGGTTGGAGTTGAAAAGATCCTGACTTTTAGCGTATCCATATATCTATTATAGATCAATTTGGCCCCATCGCAAGAAGACCGTTCCCGGTCACGCCTTGCCCTGGTCCTTCATTTTGTTTATCTGCTTCTCTACCTCCTCGGGATTGCCCAGATAATAATGCTTCAAGGGCTTCAATTCTTCGTCAAATTCATAAACCAAAGGCATCCCGGTGGGTATATTGATCTTGGATATATCCTCATCCGATATTTTATCAAGATGTTTGACTATCGCGCGCAGGCTGTTCCCGTGGGCGGAGACCAAGATCTTTTTGTCTTCTTTCAAAGCGGGAACTATTTCGGACTCCCAATAAGGAACGCTCCTGTTATAAGTGTCCTGAAGCGATTCGCAAGAAGGCTGGCCGGCCTTTTCCAACCCTTTATATCTCGGATCGTTCGCCGGATGGCGCTTGTCGTCCAAAGCAAGTTCGGGCGGCCTTATATCATAGCTCCTTCTCCATATAAAAACCTGCTCTTCACCGTATTTTTTTGCCATCTCGCCCTTGTTCAATCCTTGCAGATCGCCATAATGCCTTTCATTGAGCTTCCAGGAATTCACGACCGGCAGCCACATGAGGTTCATTTTGTCGAGGACTATCCATGAGGTCCTTATGGCTCTTTTTAATAAAGAGGTATAGACAACATCAAAAGTATAACCCCCTTCCCTCAATACCCTGCCGGCCTCTTCGGCCTGAACTATCCCTTCCGGAGAAAGATCGATATCCGTCCAGCCGGTAAAACGGTTCTCTTTGTTCCAAAGGCTTTCGCCGTGCCTGAGAAAAACTATTTTATACATAAGGTCTATAATTTAAGGTCTTTTATCCCAATATCTTTCTTATCTCTTCGACTATCTGGGTCGGAGTGTAATGAGCTTTGACCAAATAACCGACAGCCCCCATTTCCAGCCCCTTTTCCACTTCGTTCTTCTGGCCAAGATTGGAAAGAATTATTATTTTCAGATCGTTGAATTTCGGATCCTTCCTGATCTCGGAGAGGACCTCCCATCCGGACATTCCCGGCAGCACTATATCCAAAAGCAATATGTCCGGCATCCGCTCTCTCAGGCCGGACAGGACTTCATCTCCCGTCTTTGCCACGGCCATGTCGAATCCGCTGTTCGCCAGCTTGGTTGTATAAATATCGATAAGAAACGGGTCATCTTCCGCCAATAAAACTTTCTGTGTCATATGCTTTTATATCAAATTTATTGATTATTTCTTGGCTTATCATCTTTTGTTTTCAACTCTCCCTCCAACCCTTGTATCTGCTTCTTAAGCTCGGCCATCCTAAGTTCCCTGCCGACGGTCAGATTATACCATTTTTCCAGCTCCTTTGCTCTTTCTTCGGCTACTTGTTTTGACTGCTCAAGCTCTTTTGTCCTGTCCGCGACAATGGCTTCCAGCCGGTCGTTTTCGTCTATCTCGCGATGCACGCCCCTGGCGGCCAGCCAGCCGAACACCAATATCAAAAAGAAAAATATTATTCTTATGACCCTGTCTGTGGAATCTTTCGAAACGACCGCGTAAACAAAAGCGGTAAAAACAACTAAGGCGGCGAGGACATCGACGATGATCACTTTAGCGTTCAAAAGGCTGTGCTTGGTGATCACATAGGTCAGAATGAGCAGCCATATCAAAGGAGAAACATACACGATAGGCCAGATAGGTATTTTATATCCGGGCAAAAAAGCTAAAGAGCAGCAAAAAAGAAATAAAAAAGAAATAAAAATATATTTGCTTTGGACCTTCAAGACCGGATCTTGGGTTTTTCTCCACAGGACAAAAGTCTTGCCAAAAAATAGAGAGAGGAAAGAAATAAAATAAACCAAAAGATAATTATGGCCGGGCTGGGCGATGCTGTGGCAGCCCCACGTATAATTAAAAAGTCCTTGAATTAAAAATTGAGGGAAAAAAAATACAATAGAGAGAAAGGAAAAAGCAAAAAAATACCCCAAAGGGACCAAAGCTCTTAAAATTCTATTCTTTTCTTTGGAAAAAACCATTGAAAAATGCAAAAGAAGGATCGGAATGAAAACCGCCTGGCAGTAAACTATTTTGTCCCAAAAATATGCCTTCCACTCCGTCCCGCAATTATTAAGCATCCCCGCGCTAGCACCCATAAAAAGAGCTACGCAAACAGCAGCCAAGGCAAAAAGAATGTTGATCGGGGATCTTTTGCCTTGTAACCAGGTGAATATCCCAAAAAATACGCTCAAAGCGGCTCCTGACCAAAGGAAGATCGTGAGAATTTGAAGAAACAGGTCCGGATCGATGTTGGCGGATATATCGATCATTGTTTTGTTTTCGCTTCTTCTTCCATCCCTTGTATCTGCTTCTTAAGCTCGGCCATCCTTATCTCGCGGCCGACGGTAAGTTTGTACCATTTCTCCAATTCCGCCGATCTCTCCATAACCTCTTTTGTCCTTTCCGCCACCAATTTTTCCAAACGCTGTTTTTCATTGATCTCGCGATGCACGCCCCTGACGGCCAGCCAGGCAAAAACAAGAATGAGGGCGAAAAAAGAAATTCTGATAACAACGTCATTGGTTCCCTTGGAAAGCAAAGCGTAAACCAAAACGGTAAAGACCACCAAGGCGGCCAGGACGTCGACGAAAATCACTTTGGCGTTCAAAAGGCTGTGCTGGGTAATGGCATAGGTCAGGATAAGCACCCAGATCAAGGGGAAAATATAAGCGATGGGAAAAACCGGTATTTTATACCCTGGCAAAAAGGCCAAGGAGCTGGCAAACAGAAACATGAAAGAATAAAAAATGTATTTGCTTTGTATTTTCAAAACCGGATCTTTTGAACCCCTCCAAAGCTTGAACATCTTATAAAAGAACAAGAGCAGATAGCCGACAAAGTAAGCCAGAAAAAGATTATGGCCGGGCTGGGCGATGCTGTGGCAGCCCCAGTCGTACTTGAAAAGGCCCTGTATGAAAAATTGCGGGAAGAACCAGATCGAGATCAAAAAGACGGTCGCCAGAACATAACCGATGGGCAAGAGGACTTTGTATATTTTCCTTTTCTCTTTCGACATTATCAAAGAAAAATGGAGAAGAAATATAGGGATGAAAACCACTCCGCAATAGACCACTTTATCCCAAAAATAAGCGGCTGCTTCCGCTGCCTTACAACTGTTAAGCATTGGAACGCTTGCGCCGAGCCAAATGGAAACAGACGCGGTGACCAGAACAAAAAGAATGTTAATGGGAGATCTTTTATCCTGCAGCCAGGTGAACATCCCGAAAAACAAACTCAAAACCGCTCCCGACCAAAGGAAAATAGTAAGAACTTGAAGAACGAGCGACGGGTCTATTCCGAGCATTATGTTCTGTTATTTTTTTTAAAGCTCTTTTTCTATCTTTGCCAAACGGTTGTATTTAGCGCCCCTTTCGCCCCTGGCCGGAGCGCCCGATTTGATAAGATCAGCGCCTACGCCGACAGCAAGATCGGCGATGAAATCGTCGCACGTCTCTCCGGACCTATGGGAGATCATTACTTTCCAGCCGAATTCCTTAGCCAGATCTACCGCTTCCATCGCCTCAGAAACGGTCCCGATCTGATTGACCTTGATTATCATCCCGTCGCAAGCTTTTCTCTCTTGGGCAAGAACTATTCTTTTCGGATTGGTCACCGTCAGGTCATCCCCAACGATCGTTACTTTGAGGCCCCTTTCGTCCACTTTTGATTTGATCATCTGCCAGCCCTCGAAATCATCTTCAGCAAAAGGATCTTCCAATCCGATGATCGGATATTTGGAAATGAGGTCCAAATAATAATTGGCCAGTCCCTCTCTGGTGAACGTATCCATTTGGGTCTTGTACATATCTTCCTTGAAAAACTGCGAAGCCGCCACATCCAAAATGAATTTGACCTTTTCCTGCATCCCTGATTTTTGAACGGCATCGGAAATAAAATCCAGCGCCTGTTCCGGATAGCGCAAAGACGGGGCAAACCCCCCTTCATCGCCGACGTTCGTAGCCGCGGGTCCTATCTTTTCCTTAAGGGCCATTTTCAAACTTCTGTAAACTTCGGCGCCTATTTCCAAATTCTCCGCGAAAGAACCGGCTTGCGGGACCAGCATAAATTCCTGAACGTCCAGATCGTTCCCCGCATGCGCCCCTCCGTTTATCACGTTGAAGCAGGGCCTGGGCAAAGACAGCGTTTGCTTTCTTTTTTGATTAAAAACCGTATTAAGATATCGATAAAGCGGAACTCCGTTCTCCGCGGCTAGAGCCCGGGAGACAGCCATAGACACGGCGACTATGGCGTTGGCTCCCAATTTCGACTTGTTCTCGGTACCATCAAGATCTAGCATGATGCGGTCAGCCTGGTTTTGGGATTCGATGGCCTGGCCTAAAATTTTCGGAGCGATTATATCCTCGACATTTTTTACGGCGTTCAAAACTCCCAAACCGCCGCGGCCGACGCCTCCGTCCCTTAGCTCACACGCCTCGTGTTCTCCGGTCGAAGCGCCGGAAGGGGCGCCGGCGACAAATACGCCTTTTTCCGTTTTAAGTTCGACCTCAACTGTGGGATTAGCCCTGGAGTCTAAAATTTCTCTAGCTGTTAAAGATAGTATTTTCATGATAATTAACTTAATTAAATCCTAAATCCCAATATCCAATGACCAATCAAATCCCAATATCCAAAATCCCAAACGGGATAATTGGTCATTGGGGCTTGGAATTTTATTGGGCATTGGGATTTGGGCATTGGAAATTTTAAAAATAAAACAGCTCATGCTTATATTTTATTTTCTTTTTCCTTCTCTTGCAAATATTTATAGGCTTCCAAAGCCGCTTTCGCTCCCTGGCCGGAAGCGATTATTATCTGTTTGTGTTTTCCGGAATTAACATCTCCGGCCGCGAACAATCCCGGCGTCTTGGTCGCGAATGTCTCAAAATCGACCTCGATCTCCCTTCTCTCGTTAAAATCGGCCAGATCTCCTCCTAAAAACGCCGAAGCGGGCTGATAACCTACCTCCATAAATATCCCTTCCACGCTGATACTCTTTTCTTCGCCGTCCGTTTTATCTTTGTAGACCAATTTATCCACCATCTTCCCGCCGGCGATCTCTTTGATCTCGGCGTTCATTATCAGCTCTATTTTTTCCGACGCCCGGACTTTTTCTTGGTTGAAGGCGTCCGCCCGCGCCGCTGGCCCATTCTCCAATATATAAACCTTTGACGCGTAGCCGGTCATAAAAATAGCCGTTTCAAATCCCGCGTTGCCGCCGCCGACGACCGCTACGTTTTTATTGTTAAAAATCGGCCCGTCGCAGGCCGTGCAATAGCTTACTCCCCTGCCAACGAATTCTTTTTCTCCCGGAACGTTCAACGACCTCGGGATCGCGCCGGAAGCTACTATTACAGCTTTGGACCGAAATTCATTTTGGTCCTTGGTCTTAATAAAAAAATAGCCGTCTGACTTCGTCAGTTCGGCTACTTCTTCGAATTCAACGGGAATTTTATATTGCTCCAAATGCTCTTCAAGTTTTTGTATCAGATCCAAGCTTGATATCTGCGGAAATCCCGGATAATTTTCTATCCCTACCGCTTTACGCATTATCTGGCCGCCAAAATTTTTAGCCACCAAAAGAACATTCATCTTCTGCCTTGCGGAATAGATCCCGGCGGTTATCCCGGCCGGGCCGCCGCCGATGATAATAAGATCTCGGATTTCCATTATTTACGGTCTCAGCTTTCTTAAACAAGCTTTGACATCCTCGCCCAAGCTCGGATGTTTGATCGCAAAATGAAGAAAAGAATATATCCACCTAAGCTTATCCCCGCACTCAAGCCACTCTCCTTTGAACTCATAGCCATAGACCCCTTTTCCATCCATCGCCATTTTTCCCAGAGTGGGGATCAACAAAGAGACATCATGGCCTTTTTGAACTTTTTTATTCGGTTTAAGGTAAGCAAAAACATCAGGGGTCAAGATCAAGCGGCCAACGATCGCCAGGTCGGAAGGAGCCTGCCCTTCTTTGGGTTTTTCGACTATATTTTTTATCTTATAAAAGCAATTGGCTATTTTTTCCACATCAGCGACCCCGTAATGATAAAGTTTTTCCGGCGGGAGCTTATTGAGCGCTATCACGGGACGCTGGCAGGTTTGGAAAACCTCCATCATCTGCGATATGGCGGGAACTTCTGAATCTATCATATCGTCACAAAAGAAAACTGCGAAAGGCTCATCCCCGACAAGATTTTTTGCCTGATAGATGGCATCGCCGTCGCCGAACGGACCCTTTTGGATGGCAAAAGAAAAAGTAACTCCCCTGGCCATCTCTCTTATCTCTTTCAGGGCTTCCAGCTCTTCGATCTTTTTCTTGTCCTCAAGTATCTTCTCAAGTTTCGGGTCCGGCTGGAAATACTGCAAAACATCTTTCTGCTTGGGACGGGTCACAAAGATTATCTCTTTTATCCCGGCATCCACCGCTTCTTTTACCGTATAATGGATCAGCGGCTTATCGACCAAAGGGATCAATTCCTTGGAAACGACCTTGGACAATGGCAAGAATCTTGTCGCCAGCCCGGCTATGGGAAAAACCGCTTTTTTTACTGTTTGTTTTTGCATAGGTCTTTGATTGTCTGATTCTGACTGATTATTGAGACTGCCTTCCCTTGAAAGATCGGGATGGCTTTTAAGATTTTAAATATTTCCCGGATGCTGTGAAGATCATCTATCGTCCGATTTCGGGCCTCTTCGCAAAAAAGCCGGTATCTCAAATATCTTCTCCTTCTCTTCTTCTCTCTCCGTCTGTTCCTTCTCTGCTTTTTTCACTTCAATGGCATTTCTCCTTAATTGCGCTTTGATCTCCGGACCAGCATCCGCTTGGACCTGGCCGGTTCCCTCCGTCCCAGGCTGGCCGATCTTTTGTTTTGGCCCAAAAGCGTCCGCCGGGATCTTCCGGTTCTTTTTGCGGGATGGCGATCTTTGAGGTGCAGCCCTTTGGCTCCGGGTGCTGCTGTTGCCTGTGGCCAAGATCGTCGCTTTGATAGCCCCCTTCATCGCCGGAGACTGGGAAAGGCCGAAGATTATCTTCGCCTGCGGAGCGGCCGAATGTATTCTTTCGCTGACGGCCATCATTTGCTCCAGCGAAATATTTTTAGAACTTTCTATATTGAAAAGAATGCTCTCCGCTTGGGAAAAATTATAATCCAAAATAGGATCGGCTAAAAGGTTCTTCGAAAATTCATCCAGATTGTCCTTCCCGGAAAGCTGAGCGACGTTAAGATAAGCGGACTTGCCCTTGCCCTCCAAGGTCGCCTTGACATCGGCCCAATCGATATTGATAAGGCCGGGCAAATAAATTATTTTCAAAAGCCCTTCAAGCGAGCTGGCGATATGTTTGTTCAAAAGGGAAAGAGCGGAATGGAAGGGCGTGTCTTCTTTGGTTATTTTGAATATTTTATCATTAGGAATGACCAAAACGGCGTTCATGCTGGCTTGGATCTTCTCCAGCGCCTCTTGAGCTGTTTTTAATTTCTCTTTGCCCTCGAACGCGAATGGCAAAGTAAATATCCCCAAAGTTTTCGCGCTGGTATCGCTGGCGATCTTGGCAAAAACAGGAGTGGCTCCCGTACCGGTGCCTCCGCCCAAAGAGGACACGAGGATGAACATATCTTTCTTTTCCAAAAACAGCTCTTTTATCCTTTCTTCTTCCTTTCTGGCTGCCGCCTCTCCCATCGAAAAATTACGGCCCGTACCAAGACCCCTGGTAAATTCCTTGCCAAAAGCAAATGTCTCGGCTCTTTTATTTATCGCTTCAAGGGCTTGCATGTCGGTATTGGCAGCGATAAAATCTATCTTTTTCAAAGAAAAACCGTCCAGTCTCTGGGACAGTTCGGAAACTATATTTCCTCCGCCGCCGCCTATTCCTATGACCCTGACCTCTACCTTTTTTACATCGACATCCCCTTCTTTTCCCTCTACTGCTTGGCTGGTCGGAATTTTAACAGCCGCATTTTTGACTGCGATTCTAACGGGCTGGACTTTCGGCTGGGGGGCTTTCCGCTCGACGGTCTTCTTTATTCTCGCCTTCTCCTTGGCCTCTTTTTTCTTTTCTTTAACGATCGTTTTGGCTGCAATTCTAACTTTCCCGGCCGATCCTTTCGGCGAGGCTTTTCCTTTCTTGATACTTTCGATTTTTTTTGCCGGCTTCTTTAGGATGATCTTCATATTTTTTATATAAAATATACCAAATCAACAATTTTTACCAGCGGATCTTCTCGGCCGCCGCTTGCAGGTCTTCAAAAGAAGCCGGTTCGGCCTTTTCGAACCACCATCCGTCCATATTTATCATGTCGTTCTTTTTCCGCGGGATGATATGCAAATGAAAATGAAAAACGCCCTGTTCCGCCGCCTTTCCGCTTCTCTGCACCAAATTGACGCCTTCCGCTCCCAAAACCTCTGTCAGCCTCAAAGATATTTTTTGCGCCGCCAAAGCAATGCTCATCAGGTCTTCCTGGTCGATATCAAAAATATCCCGGGCGTGTTTTTTGGGTATTAAAAGCGTATGCCCTTTGGCCAAAGGGTTCAGCTCTAAAAAAGCGAAAACCTTTTCATCCTCGTAAATTTTAGCGACCGGGATCTCTCCATTGATTATTTTGCAAAAAGTGCAATTTTCCATAATGGGATTATAACATTTTTTTTATTTCCAAGTAAAATCCTCAAACAAAACCCCCTGCCGTTGAAGCAGGGGGCGAATGCTAAAAAGCTGCCAAAGCTTTACTTCTTCCTTTCGACTATGATCGTACAATTCGCGACCAAAGCCGCCAGCGCGCCGACAGCTGCCAGTATGGGAGCAAAAACCGTACCGACAACCGCCACGGTCAAAGGAAGCTCCATCAAGGTCTCCCCGCCCTCCTTTTTTATTATGATCCGGCGGACGTTTCCTTCGTTGACCAGCTGTTTGATCTTGGCGACCAGCTGGTCCCCGGAAACTTTAAACTCTTCTCTATTGAATTTTTCCTCTTCCATATATGTTTGAACATACCGCAAGCATGCGGCTATTAAGAATGATCATCTCCGCTATTCTTGCAGCTGCAATCGGGTTTTTCGCAGTCGCAACCCTGATCTCTCTGGTCGAACCTGGGACCGGCTCCCCATCCCCAAGCGGTATATTTCCTCTCCGGCTTTGAGCTAAAAAGGATCTTCAAACCGATGGTTAGGAAGATCAACGGCCAGAACACTCCCCAAAAATCAAAATCGACTTGTATTATGCCGAGATTTTTAAGCAAGAAGAACGAGCTTAAAAAAATGATCATTGCGGCTATTGTTTTCATATTGATATTGATATTTTATTATTATATTCCGGCTTATGAATTAGGCCAATTCTTAAAAATAGCAAAAACCTATTTCCCGCCCTTCCCCTCTATCTCTTTTATTTTCTCTTTAAGCTCGGCCATGCGGAGTTCCCGGCCAATGGTAAGATTATACCATTTTTCAAGCTCTTTTTGCCTCTCCTGAAGCTCTTCATAGGTTTTTGTCAGCTTTTCGTTCGAACCCTGGAGCTCTTTGGTGCGCTCCTGGACCTTCTGCTCCAGGAGGTCTTTGGCTTCTAATTCTTTCTGCATGCTTCTTATCAAAAGATATCCTAAAAAACAGAATAAAACAAAAACCCCCAAGCCAAAAAGCCTATTTCCGGGATCCTGGAAAAGCAAGGCCTCCACAAGGGAAACTCCGGCCATAATGATAACCAGGAGTTCCGTTAATATGGCCCCGATCTCAAAGAGATGATATTTGGAAATCGCCAAGAAAGTAAAAATGGCTATAAAAATAACCAGGCCGTTCCCGTATGGCGGAATGGGAATATTATATAGATTTAAAAAATTCGTTGAGCCTCCGGCAAAACCGACAAACGAACCGATCAAAATATAAATTACCGGAAGATTTTTTTTGCCTGCGGCCTTATCGAGGGTTTTTATCATCAAATACCAGCCGTATATAACATAACCGGCAAACATTACAAGGAAAGGATGATAAGACGGTCCGGGTATCGGATACCATTCGATGGATCCTTGCGTTCTGACCCCGGTTACGAACAAAGAGAAAAAACCCGTCAGGAAAATAACAAAAGAGAAAAGGTATCCGAAAATGATGATCGGCTTCTTTTTTTCGTATATCCCCAAGAAGACAACTACGAAATGGAGGAAGGTCGAAGGAGTGAATATCGCCCCCATGTTTAAGGCAGTGGAGTAAAAAAGGGCCGATTCTTTGGTTGTCCCGATGAAAAGCCAAAGGAAATAAAAGAAAGACCAAGAGGCCACGCTAAGACAAAAAGCCGCGAAGGTCTTGGAGACTGGGGATCTTTTGTTCTTTAGATAGACAAAAGAGCCAAGTACAATCGTCGATATGGCGTTTATTAAGCCCGATAAAGCAAAATAGCTGATCATAGTTTTTTGTCCTCCATTTCCTTTATTTTATCCTTCAACTCGGCCATGCGCATCTCGCGGCCGATGGTGAGCTTGTACCATTTCTCCAGCTCGGCGGCGCGGTCCTCGGCGACCTTCTTGCTCTGTTCAAGCTCTTCTGTACGCTCGCGGACCTTCTCCTCTAAATAAAGCTTCTCGTTCACTTCCTTTCTTGTGGCCCTGATCAAAAGATAGCCGGAGAAACAATGGAAAAGGAATATCAAAGAAGTTAAAAACTTTAGACTGGGATCGTTTGTCAAAAAAGGCAGAAGAAGGAGGGCTATCCCCATCCCCCCGACCAACAATTCAGTTAAAAAAAGTTTGATCTCGAACAAGTGGTATTCCAAGATCGCAACGGAAGCGGAAATGCAAAATATCAGGGTTCCGTACAAACCGATCCTCGCTATATCCATCGGAACGAACATAAAAAGCGGAAGAAGCTGATTGAAAATAAGAGCGATGGTTCCCGAAACGAAAAATCCGGAAAGGATATAAAATATCTGGACCTTTTCGGTCTCGGTCGCCTTCCTGCGGCTCATGGCCAGTTTCAAACATCCGGCGAATATATAAAAAGCTAGAAAAAAGAAATAAACAAGGCCAAGCGGTCCTTCATCGTTGTTTATCGTCCCTTCGTCAAAACGGATATTTGTTATGACCAGATCCCCAAAAGAAAGGACGGCGAGAGCTAACGCCGGCAATAATGCCGCTATTTTCTTTTTGAGGCTAGTGCTTCCCGGCTTGGGGAAATTGAGGCAGAAAAAGAAGAAAAAAAAGCCCAGCATGATCGCGAAAGCGAAATCAAAACGAAGGAGCAAGGGAGCGAAAGAACGCGCCACCGGTTCGTTCTCGTAATAATTGCTGGCGCTCCAAAGCATTAAAAAAAGCATCATCAAGGCGAACGATTGGTTGGTTCTGTTCTTTGGGTTCGAAAACAAGGTCAAAACAGCCATGAGGCTGTAGGCAGCTATTAAAATGAGTACCAATATCGATTCTATTATCATATTCTATTTAGTTCCGCCCAACTCTTTTATTTTATCCTTCAACTCGGCCATGCGCAGCTCGCGTCCGATGGTAAGTTTGTACCATTTCTCGACTTCCGCCTGCCTCTCCAGTAATCCTTTATTGGCCTGGGCCAGCTCTTTTGTGCGCTCTTTCACCTTTAACTCTAAAGATTCCTTGGCGTTAACCTCCTCCATGGTCGTTTTGACAAGCAGGTAGCCTATAAGGCAAAAAACCGCAAAAACGATCGCCGCCGATATCCTAAGGCTGTTATTTGGCATTAAAAACGGAAAGACCAAAAGTATAAAGCCCATGGCTCCGACCAGTATCTCCGTGGCAATGACCTTTATATCAAAAAGTTGATTTCTGATAATAGCATAGCCGACAAATACCAAATAAAAAGGAACCAGAAGATTGTAGTAAAGCGGTATGGTGATGGAATCGACCAAAAAATTGATAGAGCCGGAAAAGAAAGTTATCAATATCCCCCAAAATACGAAATTGAGCTGTTGCTTTCTTACCGGATCGGACTTTTCTTTCTTCGCTTCCGAAAATAAAAAATAAAAATTGTAGGCGGCGAGAGCGGCAAACCAAACCAAGAAAAGATAATACGCCCAGCCATAATCAAAAACGTAATAATTCATTTCTTTCACGAACTCCCCCAACCCCGCGAAAAAAAAGTTTGTGAACAGCATCAAAGCCAGAAAAACCGCCGTGATGGCAGCGTTGGCCGCAACGAATAATTTCCGTTTTTCATAATGGCCAGTCAGGATCAGAACAAAATAAAGAAGGGAGACGGGTATAAAGATCGTCCCTCCGTCCATAATCCTTTCCGCCAGAACGGCTGTCCCGGGATCGGAGGTAAAACCTAGACCAAAACCCAAAAGCCAAGCCATTAAGGACAGATTGAAAAGGAACCAAGATCGGTTCAAGAGGCTTTTAATATTGGCGGCCAGGATCAAAAATCCGGCAAAACCGGCTAATATTCCCGATACGAAAAAAATTGCCGGATAAAGGTCCATAAATATTTTAATTATTGGCCTGATTATTTTTATCCTCTATCTCTTTGATCTTGCCTTTCAATTCGGCCATACGGAGCTCCCGGCCGATGGTAAGATTATACCATTTCTCCAGTTCGGCCGCCCTTTCTTCGGCAACCTTTTTGCTCGCTTCGAGCTCTTTGGTCCGCTCCTGGACCATCCCGGCGAGAATATCTTTCTGTCTGACCTCTTTCAACATTGACCTTATCAGCATATAGCCGAACAGGCAGAAAACAACGAAAACCATCACCATTACAACCTGCAAAATAAAATTCGGCATGAAGAACGGCAAAACCATCAATATCATTCCCATCCCGACCACCAGCATTTCCGTAAAGATCACCTTGATCCCGAAAAATTGCTTGGTCGCTATCGCGTATCCGACGAACAAAAGATAGGAAGGGACCAAAAGATTATAGAACGGAGGGATAACTATCCCGAAGTCGAGCAAAAAATTAACGGAACCGGCGATAAATCCCACCATCGCCCCCCACATCATAAAGCTGATCTGCTGCTTCTCGACCGCGCTAGCGGCCTTGTTTCTCAACCCGCCCCTCAAAAGGACAAAACCATAGATGACCATCACCGCGAACCAAGCAAGAAAAGGATAATAAAGCGTTCCGGCCTGTATGGGAAAATAACCGAAATCGGTCCTTTCTAATATTTTTTCTATAAAAAACCTTCCCAAAAAAAGCGTTGCCAGGAAAAAGGCGGCTGCTGAAGAATTTATGTAAAGAAGCTTCTCCGCGTTTTCTTCTTTTTTGGACAGCAAGGCGGCGAAATAAGAGAAAGAGAGAGGGATCATTATCGTGCCTATATAAAGGATCTTCTGGGCCACCAAAGCTGAGAGTTCGTTGTCAACGTTCATTGTTTCTCCCAAGCCGATCATCCAAATAGCTATGGAAAAATTAAAAAGCGCCCAAGATTGGTTAAGTTTTTTTCTGAACCCGGACATCCAAACCGAATAACCGGCAAAAAAAGCCAATGAAGCGCATATAAAACAAATTATCGCGAAAAAATTCATATTTTTAAAATTTACTTCTTATCCTCCATCTCCTTTATTTTATCCTTGAGCTCGGCCATGCGGAGTTCCCGGCCGATGGTGAGCTTGTACCATTTCTCCAGCTCGGCGGCGCGGTCCTCGGAGACCTTCTTGCTCTGTTCCAGTTCTTTAGTGCGCTCTTGGACCATTTGTTCGAAATTTTCCTTGGCGCGCACTTCCCGATAGGTATACCTGGTCAGCAAATAGCCTATAACGCACAGCAGGGCAAAAATACCAAAGCCGAAGATCCTGGTCCAAAGATCCTGAAAAAGAAGCGCCTCAACAAAAGAAGCGACCGCCATAATGCCGACAAGCATTTCGGTCAAAATGACCCTTATGTCGAACATATGATATTTGGAGATCGAGTAAGCGATGATGGACAAACAGATGAAAACAAAAATAAATCCGAGCGGGTAGAATTCGATCCCGTAATTCACCAAAAAGTCCGTGGAAGCCGAGAAATAAATGAGAAGACCGATCAGCAGATTCTTGGTCTGCTTGGATTTTATGGTACCTCCGCCTTTCTCTTCGAGGTAGCTCTTGTAGAGAAGAAAAACAGACCTAAGCGAAACGGCTGTCAGAAAAAACAGATATACCGGATGCAGAATACCGGCCTTGGGGTAAAATCCCCAAAAATACTCGTAATATCCTTGGATAAAAAAATTCGTGGAAAACAAAGATATCTCGAAAAAAAGGCTGGCTGCGTACATAAAATACAGCGCGTATTTATCTAGCCCCTTGACCCTTCCCATGAACGCAAGAAAAAAATGGTAGAAAAAAACGGGAATAAATATTATTCCCATGTAACCGACCTTGACAAGGATCGAAGCCAAGGCCGGATCTTGGACATTGAAAAGCACAAACCAGGAAAACTGCCACCAAAAAGTGACGAGAGAAAGCAAGGCAAAAATAGTATTGGCGGCCGATCTTTTGTTCTTAAAATAAATTGCCGATCCCAAAAACAGGAACAGAATGGAAATTGCCAGCGGAGGGATCGAGTATGGGCTTAGAGATACCATATATATCTATTACATATTACCATATCGCGGCCAACGGCAAAACCTCAAAATTGCCAGCTAGGCTTTGAAATTCTGGCCGTGCCCCGGATAGACCGCCGTTCCGGGCTGGATCATCTTCGCCAGTTTTTCGAGTGAGGCGGCCATCTCTTCAGCAGAACCGCCGGGAAGATCGACCCGGCCGTAAGAGCCCTTAAAAAGAGTGTCCCCGGAAAGAACGAAGCCTTCTCCGAACAAACAGATGCCTCCCTTGGAATGACCGGGCGTATGTACAACCTTGAGAGACTCCTTTCCTATTTTTATTTCCTCGCCATCGTCTAAGAACCTGTCCATCTCAAACACTAAAAAATCTTTTTCCGACCGATGGATCAGTATCTCGGCGCCGGTCGCCTCTTTTATCTCCCTGTCCGCAAAAGTATGATCGAAATGATAGTGGGTGTTGATGATATATTTCAACTTCGCCTTGGTTCTTTCCAATTCCGAAAGGATCTTTTGCGGTTCTCCTCCCGGATCGATAACGGCGGCTTCGCCATCGGAAACAAGCAAAAAACAGTTGGTTTGCAATTTCCCCACCGTTATTTGCCTTATTTCCATGGTTTAGATATTACTTTGTTGGAATTGAAAACGCGGGATAATAGAAAAAAGGTTTCAAGTTCCAAGTTACAGGTTTCAGGCTAAAGGCCAAAATTTCCCATCCCCATCTTTGACATCTTTTGGGCCATCTCCATCTGGACTTTGTGCATCGCGTCGTTGATGCAGTCTTTAAGGGCTTTTTCCTGATGCTCTATGTCCAGGTCCGGGTTCAAATTTATTTCCTCTATTTCCATTTTGCCGTTGACCACGACCCTGACGCCGTTCTTTTCCATCTCCATCTTTTCTTTCTTCATCTGATCCTGAAGATCTTTAAGCTGTTTTAACTGCTTCAATTGATCGAACATTGACATAGCTTTCTTTAAAAAAATTAAATTGATAATTATTGCCGCAAACTATACATACAAAAGCATTACGATCTCGTCAACCGGACTGCTCCTGAGAGATATCCGCTTTCCGCCGCTCGGCGGTCTCTGCATTTCATTTTACGAAAATCAGCCGGTAAAAGCAAAATACGGCCTCCTATTTAAAATAATTTTCATTTGTTGTATTAATAATGAATAACCATCGCCCCTCTCTGCAGGGAGGAATTGACCGTTAAATTTTATGAAACCAACCATCGAATACGCGGATTTCGATAAAACGGATTTGAGGATCGGAAAGATCCTGGAATGCCTTGTTCCCGAATGGAGCGAAAAGCTCGTCGAGCTCAAAGTGGACTTCGGCGCCGAGATCGGACAGAAAACGATCTTCGCCGGGATAAGAAAGCATTTCCAGCCGCAACAGCTTGCCGGCAAAAAATGCGTCTTCGTGGTCAATCTGGCCGAACGCAAAATGGGCCAAGGCATCAGCCAAGGAATGATGCTGGTGGCAGTGGAAGCTTTGGCCGAAGGCGGAGAGAAGCTGTCTTTGACCGCGGTGTCCGATGATATCAAGGAAGGCTCTGGGTTAAGATAGGGCCAACAAAAACCGGCAAACCAGCCGGTTTTTTCTTTGCTCTGGCGCCTTCTCAAAAAGGCTTGACACCAATTTCTCTGATGTTAAAATAAATTTACCTGATATCGCGCCTGCCTATTGCAACACTGTTGCCCAACGGCACGAGCTGGATATCAGCATGTTCTTTTAGGTTTCTCATATTAAGAGGCCTTATCGTTTTTTTTTACTTTATTTCAATTTTCATAATTGATCCCCTCCCTCAAAACCCTCATCTTCTGCCTCCCTTGCGATAACACCTGGTTAACCCCCGGTGTTTCGTTTTATATCCCGAATATTCAAGAACTTTCCAAAAAAGAAAAAATATAATATAATAAAAAAACAAAATTGAATAAGTTATCTTGAAGGCGGCGAGAGATTTGGCTCTGCGACCCGCTGGCAACCATCGGAATCCTCCGAAAGGTGCCAACTCCAACCCCCGCGCGGGGAAAGATAAATTAGCTTAAAAGCTGAAATTCTTCCCTGCCGGAAGATTTTTTTTAAAAAAATAATAAAAGTTAAATATCCGTCTTACTTATGGCAAACACAAAAACGTGCGAATTCGTTTCTCCAAGGCATCCCGACAAGCTATGCGATTACCTGGCCGACATATTGCTGGACGCTTTTCTGGAACTCGACCCGAAAAGCCGGGTAGCGATAGAGATCATGGGCGGCCATGACAATATTTCCGTTTCCGGCGAGGTGACCAGCGAAGCAAGACTGAACATCGAGGACACGATCAAAAAGATCCTCGGCCAAAAATACAACGTGAAGATCTACGTTTCTCAGCAGAGCCCTTTCATTTCCAAAGGCGTTAATAACGGAGGCGCCGGCGACCAGGGAATAATGATCGGCTACGCCACCAGCGAGACCAATAATTTCATGCCCCTCGAATATGAGCTTGCCCGCAAGCTTTGCAACAAACTCTACAGCCAGTTTCCCTACGACGGGAAAACGCAGGTGACGATCGAAGACGGCCGGATAAAAACCGTCGTCGCCAGCTTCCAAAAAACAAAAACGGAAGATCTCAAAAAAGCGGTCTGCGCTTTGATAAAATCCGAAGAATATCTGATCAACCCGGCCGGCGAATGGGAGATGGGAGGGTTTGACGCGGATTCCGGCCTTTCCGGGAGAAAAATAATGATAGATAACTACGGCCCGGAGATCGGCGTTGGAGGAGGCTCTTTTTCCGGCAAGGACTGGACCAAGGTCGACCGCAGCGGGGCCTATATGGCCCGCCGCATCGCCGTCGATCTGTTGAAAAAAAGTGGCGCGAAAACCGTCAGGACCAAACTTGCCTACGCCATCGGAAAAAAAGAACCGGTAATGGCTGTCGCCGAGATAGACGGCAAAGAAGAAAAGATAATCGGCTATGATCTGTCTCCTAAAGCAATTTACGAGTTCCTCAGCCTGGGAAAAATAAAATTCCGCCGGACATCGGCTTGGGGCCATTTCGGAAGGGAATTCCCGTGGGGATAGATTCAACAAAAAAACCGCCCCGCAATTTTGCGGAGCGGTTTTTTGTTTTTTAAAATTCGACCTCCTTCTCTTCCGATTCTTTCCCTTCATCAAGGTCTATCTCTTTTTTGATCTCTTCAAATTCGTTCTCCACCTCCTTAAGCCTTTCCCTGCTGGACTTGATCAAGGAAACCGCTTCTTTGACCTTCTTCAATCCTTCTTCTACGTCAACTTCTTTCTGGTCGTCGAACCAGGCCGTGATCTCGGCTAATTTTTTTAAATTACCGTTCAAATTATTTTTTGTTTCTTTTTTTGTTTCCATACTTTGCCAAGCCGTAGCTTCAGCGAAGGCTGGCTTTGCCGCACCATAGCTCACCGAGCTAAAAATTGGCTTGCCACACCATAGCTTTTAAAGAAATTAAACATCCTTTTTAACCTTTTTTATTTCCGAAGAGATGGCCCCGTCCGACAGCCTCAGGTCCATTTCTTCTCCCTCGCTGGCTCCGGCAACGCTTCGCAATATCTTTCCCTTGCAAGAAGCGATGCTATAGCCCAGCTTCAACTGCCTTTCTGGATCATTAAGGGCTGTTGTTTTTTGGGCGTACTCCAGCTGCCGGACCGCGGCCTTCAACATCGAAGAAAAGGAACTGCAAGATCTGCCAAAATTATTTTTTATCTCGATCCTGGCCGCTGCCAAACCCTGGTCGATCTTTTGAAGGAACAGCCTCAAGTTGTTTTCCATCTCCCTGTACTGGCCAATAATGCGGCTATGCAATTCCTTTATCTTCGACAAAGATCTTTGCAAAAGCATATTGGAACTGTTTAGGGTCCTTTCGTAGCTGGAAATTATCTGACGCTGGCTGCGTTCCAAAAGAAGCGCCGCCTTCTGCCAGGATTCGCCAAGCAAATTGGCTGCCGCCGTCGGGGTAGAGACCATCGCGTCCGCGGCCAAAGCGGCCAAGGGGACATCTTTATGGTGGCCGATCCCGGCTATCACCGGACAAGGAAAGGTAGCTATCTCGCGGACCAATAATTCATTGTTGAAAGCCATCATCGACTCCATCGAACCGCCGCCGCGCATCACGACCAGAACCTCTATGTCTTTTTTTCGGAAAGACTTGATGGACGCCAGCAGGTCCGACACCGCCTCCTGGCCTTCGACCCTCGAATCGATCATCCTCACGTTGAAGCCGAATTTTCCCAAATTGTTCAAAAAATCAGCGATCACCGCTCCCTGGCGGGAAGTTATGACGCCGATCTTGTGGGGATAGCGGGGCAAAGGCCTCTTCTTTTCTTCGGCGAATATCCCCTCCTTTTCCAACAGGGCTTTTATGCGGTCGTATTCCTTTTTTAACGCCCCCTCTCCGGCCAAAGAGATCATCCGGGCGACGAACGACAACCGGCCCGACGGCGCGTATATCTCGGACCGGCCGACAGCCGCGATCTTCATCCCTTCCTTCAGCGCGATACCGTAAGTCCGATAGCTCGATTTCCAAATTATGCAATTGATCATCGCTCCTCCTTTTTCGTCTTTGAGAGAAAAATAAACATGGCCGGTCGGACCGAATTGCACCTGGCCGACCTCGCCGACGATCTTCACCTCGAAAGGCTTTATCTTCAAATTCAAAAACTCGATGTATTCCGACACCGAAAAAACGACCTCCTGGCCGACCTCTTCCTTATCGAACAAACTGTGATTTTCCATTGATTTAAATATAGCTCAAAAAACCCGTTCAAAGCAAACAGCTCTGTTCTATGGATAAAAAACCGCCCTGCAGGAAACGGTTGCCCGAGAGGGAAGATGCGGCCGCAATATCAGGTCAATATGCTATTGTTGGCGTAGACAGCATAAAGAAACCCTACCCTCGGAAATTTGATCTTCCCCAGCCCCCTTATTTTTTTTGTGGCACTCCCCCCAATACGGTATATTTTAACGCCGGCGGCGACCGGAGAACTGTTTTTTAATATGATCGAGCTTCCTTCCACCGAAATGGTTATCTCTTCAAGAAAAAAATGGTCGTCTTTTTTGGTCAAAGACATGCTTTTCCTGTCCAGATATTTGATACTGGTGAAGCAATCGTACCTCCCAAGCGGCATCTTCCCGTCGGTAGCAACGGAAAAATACCTTTCAACAACCCCTTCTTTCCCGTCTTCGGCCGGAGGGAGGAGGAAAAAGCCTTCACGTACTATCCATTTTTTTGATCCTCTGTCTTTATTCTGGATATAAGTATCCAAACTGACCGGCAAGCAGACGGAAGAAAGATTCATCATTTTCACATGGATAATGACGTTGTCTCCCGCAGAAACATGTCTGGGAAAGATGCTCATAGTTTAAAACACTGAGGATCTTCTGATAAAAGATCCCCGGTTTTTCCGTAAGCTACGGCCCTGCATCCTCCGCATTTTTCCAAATGTTCGCAAGAGCCGCATTTTTTTATTTTCCCCCGATCTCTCAATTTATTCAAAACGGGGGAGTTTAGCCAAACGTCGACAAAATCACCGTTCAAAAAATTCCCTATCGGTATTTCCAGCCTGCGGCAAGGCAAAAGCGTCCCGTCCGCCAATATCGCAACCGCGTTCAATCCGACAGAACAAGGATGGCCGATCTTTTTGTCGATGATGTTCCATAAGGTTCTGTTAAAAGAAAATTTCAGCTTCTTTTTTTTCGACAAAAAAACCAGGCCGGAATATATCTCTTCTGTTTGTTTCTTGGAAAGCATTAATTTCGCCACCTCATTGTTGCTACCGATGGGAACAAGGCGGGAGATTGCGAAAATATCGACTTTATTGTCCTCGCAAAACTTTATAACCGCCGGGATCTCCTTATAGTTGAGTTTGTGAACCGTCATGTTAACAGCGATCTTGCATCCCAACGATCTATATACGGGAATATTCTTCTTTACGAGGTCGTAGACTCCGCCTCCTCTTATTTGATCGTTCGCCTCTTTTCCTCCTTCCAGGCTTATTTGGATATTATCGATATGCTTCCCTATCTTGCCTAAAAGTTTTTTATCGGCCAGCGTCCCGTTGGAGGTAAACATTATTTTTTTGACCTTTTTCCATTTTTTAAGATGAAGGACTATCTCTGCCAGGTCAGGATATAAAAACGGCTCCCCTCCCGACAAACAAACGCTGATCTCGTCAACCCAATTGGAAACAGGCCTTAACACGTTGTCGATGCCGTCTTTTAACTTGGGTAAAGGCAGGTGCGTCTTCCTCTCCGAAACGTAGCAATGCTTGCATCTTAAATTGCACCTGTCGGAAAGATGCCATTGGATATAAAATTTCGTTTTTTCCTTGGAGGCTGGCATGGTCTTTTCAGTTAATGATAACTCTGGCTTTTTTAACTTTAGCCAAAAAAGATCTGAAACTTTTTACATCCTTGGCGCCCATTTTATATTTAGCTATATAAGCGTCGACAAGAGATTCTTCCTCCTTTTTCTTGCCTTTCAGCCCGGTTATTATCTCTTTGGTAACCCCTTCGATCTGGAAGATGGAACCGTCCTTCTTATTAAAAACGAAAGCCACTCCCGGATCTTCCGGCGAGGGGACCAAGGAAAAAAGATCTTCATTGAATGTTATTTTTGCCATATCAGATATATTAATTATTATTTTTGTTTTTTACGCAGAAATGGTCCGGAACGAACCCCTCCGGAGAATAGCTTGATGTCGGACATCCGCCATGGCATTTTGCCAATATCTCGCAGCGTCCGCATCCTTCCGGCAGTTCATACTTTCCTCCTTCCAACGCGGACATCTCCGAAGAATTCCAAATATCGAAAAACTTTTTTTGTTTGATGTTCCCGACCACGTAATCGGGAAAAAGGGCGCAAGGCGTAACGTCTCCGTTCGCCTGGACGCAAGCTAAATACCTTCCGCCGAAACAGCCTCCATCCATCTCAATATCCTCCATCCCGTAGGAAGCGATCCCTTCGTGCAAGTTGAACGGACATTCCAAAAAGAGATCGACCTTATATTTTTCCCCTTGCTTGATGAGCTTGTCGTAAGCTTTTTTCAAGTCCGCCATTTTCACGGTCAGGCCGCTCCCGGCCGCCCTGCCTCTTTCGACCAGGACTATTGTGTGCATGGATCTTACTCCCAGGTTCGCGGCCGTTTTTACAACGTCCGACGCCCAGCTGATGTTCACGGAAGTAGCTACAAAAGCGATGCTCGGAGGAACTCCCGCCTTGATCAGATTTTTGATCCCGGCGGCTGTTTGGTCGAATAATTCCGACCCCGTAAACCGTAAAAAATTCTTTCTGTTATCGGCGTGCAAAGAGACGTCTACGCTTTTAAAACCCAATTCCGACATCCTCTTGGCGATCTCCGGCGTGACCAATGAGGCATTCGTATTTATATTGGAAACAAAACCAAGGCGGTTTATCTCTTCCAGTATCTCAAAAATATCTTTCCTCAAAAAAGGTTCGCCGCCGTTCACGGATATCAAAAAAACTTCCATCTTTTTAAGCTCTTTCAAGAGGGATTTTATTTCCGCCAAACCCAACTCTTCTCCTTCCCATCCCGATGAAGAGCCGTTATAACAATGGACGCACTTGAAATTGCACCTGTTGGTAACGTTCAAGGTCACCTTAAGAGGAGACTTTAATTTAAAATTATCAGTTGCCATATCCGTAATATCTTCTGAAATGGACGGTTGGAGTTATGAACAGGCTGATCATCTTGGGGGCAGACTTGAGCTCGACGAATTTGGCGCCGCAACCGCTTTTTTTGGAGCAATCTTTTTTGTGAACCAATATGCCGTTCTTGATCATATAAGACAAAAACAGAATGATCCGGCCCGCGTCTTTGAATTTGCAAAGATCGACGCCAAGACAGCGGCCCCCTTCCTTCATTTCTAAAAAAATCCCAAAATCGTCCGGTATATAAAAAAATAAAGAATTGTCTTCTTTATTCCTCAGGAGAAGCACTCCGCCTTTTTTTTCTTTGCGCAAACCGACGTTCTCCGATAAGAGATAGAGGGAATACATATTCAAAACAAGATATAAAAAAAATGCAAGACAAGAGTACCAACACTCTTGTCTTGCATCATCCACTAGAAATGACAATCTTGACAAGCCGCTTTGATCTCATAAAGAGCGGATAACTTTACCTTTTTGAAGACAAATTTCATTTGATATTGTTCTGAATTAATTTTTATTAAACGTCCGACCTTTAGCCTAAAAAGCTTAAAACCAGCTCCGACCCTAGATCAACAGCCGTACAAACATCAAGAGATTTCCGTGTTTTTAAATTTGCCTTATTAAACCTGATATTCTTTTTAAAAGCTCCTGTCAATACTTTTCCATTCTTCGGCCCGAAACCGGCATTTCAAAATAAAATAGCAATAAAGTCAAGGTCAGCCGGCCAAAGGCAGCTCTATGGTTACCTGGCTGCCGACCCTCTCTATCGAATCGACAGATATGCTCCCTTTCATCAGACCGATCATTTGCCTGGTTATCCAAAGGCCCAAGCCGGTTCCGATAATATCCTCCGTTTCTTTTTTCTTGATGCGATAAAATTTATCGAACAAATGCTCCCTTTCTTTCGCCGTCATTCCTATCCCCGTATCTTTGACGGTAACGGTAAAGCTCTTCCCTTTGCTTCTGGCCCGAACCTCAACGCTGCCGGAAGGTGTATACTTGACGGCGTTGCCAATGACATTTATCAGGGACTGCTTAAAACGGTCCCTGTCTATCAAGACGATAGTTTTAGAACCCGGCTCCAAAACGCAAGATAAAGCCAATTTTTTCTCATTGGCCTGAGGCGTAAATTCCTTTAATGTTTCTTCTATGACCGGCCAAGCATCTATTTCTTTAAGGTCCATTTTAAACCGCCCCTGATCGATGCGGCTGACATTCAGGAGGTCTTCTATCAGCATGGCCAAACGATCGGCCGAGGCGCTGATTATCCCCACATATTCCCTCATTTTTTCGTTCAGCGCCAAACTTTGAGACTCTTCTATGATCATAGAAGCGAATCCTTTGATAGCGACGACCGGGGTCCTAAGCTCATGCGAAGCGATGGAGATAAAATCGTCCTTCATCGCGTCTATCTCTTTGATCTTGTTGTAAAGGATCGAATACTCGAAAAGATGGGAGTTAACGTACAAAAGGAGGATTATCAAAACTACCGTAAGCATCAAAATAAGATAAGATTTGACGAGGGCGCCCATCAGATTGAAGCTGACAAAATCGGTCGAAAATTCCATGGCCAAAAGGGCCTTCTTTTCTCCCTGAAGATCGGTCAACGGCATCAACACAAGCCAATAAGGATTGTTGCTTCCCTGCGAAAAAACTTTCTGCGCGAGCGGCCTGCCGTTTTTCCAAGAGATCATGCAAGCCGCCGGATCGATCGGCAGATCGCTATCGATCTCCCCGACCCTTTCCTTGTCGATGCTGGCCACCAGCTTAAAGCTGTCTTTCTCCAAATACATTACATCCAGCATTTTCGTTTCTTCGCTGTATTTCTGCCAGTTATCTATAAATGATTGTACGGCTTCGGGAGAATCCAGCTTGTCGGCCAAAGACGTATTGATCGACAGGCCTATGGCGATAGCCTTATCGTGGATGCTCTGGTCTACCGTGTTCCTGAAATATCCGGACAAAAGCCACGTATTGAAGATCAGCGCGCCCGGAATAACGATCATCAAAATAAGAGAATAGACAACCTGTTTGTTATCCTGTAAAAATTTTATTTTGGAATGGGTTTTTCCAGCCATGATCATTCTGTCGCTCTTTTCCTAAAGAGCAGGAAAGCTACGACGATTATAAGGATGAACGCTCCTCCCCCAAGCAAATAAAAAGTTATGAAATTGGCCGATTGGTCGGGAACCGCCGCAGCGCTCTGGGTCTTCACAAAATCATTGACCGTAACGGCTTTAGCCTCTTGGATAAAGAACGGGGCCGGCAAGCTGGCTTCCACTATCCGCCCTTCTTCGTCGTTGATCACGGCATAAACCTCATGGGTGCCGTCGATCAAGGTTTTATCAAGATCGTAGATCCAATTACCGTTTTGGTCCGCCTTCACGGTCAAGACTATCGGGATAGGGCTGTAAACGAACAAAGTGACAACCTGTCCAGGCAAAGCTTTTCCCTGAAACTTAAGAGTTCCCGTATCGCCGCCGCTTGCGGATACCGCGTTCCCTATAGATAAAACCGTTAAATATCCGCTCGAACTGGCATTGCCGAATTTCGGCTGCTCCAGAGATTTTCCTCGGATCAAGGCTTGATCGATCCCGCTTAAGGCGGACAGCTGTTCTTTGGTGATGGAATCCCGATCCGCCGACGGCAAAGAACCCAGGCGGCCTTCGGCGTCATCCGGAACGCCGTTGCCGTTAGAATCAAAACCGATCGCTACCGGCGAAAGGGTTTCTTGCTGGCTGGTGGCAACCGTGGGGAGCAAAGAAACCGCAACCCGGCCGCCCGACCGGGAAAGAGGCATTCCCTCCAACTTCACTTCTCTGATGGAAACCGTCCCCCCTTCTTTATCCCCGATATTTACGGCCAGCGTCCTGTTCTCTCCGTCGGCCATAGCGGTATTGCCGGAAAGCTCGGCTAAAGTTTGCCTGATCTCCGGAACGATAACATTCTTCAGATCCGATAAAATTATTTCGTTGATCAAAGAATCGCATTTTTCATCGCTCATTCCCTGGCACTTCAGAGGCTTTCCATATTTGGCCAAGAAATATTCCCGGCATTTATTTTGATCGCCCAATCCTTTTCCCAAACATTCTTCGGCTATTTTGAATTTATACAAATACCATTGGCAATCTCCCTGGTCTTTCAGCTCGGCCCGGACGCAAGATTCATCTTGAACTTCTCCCGTCGTTCCTGTCGCCGGGATTATTGCACTGGCCTGCGCTCCGCCAGCCGTTGAAGAAGCTTGCGGCTGAACGCAAATTTGCTCAAGAGCCGGTTTTACGGCAGAAGCGGAAACGCAATTTGAATCCAATGAACACCTCCTGTACTGCCTTCGGTCGGAATTACAAACGCTCCATTCTCCGCATTTCCAATCCTCCGAAGTGCAGTCCGGCAGGTCTTCGCATTCCGCCTCAGTGATCGCATTCCCGGACAAACACTTCTCCGGATAGGTCGAAACCACGGATCTCGTTTTCTTCCCGTTCGAACAATCGCTCCAAGCGCCGTAAGTATAGACGCAAGCCGGCAAAGAAGACGTAGTTGCCGTGCAATATCTTTCCAAATAAGCGCTATCCACCGTCCCAACGCATCCATCAGGAGTCTTGCTTGCGATGGTCCGCCTTTGCTTGCCGTTATCGCAAACGCCCCATTCGGAATATCCATATTGGCAAGGCACGGTCGATGTCGGACTGGATATGCAAGCTTGCTCTATTTCGGGCGCTTTATCTTCCGAGCTTAAACAATCAAAAGAAATACTGCAATCTCTTTTTTGAACCCCGTTCACGCACTCCCCCCACGCATGGCAAGTCCATTCATCCAGGCAAGAAGAGCTTTCACAGGATCTAGTTAAAATTTCCGGATTACCCCCAACGCAACCGGCGGGAAAACTATATAATATCTTCCTGGACTGCCTGCCGTCTGCGCAGACGCCCCAATCCGAATACTGCCAGCTATTACAGACCGTACAAACTCTTGTCATGACCGGGGCCAACCCGCTCACAACGCATCCGGCCGGCTCTTTACTGGCAATGGTCCGGCTCTGCTGGCCGTTTACGCAATTGCTCCAGCTCGAGTATGTGATAGTGCAGACGCTGCAAGCCTGGCTCAAAACAGCCGTGCCCGCATTGCATCCGGAAGGCGACGTGGAGAGGACCGTTCTCGTCTGAAGACCGTTCTGGCATTCCGACCAATCGGAATAAACAAAATCGCAGGAAGAGACCGTGCCTCCGCCGTTGCCATCAGGGCCGACAACGGAAAAATTAACATTTATGCTGTCGTAATAATAATTCTTCACAACTCCCGCCGCATCCGTCGCCTGGACAAAATATACTTTCCACGTTCCCAGTTCGGCTTCCAACGGGATGGTTATTTGCCCGCGCCAAACTCCCGAAGAATCCTTTTTCACATCTTTTAAAAGGACATAATCGGAAGCCGAAGGGCTGGCCAATTTTACGGATATGGAATCCGCCGAAAAAACGGTTCCGGGGATCATCGATACGGCCACTTCCACCATGCCTCCGACGTAGACGGAAGAAGGGGAAACGGAAACGCTTATATCCGAAACTGCGGTCGAGTTGGCCAGAGAAAGATCTTTGGCATTGAACAAAACAAAACCGAAACCGGCCAATGCCAGCAAGAAAAGAGATCTGGCTATTTTATTCTGCATAAAAATATCCTCTTAAAAAATTATTTTTAAAATAAAGAATACGGCCGGCACCCGATCTCTCTTTCCTGTCCGATCAATTTATTTTCGGCCGGCGATCTTACATTTATTTTACCAGAAAGCCGTCCTTTCGCCATAGAGAGAAACGATCAACTGTGGAAAAGCTTCCAGCGGCAAAAGATCATACTTCGAACGTCTGCCCAAGCTCCGGGATCTCTATCGGAAGCCCGGGGAAAGAACTCCCTGCCAGATCCTTAAAAGCCATGGCTTGGGATATCTCTGCGTGGACCAGAAACAATCTTTCCAACCCGTTGGTCTCTTCAACGCGCGATAAAAGGTCCTTTTGATCGGCATGGGCGCTAAGCTCGTTGAGCACGGCGACTTTGGCTCTCACGTCGTAATTCCAGCCGAATATCCTGACCGGACTTACCCCTTCAAGGATCTTTCGGCCGAGGGTGTTCTCGGCCTGAAAACCGGTAATAAGAACCATGCTGTTCGGATCGCCAATGCTATTTTTAAGATGGTGCAATATCCTGCCGCCTTCAGCCATCCCGGAAGCGGCAATGATCATAAGAGGGCCCTGCTTCCTGTTTATGGCTTTTGATTCTTCGAGAGAGCTGACGTAATGAAGATTCTCAAAAGAAAAGGGGCTTTCCCTGCGATTTCCGAAATCTTCCCAAAACTCCTCGTCGAAATATTTGGCCGATCTGGCAAAGATCGCCGTAAGATTTTGGGAAAGAGGGCTGTCAAAATAGATCGGGATCTTCGGGATGCATTTTTCGTCTATAAGCTTATGGATTATGTAAATAAGCTCCTGAGCCCTGCCGAGCGCGAAGGCCGGAACGATTATCTTGCTTTTTTTCCGGATGGCAAAATGGACGGCTTCTTTCAAGCTTTCCGCCACCTCTCCGATCGGCCGATGGACCCTTGCCCCGTAAGTGCATTCCATGATCATTGTTTGGGCTTTTTCCTCCACGGCTTCCGGCGAACGCAAAATGGGAAGGTTCTCTCTTCCGAGATCTCCCGTAAAAACCAGCGTCTTTGTCTCTCCCCCTTCCTTTATTTCCAAAAAAGTTATCGCCGATCCGAGTATATGTCCCGCATCATAAAATTTGAAACGGATATTTTTATTCAGTTCCGTCCATTCGCTGCTCCGGTTGAAATAAGAGACCGGCTCGAAATAAGCGAAAGTTCTTTCCGCTTCGTTGCTGGTATAGATCGGAGATATCGGAGATTCTCCTTCTCTGAGGTGGCTGTTAAAATAATCGCAGTCCTTCTCCTGGATGGAAGCGGAATCCTCTAAAAGATACTTCGTGATCTCGGCGGTCGGGCCGGTGCAATAGATCCTTCCCATAAATCCCTCCTTTACCAAAACTGGCAGCAGCCCGCTATGGTCCACATGCCCGTGCGAAAGGATGACGGCATTTATATCCTTGCTTGAAAAAGGAAGGGTCCTGTTCGACTGGTTGGACTGGTCTCTTCTCCCTTGATACATTCCGCAATCCAAAAGCAGATTGAACCCTTGGGTCTGTATCAAATGCTTCGAGCCGGTCACATTCCTGGCCGCTCCGAAAAAAGTGATCTTCATTAAGTTTTTCTAAAAAATAATTTATCTCGAAATGATGTTTTGGACCCGGCCCACTTGTCCGTCCTGAAGCCGGACCTTGATCCCGTGCGGATGGAACGGAGAGCTGGTCAAGATTTCCGCAACAATGCCGCGGGTCAGCCTGCCCGTTCTTTGATCGGCCTTCAAAACCACTTCCACTTCCAAACCTATTCTGATCTCCAACCTGTTTTGTCCCTGCATTTTTTTGTCCTATTTTTGCTTATCAATAATCGAAAACGTCTTTTATGCCTCTGATCTCCAGCTGAACCTGCGCCGGTATGTGGTCCCAGCATTGGCGGGCAAGGTCAAGCAGACCTTGAGACCTCAGGTCCGCTTCAAGCTTTTTCAAAAGTTCCGGAAGATAGATAGTGTCCTTCACGGCGTATTCTTTCTGTTTTTCGGTCAATTTGGGCGAAAGCCAGTTCGAACATTGTTCGCCTTTGTCTATTATCACTCCCATCCTTTCTTTGAGCAAGCTGGCAAGACTGTGCTTCTTGGAGTGCTTCGGATCGAGAAGTTTTATCGCCACCTTCGTGCAGGCGATGTTCTTCGGTTCCGCCTGCCAATGGCTCGCCATAAAACGAAGATCGAACAAAGCGTAATGGAATATCTTTTTCACCGATTCGTCGGCCAGCAATTCGCAAAGATTCCTCGGCCTTGTCTTCCCGATCTTGACTATGACCGGGGGTTTATTGGGCGCGTAAAGCTGGCAAGTGCCGATCTTTTCCTTTTTCCAATCAAGGCCGGACGTCTCGATGTCCCACCCGACGATCTTTACCTGCGATATCCATTCGAAAAAATCCTCGGGGATGTCTCCCTTGTAAAGAATTATATTTTTGCTTGTAAAATTTTCCGTCATTGATTTTTCTGGATCTTTACCATCAGAACGCGAAAAGCAAAAAGCAGATCTTGTCTGAATATCATTTTTTATTGGTCCCGAACATCATGAGATCCCCATTGCGCCCAGCGGGTATATATCTCTTTTTGGACCTTATAAGCGGTCTCTTTGTCGAAACCCCGGGCGCGGCCTTCTTTGGCAAATTCTTTGCGGGTAGGTATATAGATGCTGCTTTCTTTCGGACAGAAAGGGCAGGGAGGATAAAACTTCAAAGGCTTTCCGACCCTCACGCCTGTCACTCCGCTTTCCGGGCACACTCCCGACATGAATCCTCGGCAGCCGACAAAACCTTTTATCAGAGGCATCTCCCTTTCCAAAAGCAGATATAACTGGCTGGCGATACAGCGCATTTCGGCCGAAGCACGCACGCATAAACGCAAAGACAGGAAATTCAAAAGAGAGCGCAGGTTCATCGTATAGTGGTATATCCCGACGGCTTTGCAAAAAGGCAAAGAATAGCGGGCAACCTCTCTGGGAATGCCGTTCGCTATCATCGATTGATAAGAATTAATGCTCTGTTCGATCGCCTGCAGAAGCTTCTTTTTCTCTTCCGCTTGCTTCGGATCGCCGGTAAGAAGATGCCATGGAACGATGATCTCGTATATCTCCTCCGCTTCTTTGAACGACATCGGCAAATTTTCTTGTTCCTGCCGGCCGGCTTCCGTCCCCTTGCTGGCCTCGAGATATCTGGTCGAAAATCCGCTATGGCTGGCCATGCGATGCTCTAAAAGTTCAGGGGCGTTGCCTTTGCTTATTTTTATATCGAACTTCACGATAATATGCTCCAAAGCCGATCCATAATCGTTTTCGACGATCATTCGAAAAATATTCTCGCCCGTTATGATCGGAGGCACTCCGCTCATTCGAGCCGAGTAAGCCACTTCTTCCCAGGCGTTCTGCCCGCCTATGATCTTGAAATTCCAGATCTTCGGCGCAATTTCTTTGATATCCATATTCTTTCCGCGAATATCCGGCCTCGAAAGATCGCAGGCCGGGAATTTTTTATCTTTGATTTTTACCATTATACCAGCTCTTTAGCCGATCCGCAAAAAATAAAAAACAGCCCCTTCCGGGGCTGTTTCGGCTTTAATGCCAATATATCCTATTTGTTTTTCCAATGGTCTTTTGCCTCCTCTTCCATTTTCTCCAGCCGCTCGTAATAATCGGGAAATTCTTTCAAGTGGGCCAGAGCTATTTTCCCGGTCGTAAGCGGATCGTCGTCGCTTACGTTTGTTTCCGGATCGCGAAATCCGTGTTCAAGCTCGACGTTCATACCGTTGCAAAACTGGTCGACGCTGAATTCTCCCCAAGAGATGCCAAGCGCTTCCCCGGCCCCCTTAGCCTCTTCCATATTAAAATTTTGCTTTGCCATATATGATCAGACTAAAAAAATTAATTACCATTTTTGATCCTTCTTCTAAGGAAGGATATCCTTAAAAGCTGATAAAGACGCTTCATCCGAAGAAACCAGCCAATTCTCCTCCTTGTTCTCATTGAACCAGATCCATCCGGCAACTTCAGGGTGCTTGGGGACCTGGACGGCAAAAGCATCCTTTATCCAATCCGCTTTTTTTGGTCCCGAAGCGCAAGCCATTGAAAAAATATATACCGGCTTTCGGTAGGCAGAAACATCGGACAAAGCCCGGTCGAAGACCTCGGAAAAAGATTGCCATGGATCCCCGAAATTAAAACCGTCCACCCCGATATAATCGACGTATTCATCTCCCGGGTAATAAGCTCCTATCGCGTTCTCGGCGGTATCCGGAACAGACTCGTTATTGACGGCCCACCCGAATTTTACGTTCGAGACACCGTCGAAAAATTTATGCACGTATCTCCATCCGCCAATGAATTTCTGGGGAGTGTTTCCGTTGACCGTCCCGTCCCAAACGTCCCAATTCCCGTTCATCTCGTGGAAAGGCGCTAGGATCACCGGGCCGCCGTAGCTCTTGGCGCTATCAGAGAAGGAGCGGATATATCCGTCCCATTTGCCGGAGACTATGGCGTCATAATTAACGGTCGGCTCCCAAAAAACGACCAAGGTTTTTTCTTTTCGAGCCAGCTCTCCCTCGTATTCGGACGGGAATTCCCCGTCATCCCCCCAGCCGACGAAAACCGCCTGCATATCCGCTTCCTTCCCGACTTGCGACTCAAATTCGCTCAAACTGCCGGGGAGATAAACTCCCCATTTGACAGATGCTTCGGACGGAGCGGGGACCGGCGCAGGGCATCGAGTGACGGCGAATTCCAAAGAAGAAGAATTGCGCGTCCCGTATTTATTTTTCGCTTGGACCCGATATTCATAATTTCCCGCCGAATATCCGGGGAAAAAGGCAAGGTCCGTATAGCCGGTATTCCCGGTCTCCGTCATCTCTTTCCAACTAGAGGACAATGGGTCTTTGCGCTGGAGGGTATAGGAAACCGATCCCTTCGAGGCGGACCAGCTGACGGTTATTTGAGGAACGCCGTTCGAACATATGCTGCGAATTCCCGATATTTTGAACGATCCCGGCTTGGCATAGTATTGAAGGAAAGAAAGGGAAGGATTGTCGGCGGCAGAAATATTATTGATGGATGAATCGCGAGAAACCAAAAATAAGATCGCGGAAAAAGCCATCATTAATAGTAATACTAAAAGAACAACGCTCTTTTTGTTCATAGCTTTTTTGGGACGCCGGCTACTTTATCTCGTAAACCAAATTTATAGTAATATTCACTTCCTGCTGGCCGGCCTCGATGGACGGGACGGGCACATCGGCCGCTCCCATAGCGCTGGATTCCATGTATTTGGCCGCGCTGTAATAATTCACGCCCGCAGAATATCCGCCGTCATAGACATTGACGATCCTTCCTAATTTTATCCCGGTCTGCTGGGCGATCGATTCGGCTTGAGCTTTGGCTTTTTGGATGGCATCTTCTCTGGCCGCCTTTCTGGCACTGTCCTGGTCTTCTATCGTAAATTGAAAATCGCCGACCAGATTAGCTCCGTTCTGAGTTCCCTTTCCCATGATCTCGCCTATCTTTCCAAAATCCCTCACTTTTATGGATATTTGCTGGCTCAGAGTATAGCCCTTGGATACTCTCGTCCCTCTGACGTAATCGTATCTGGGGGACAGGCTGTAATTCACCGTTTTTATATCTTTTTCTTCCACTCCCGACGCCTTCACTTCTTCGATGATCTTGTTCATTTTGTCCGTGTTCTCCGAAGTGATCTTCGCTATGTCGTCTCCTTCCGTCGTTACGCCCAACCGGACCAGCGCGACATCGGGAACGATGAAAGCTTGGCCGCTTGCGCTGACCGCGATCTCTTTAGCGGCGTTCTTCGCCAGCCCTTCGTAAGCTACGAAAACATCCGCTGCCTTGATAGCCAAAAATATCCCCGCCAAAACAACGATCGCGATAAAGATCTTCGGCGCGAATTCCGCTTTTTTTGTTTCTTGGATCTCTTGTTCCATATTTATTGTTCAAATATTAAAATTTACTGATTATCCGACCTGCCCCCATTATAGCAAAAAACAGGGATTTTAAGTAAATATCTTTTTCAATAAAAAGGCTCTCTTAAAAAGCTGAAGGGCCAAAATTTGACAAAACCGGCCGCAATAAATTATTCTAAGGAAAACATCAGGAGGCTCAAAAAATGTCGGAAATGAAAAGCGTACGGATAGCGGCGGATATGGTAAAAAAGATCCAAGAAAGCATTATCTTGGAAAAGGTTTTGAAGTATCTGAGAAAATGGAAGGACTGGAAATATTTTGACCTGTCTCTGCCTTTCGTGATGGCAGCGATATTCGCTCTTTTACTAATATTTTCCGCCTTCCTGGGCCAGCAACATTAAAAAACTGGCCCTCTTTTTTTGAAAAAAGACGGCGTAAAAAAGGAAGCCGGACCCATCCGAACAAAAAACCGCCCCGCACGCTTGCGGGGCGATTTTTGAAATATCCTTAATGGACTATTTTAGAAACAATACCTCGCTGTTTGGTAGTTCTTGCGGAAATCGGAAACTTCTTTGCCTACCTCCTTGGGATCGCGGCCGTCAAGAACGACCTCTTTTATAAATTTCGCTATCTGCTTCATCTCCGGTTCTTTCATCCCGAAACGCGTCATCTCCTGGACGCCGATGCGGATGCCTCGGGGATTCTTGGGGTTGATGCCGTCTCCCGGGATAATGTTCTTATTCAAAATAATATTGGCTTGCTCCAATTTTTCGGCGGCTATGCCTCCGGATCCCGGTTCGCCGCAATTCACCAGCACCTGATGCGACCGGGTAAAACCGATATCTTTGGCCAAGACATTAAAACCGCAATTATGCAGCTCCTGGGCCAGCGCCTGAGCATTGCCTACTATCTGTGCGGCATAGTCTTTCCCGAATTCTTGCATTTCGCGCAAGGCGCCGTATAAGGCAGGCATGCGGTGCAAATGATGATTGGAAGAAAATCGCGGGAATACCGCCGATTGGATCTTTTTTGCCGTCGCCTCGTCGACATTCCCCAAGATCATTCCCCCCTGCGGACCGGGAAATGTCTTATGCGTCGAGGTTGTGATGATATCCGCCCCTTCGCGCAACGGATCTTGGAACGATCCCGCCGCGATCAATCCTAAAACATGGGCCGCATCATAAATTATTTTGGCGCCGACCTTGTCGCACGCCTCGCGCAATTCTTTTACCGGCTGCGGAAATAAGATCACCGAACCGCCGATCACTATAAATCTTGGTTTTATTTCCAAAATTTTCGCGCAAGACCTTTCCGCGTTCATCGTACAATCATCGTTATATATTAAAGAATCGACTTCCAAT
>JBBABQ010000001.1:0-56636 GCA_041657565.1 Minisyncoccota bacterium | reverse complement strand
TTGTTTCGATATCTCCTGTATCTTCCCGGTCAATTCCAGCAGGATCTTCTGCAGCCTTTTCGGACCGATGCCTTTAACCTCCGGCGGGATCTTCCCCTGCTCCAAGGTTTCTTTAATGGTTTCCATTGGGCCGATGGCGGCCAAACCCAAAGCCGTTTTCGGGCCGATACCGGAAATGTCATTCAAAACTTTGAACGATTCCAATTCTTCGGCGGTCAAAAATCCGTAAAGCTCCAGGGCCCGCTCGCTGACGCTCAAAAAAGTATATATCTTGGCTTTTTGGCCTATCGCCGATCCTTCTATGGCCTTTTGCGAGCAAAAGATCTCGAATCCTATTCCCTGAACCTCCAAAACGACCATTTTACTGTCTTTATCCGTGACAATACCGGAAATATAGTTGAACATTGGCTATATTATACATTATCGCAAAAAACCTTGCTATCTTCTCTAAAGACAAAGCCCAAAGGAGTCCCATCTGTCTTAAGATTCAAATTTCAAAGCTCAAATGTCAAATCAAATCTAAAATCCAAGGCTCGAAAATCGTTTTGGATTTTGATCTTTATTTGAAATTTGGATTTTGGCATTTGGATTTTGACGCTAGGTTGCCTAATTTAGGCGTTTATGCTATGATTTTTTCGTTAACCGTTAAATCAACAAATATACCAAATAGAATATGGCAATAACAAAATCAGCCAAGAAAGCCCACCGCCAGTCCGTAAAAAGAAATGAAGGAAACCTGGAATACAAAAAGAACCTCAAAGAAGCCTTAAAAAAGGTGAGAATTTTGACGGCGGGAAAGAAAAACAAAGAACTGCAAGAAGTTTTGCCCGAAGTTTATAAAGCCTTGGACAAGGCCGCCAAAGTCGGCATCATTAAAAAGAACAACGCCAGCCGCAGAAAATCAAGAATTTCTTTGGCAGCCGCCAAAGTCGGAAAGTAAACTAAAGCTGGGCGATAAAAATATCCAAAGCAACTTCCGGGGACAGCTCCCCGGTTTTTGTTGCGAGGTCCACCTTGAATATCTTTTGATAGATCTTTTTCAGATCTTCAAGGGCAAAGGCTTGGGATTGATCGTAGGCCTTCCTCAGGACGAACGGATGCATACCGAGTTCTTTGGCCCAAACGTTGAATTGGCCGGAAGAAGAGCCTTCTTCTTGGGCCTTCGCCTTGACCACCAGCAGGTTCCTGAATTGAAAATTTATCATGGAAAAAATGTAAAAGGGGGCATCTCCTTTTTCCAAGTGTTTTTTGATAAGAAGAAAAGCGGACTTTTTGTCTTTTTGAGCGATAAAATCTATGGTCTTGAAAATGTCCGTTTCAACTTTCGGCCTGACCAGCAGATCGACATCCTTAACGGCTATTCTTTCTTTGGTATTAAAACTGGCAAGTTTCGCTATTTCGTTGGACATCTGCCAAAGGTCTCCGCCGACCTCCCTGGCCAGTTTTTCGACCGCTTCCGGCTCAGCTTCGGCGCCCAAGCGGCTAAATTCTTTCCTGACCCAGTTTTTCAATTGCGCGCCGGAAAGGAGATCAAATTCCTGGCTCTTATCCGCCTTCTCTTTCAAAAAACCGGCTAAAGCGTCTTTTGCCGGCAATTTTCCCTCCTCGAAAAAGACGATTATGTCATCCGACTTTAAAAAATGGTCCTTGCTTTTCAAAAATAACTCCTTGAAGCCTTTGTTCTCAAAAGAGTTCTTCAAAACTATCAATTTTTTCTCTTTGAACATCGACATCGACTGCGCCTGTCCCCGAAAATCCTGGAAGCCGAAGCTTTGCCCGTCAAAAAAACTCAAACTAAGCCCTCCCTTATGGGCTTTTTTGTAACTTTCAGTTATTTCTTTCAACTTTTGGCGGCTGCGGTAAGTATCCGGGCCGTATAGAAAAATTATCATTTTAGCTTGTAGGAATTAGCTTGTAGCTTGTAGGGGCCCCGCCTCTGGCGGGGAAAGGAAAAATATATTTTTCCTTTCTTTCGCGAAGCAAAACTCCTACAAGCTACAAGCTAATTCCTAATTCCTCGTTACGCTTGTCACTTTTGGCAAACCGGGCAGTAATGGGCGGACCGGCCGGCGATCTTCTCTCTTTTAATGGTTTCTCCGCAATTCGGACATTTCTCCCCCTCGCGGCGGTAGACTTTGCTGATCAGCTGATATCCTCCTTTCTCTCCCGACAGGGTTCTGTAATCGGACATACTGGATCCTTTGACCTTGATCGCCGTCTTTAAAATATCTTTCATCTCTTTATAAACGGTTTTCATTTCCTGGCCAGAGAGGCTGTCCGCCCGCCTGAACGGGCTGATCTTCGCGGCCCACAATATCTCGTCCGCGTAAATGTTGCCGATGCCCGCGATCACGCTCTGGTCCATAAGGACCTGTTTGATCCTGCCGGGCTTTCCAGACAGCCGGTTTTCGAACTTTTCCAGAGAAAAATTTTTATCCAAGGGCTCCGGTCCCAACTCGTTAAAATATCCCGACTTATAAAAATCTTCCGAACTCCACAGTTCTACTTTGGCAAATTTGCGCAGGTCCGACAAGGCAAGCATTTGGCCGCTATCAAGCCAAAATATCAGGTGCAGATAGCTGTTCATCTTATCATCGGCCATCGGCCCGGGAACCAAAGACCTCCAGCCGCTCCCGCTTTTTTCCCATTTCCCGAAAAGCAGGTGGCCCGTCATCTTCTGATGGACCAAGAGGGTCTTGCCTTGAGAAAGATCAAAGATGATATTTTTTCCGCGGCGGCTTACTTTTTCGATCCTTTTCCCGATCATTTCTTTTTTGAACTTTCCGAACGCGGGCAATTTTATCAATTTTTCCGTATCGGTCCAAAGATCAATAAAGGTCCCGTTAAGGACCTTTAATTTCAATTCTTCCGCTATTGTCTCCACCTCGGGAAGTTCCGGCATTTCCTATCTGTTAAGATATTGTTCTATTTTATCGATGATCTCTTGCGGGGTGAAGTGGGCTTTGACCAAAAAATCCGTTGCTCCTATCTTCAACGCCCGGTCGATATCCTCTCTTTGGCCGAGGTTGGAAAGCATTATTACCGGTATATCGGATATGCTCGAGTCGGCTTTTACCTGGGTCAATACCCCGAAGCCGTCTATCCCTGGAAGCATGATATCCAGCAGGATTATTTCCGGTTTTTCCGATTTCGCTTTTTCCACTCCTTCCTCTCCATCGACCGCGGCGATCAGGTCGTATCCCATCTTTATAAGTTTTTGGCTCATCAGTTCTCTCAAGAATCGGTCGTCTTCGACTAATAAAATTTTGTGAGGCATATGGTTTACTCTCCTAATAATTTTTTTATTTTGACGATGACCTCTTGGGGATCGAATTCCGTCTTCACGAGCCAATCCTTGGCGCCAAACCTTTTAGCCTGGTCCAGTTCCACCGGCTGGCCGGAGTTGGAAACTACGATGATCGGTATGTTTTTCAATACGGGGTCCAGGTTCATTTTTTCCATTACTTCAAACCCTCCCATTTTGGGCATTATGATATCTGAAAGCACCAGATCGAAACTTTCTTTTTTCAAAAGATCGAAACCTTCTTGGCCGTCTTTCGCCGTGGATATCTGATAACCGGCTGCCTGAAGTTTTTTGTCCAACAAGTTGCGCATTATATCCTCGTCTTCGATGATCAAGATTTTTTTCGCCATAACCTGAAAAATTAAATTGAAATATTATTTATATCTTACCGTTTTCTGCCTTTTTTACAAACAATTTATCCACATCTTAAGCGAAGGGAAGGGCTATAAAAAAAGCTGTTCCCTCTCCTTGCTTCGATTCGAACCAGATTTTTCCCCCGTGAGCCTCGATAATGTTCTTCGTTGTATAAAGGCCTAGGCCGGATCCATCGACCTCCAGCCTAACCACGTTTTCCCCTCTGAAAAATTTGGTGAATATCCTGGACTGCTGGGGAGTCGGTATCCCCAGCCCATTGTCTCTGACAACGATCTGCGCCTGTTTTCCGTCTAATTTTTCCAACGAGACCTCTATCTTTCCCTTCTTTGTAGTGTTGTATTTCAAGGCATTGTTCACCAGGTTATCCAGAGCCAGCTTCATTTTCTCTTTGTCCAGCTTGACCATCGGCAAAAGGTCTTTATTTTTGTTAAAAACCAGGGACAGGCCCCTTCTTTTCGCATCTTCTTGAAGGGCGTCCACCGCGGCGCCGATAACCTCCTCCAGCTGGGCCGGCTCGGGCTTATATAAAAATCTGCCCTCTTCGATGCGGCTAACGTTCAAAAGATCGTTGACTAAGTTGATCATCCTTTCGTTGCTCGAATAGCTTTTTTCCAAAACCTCTCTCTGTTCGGGAGTGACCGGTCCGACGTCGCTGTCCAGCAGCATCCTCAGCGTCCATTTGATCGCCGACAACGGGGTCCTGAGCTGATGAGCCGAAATTGAGACAAATTCCGTCTTCATCCTTTCAATGTTCTTTTCCCTGGTGATATCGTGCAGAACGATCAGCGTTCCTTTGGCTCGAGAGTCCATAACCAACGGGACGGTCGTTATTTCCAAATAAAAATCCGGCCTCATCATAAACTCCTTTCTGAAAACCTTTTCGATGGAATCTTTTCCCGACATATCGAGAACCTCCATCAAAGCCCTGGTTTTCGGCAGGTTCAGAAGGTCCTCTATTTTTTTTCTTAAAATGTCCTCTTCCTTCACTCCCAAAAATTCTTCGGCCAGAGGGTTGATCAGTTCAAGACTGTTTTCTTCGTCGAACACAAGAATAGCATCGGAAAAATTTTGGACGATCGCCAGCGTTTTATTCCTCTCCTCGACGGCTAGCCTTCTCGCCATTTCCGTATCGTCCAATATGTTCAAAAGGGCGCTGCGCGCCTGCCTTAGGTCGCTTTCTGTTTCCTGGGGATCTCCCGGGCCGGCTCCGATATTTTTTTTCTCTTCTTGGGGGTCCATGGTTCTATTTTATTTTAACGCTTTATCCGCCTTGTCCCTTAGTTTTTGGACCTCGTTTTTTAACTCTATCATTCTCATCTCTCTGTCCACCATAAGCTTATTGAACCTTTCCAGATCGCCCAGCTTCTCCTGCAGTTCCAATGTTTTCTCTTTGACTTGCTTTTCAAGGCTGTCGTTCATCTCCTGAAGCTGGCGCGTCCTGGCCCGGATCTTTATCTCTAAAACGGTACGGGAATCTTCAAGCTCCTTTGTCCTTTGGCTAATGGCATCCTCGAGGGAGTCGTAAGATTTATAAAGCTCTTTGGACATTTCGTTCAATTCTCCCGCCAGGTCGCCTATCTCGTCGGAAGATATTTTTTTGATCTCATAGTCGAATTTGCCTTTAGCGAAAAAACCAACCCCTCTTTTGAGCTCTTTGATCGGGCGGATGACTATCGCATTTAAAAAAAGAAAAAGGACCAAAGCCAAAAGGACGATCCCGAAAACCATGGATAAAAGGACCCTCTCCTGGATGAACTCAAAAGAGTGCTGGGGGAAAGCCATCCCTACCGCCGCCGCGCGGGAAAAGACCTCTCTTTGATAAAAAACGACGAGATAAAATACCAGGGAAAAAACAAGCGAACAAAAAAGAACTATCCCTCCGATCATTTTAAAATGCAGCGAATTGAATTTCATCTTGGCGTCCCGTCAACAATAAAAAATTTATGAATCTTTTACTATTCTACCATAATTTTAAATTTTTTTTAAAGTCTGGAGGTGGATTGGTCGATGGCGCACCGGCTTCCGGGCCGAGAAGGCGCTTGACCAAGCTGAAAAATTCGAAATTTTCCAAAATAACAGCCGTCCTTTCTTTGTCTATCCCCTGCCATCTGCAAAGAGCCAAGTTGAATTCGACAGGGACGTCTGTTTTTATCCTGGCCAAGATCTTGCTCGTAAGGCATTTTTCTTTCTGGCACAAAAGCATCTCCTTCATCTTCTCGCTTATTTTTCCGGATCCCGCAGATCCGTTTTCCAGCTCTTCATAAAGCCGGTCCAGGGAATGGAAATTCCGCAAAAGCTCTGTGGCTGTCTTCGGGCCGATACCTTTTACGCCGGAAATATTGTCTGTCGGGTCTCCTCGCAAAGCTTTATAGTCGACAAGCTGGGCGGGCTGAAGGCCGTATTTTTCAAAAACCGACCCTTGGTCGAATATCGCCGCATCTTTTACCCCCTTTCTTAAAATGCAGGCCGATGTGTTTTCACCCACCAATTGCAGGACGTCGTTGTCTCCGCTCAAGATCATGTTCCCGATCCCGCCTCCCTCTTTTGACGCCATGCTGGCAACGGTCCCGATAAGGTCATCCGCCTCGAACCCCCTCTCTTCCAAAACCATCACTCCAAGGTCTTCCAGCGTTTTCTTTACGAGCGGGATCTGGTCGTAAAGCTCCTGATCGGCTTTGGGCCGCTGAGCTTTGTAATCCTTGAATATCTCCTTCCTGAAAGTGGGGGCGGGGAAATCGAAACAAGCCGTAATGTATTTGGGTTCGAAATCTTTTAATGATTTGAAAAAAGCCAATAAAAAACCGTATACCGCTCCGAGCTGCTGGCCTTTTTTATTGGTTAGCGGCGGCAAGGCATGATAAGCGCGATGGACGATCGCGTTCCCGTCGATGATGAGCAATGTATTCTCGTTGGAGGCCATAACCGTGTGAATTTCTAATTACCTAATTTCTAAATCCCAAACCGTTTTCGATTTTAGGCATTGGGTCATTGGGGTTTGATTAGAAATTAGAACAATTAGGTTAATTAAAAATTAGTTGCCGGATATTATTTCTTTCTCCATTTCTTTTTTGCATCGCTTGCTCTCCTTGTTCTCGCTCAAAATCACCGTTCTTTTGTTCTTGCTCACGAAATCGAACTTCAGCCAAATGGCCTCTTGCGGAACGGACTTATCTATATTCTTAGCCCACTCCAATAGCACGATATTTTTTGGAGACGAGACGATCTCTTCAAACCCCAAACTTAAAGCGTCTTTCTCTCCCGAGAGGCGATAACAGTCAAAATGATAAAAATTTTCAAAAAACGAAGATTTTGGCGATCCATGGAGGCGGCCGTTCCTTATTTTGAATTTTTTAAAAATGACGAAGGTCGGGCTGGCCACTTTTTCTTTAATGCCCAATCCTTTGGCAAAACCTTGGGCGAAGGTGGTTTTGCCTCCCCCCAGGTCTCCTTCCAAAGCCAAAACAACGGCGCCTTTTTGAGGGCCCTTTCTTAGGACTTCCTGGGCAAAGATCTTGCCCAGATCCTGGGTTTTTTTATATCCCGATGTCTTGATTTCCATTTTCAACGCCGAACATTTTTCAAATTGACTTTTGCGAAAAAATAAAGTACTTTGGATGAAGAATATGGAAGATTTTAAAGGCCTCAAAAAGGCCGTTTACGGTGCTGAGAACATAACTATATTGACTCAGAACGATCCAAGCCAGGATGCGACCGGCGCGGCTTTAGCGCTGTTTTTTAGTTTAAAAAATATTGGCAAGAATGTAAACATCCCCACCATCCCGGAAATTCCCCGGAAGATAGCGGACCGCTTCAAAAAACCGGCGAAAAAAACTTTTTTGATCTCCCTTAAAAAAGACATATCCGAGATCTATTACGAAAAGAAAGAAGGAGAGGTCAATTTGTATCTCAAACCGAGAGAAGACGACATCAGCGCCAGCGACCTATCCTTTAAAACGATCGCGGACCATGAGGCGGCGGAGCTCCCTTCTCCCGATTTCCCAAAACCGGACCTGGTGATAGTTCTTGGGATGCCGGCCTTTCAAGATGTCGAGAAAGGGTCGGAGTTCCTCTCGGCCCGGATCCCCCTCGATATAAAAATGATCAACATCGACAATAGCCCTCTCAACCAAAAATATGCCGATTTCAACATCCTCAAGGATTTTTCCTCTTTGTCCCAGGTTTGCGCTTATTTTCTAAGAAACCTCGACCAGAATATTGTTGACGACAACGCCGCCAGCTCCCTCTTATATGGAGCCGGGTCGCTTTTAAAAACCGCCGGCAAAAAAAACGGACGGAAGGCGCTTCCTTTTTTTGCTTGGACGATAAAAAGGGGCGGAGACCTGTCTCTGATCCTTGGCGTCGGAGAGGCAAATCCGGCCGGAAAAAGGCTGCTGGACAGGACCCTGAAAAAGCTCGAACCTTGCGGCTGCGACATTTTCTGCTCTATCTTGACGGCAAAAGATTTCTGCCTGGCCGAGGCCTCTTCAAAAGACTTGGGGTTTGTCGTCGAAAAGCTGAAGTCCTGCTTCAATCCCCCGTCTTTCTTGCTTCTGTGGGAAAGCTGTCCGGAAAACGCGGAGAAAAAAACAATGGGAATATTCTATTCTGAAAACGAAGAGACGGCAAAAAGGATCGGCCGGATATTTAACGGCCAGAATAAAGGCAACGGCACCCTTTTCCCGGCCGGAAGCTCGGACCCGGCAACAGCCCAAAAAGAAGTACTTAATGCTATTAACAAATAAAATAATAGATCTCAAAAACCCATGCAACAAGCCAGCGGAAAGATCCAAATCGAGAAAGACTTTTTAGACGATCTATCCGGCAGGGTCAAAAGCCTGACCCAGATGAAAGAAGCCGTATCCTCATCTTTGGGAGAAGACACCTCTACCGTTCTAAAAACGATACTGGCCGGAGCCGTCATTCTCGGATGTTCGGACCTTCATCTTGAGGCTCAAGAGGGCCAGGCGAAGTTGAGAGTAAGGCTTGACGGGTCTTTGCACGATGCTTTGATCTTTGAGCCTTCGAAACAGGCCTCTTTGATATCAAGGATAAAACTCTTGTCGGGCGTCAAATTAAACGTCGAGGACAAACCTCAAGACGGACGGTTTTCAATAGAAATGCCCGATGAAAAAATAGAGATCAGGGCCTCGACACTCCCCACCCAATACGGGGAAACGGCCGTTCTCAGGGTGTTGAACCCGAAAAGCCTGATCAACATAGAAGACTTGGGGCTGAGAAAGGACCTGTATGAAATATTCAGCAAGGAAATAGAAAAACCAAATGGGATGATCATTGTCACCGGTCCGACCGGGTCGGGAAAGACAACCACTCTTTACGCCTTTTTGAAAAAGATACGCAGCCCGGAAACAAAGATCATCACCATTGAAGATCCTATCGAATACCATCTGGACGACGTCTCCCAGACGCAAGTGGCCCCGGAGAAGGGATATAATTTCGCCTCGGGACTGAAATCCATCGTCCGCCAAGACCCGGACGTCATCCTGGTCGGAGAGATCAGAGACCTGGAAACGACCGACATTGCTCTTCAAGCGGCCTTAACGGGCCATTTGGTTTTCAGCACCCTGCACACCAACGACGCGGCCGGCACTATCGCCCGCTTGACCAGCCTGGGAGCCAAATCTTACACTATCGGGCCGGCGATCAATTTGATAATCGCCCAGCGATTGATCAGAAAGGTCTGCAAGGAATGCGGTCAGCCGCGCCCGGCAACACCGGAAGAAGAGAAAAAAATGCAAGAAGCCCTGGCTGATGCTCCGGCAGACCTATTAAAAGGATACTCCGGCTTAAGCAACTTCGTGGTTTACGATGCCAAGGGCTGCGAGCATTGCAACTTTACCGGCTATAAAGGGAGGATCGGCATATACGAAGCCTTCCGCAGAGACAGCGACATAGAAAATTTTATAGCCACAAACCCGACGATCTCCGATCTGGCCAAAAAAGCCAAGGAGAAAGGAATGGTCCCGATGAAAACCGACGGATTCTTAAAAGTTTTGGAACGGCTCACCACTATAGACGAAGTCGAAAAAGCGGTCGGTTAAAAAATGCGGCGAGCCCTCTTTGCCCAAAAGAAAATTGAAGGGTATATATAAGATACAAGCCTATAAAAAAACAACCCCTTGACTGGGGGACTTTAGTATAGGCTTACTAAGGTAGAATTTCTTTGAGGAGCGGCCCAGACGGATCCAGGTCGTCCAAATCAGAAGAAATCCCTACCCCCAGTCGAGAAGTTGTTTTAACCTACCTAATATAAAACAATCCAAAATGTCTGTCAAGAGAGATATAACAATTGAAGAGCCGGACGAAAAGATAGACTCCACTTTGAGGCCTCAGTCTTGGGGCGAATACATCGGACAAGAAAAGATAAAAAAGAACGTTAAGGTGATGATCGATGCGGCCAAAGAAAGGAAAGAAGCTCCCGACCATCTCCTTTTTTACGGCAACGCGGGGCTGGGAAAAACAAGCCTGGCCTATCTTATTGCCAGAGAATTAAATTCCAACATAAAGATCACTTCCGGGCCGGCGATCGAGAAAACCGGAGACCTGGCCGCGCTTTTGACCAGCCTTTCGGAAGGAGACGTTCTTTTTATCGACGAGATCCACAGGGTTTGCAAAACGATAGAAGAATATCTCTATCCCGCGATAGAAGACTTCCGCCTGAACATAGTGCTTGGGAAGGGCCCGATGGCCAGGACGCTGGAACTTAATCTCCCTCATTTCACTCTTATAGGGGCCACCACGCGCGTCGGTTTGGTTTCCCCTCCCCTGCGCAGCAGATTCGGAGGAGTTTTCCAGCTTAATTTTTATGAAGACGCCGAACTGGAAAAAATACTGCAAAGGTCAGCCGATATCCTCGGGGTCAAGATCGAACCAAGCGCTCTGAATATCCTGGCCCGCAGCTCCCGCTTCACTCCGCGCATCGCAAACAATCTTTTAAAAAGAGTAAGGGATTTCGCCCAAGTGGAAGGCAGAGGGATCATTACTAAAGATATAGTCCAAGAATCTTTAGGGTTCCTCGAGATAGACAAGCTGGGCCTTGGGCCGTCCGACCGGCGGCTGCTGGGGATACTTATAAACAAGTTCCAAGGCGGGCCGGTGGGGTTGAAATCTTTGGCCGCCGCTTCAGCGGAAGAGGAAGATACCATCCTTAATCTGTACGAACCTTACCTTATGCAGCTTGGCCTGGTCGAGAGGACAACTCAGGGCAGGGTCGCCACAAAAACGGCTTACGAGCATTTGAACATCAAATGGCAGCAAGACCAACAATTTTATTTGCTCTGATATCCCTCGCTTGGCTCTTGCCCGGCTTTCCCGCCCTTTCGGCCCCGGAGGACGGCCTCTCTGTGGTGGTAAGCGAAATATCTTGGATGGGAACGCAAAATTCGGCAACCGATGAATGGCTGGAGCTTTACAATAACGCCGATTATGGTATAAACTTAAACGGCTGGAGCCTCAAGGCCAAAGGTTCTTTGACCATACAGCTCGAAGGCGCCATCCCTGCAAAGGGTTTTTATATTTTAGAAAGGACCGACGACAACGCCCTGCCATTGGTTAAGGCAGATCAGATATTTAAAGGGTCTCTGAACAATAATGGGGCCGAACTGAGCTTATATCGCAAGGACGGTTCTTTGGCGGAAAAAGTAGATTGTTCCGGCGGCTGGTTCGGAGGAAACAACAAAACGAAACAGACGATGGAAAGGATCGATCCCGGGAAAGGCGGCGAAACGGCCGTTAATTGGCAGACAAGCCTGGCCGACGGAGGGACGCCGGGAGAAAAAAACAGCACGGGAGCGGCCAAAAAACAAAAAGAGGCAAATTCCCTTGAAAGGACAGAAAAAGACGGATCAGTCCAAAAAACCAGCCTTTCGGCCAGTCTGGACGGGCAAAAAGGGAAAACCGGACCGATCAAGGCAAAAGCATGGACGATCGCTTTCGGGCTTGCAATTTTTAGCGGAGCAACTATTATACTTTTAAAAAGGAGCCTACAACAAATAAGAAACTAAAAGCCCTCCTCCGTCCCGCAAGCCTGCGGGACTACGGCGGGCAAACAAACACTATGAGCGGTCATTCCCACTGGGCAGGTATAAAACATAAAAAAGGTTTAGCCGACGCGCAAAGAAGCTCGGTTTTTTCCAAATTGGCGAGAGAGGTTTCTATCGCGGCCAAAACCGGCGACAATCCGGAAACCAACGCTAAACTGAAATCGGCCATCGACAGAGCCCACGAGTTCAATATGCCTCGCGAGAACATTGAACGCGCCATTTTAAGAGGCGCCGGCAAGCTGCCGGGCGCGACGCTGGAAGAGTTCTCGATCGAAGCTTACGGCCCGAACGGGATAGCAATAATCGCCGAAGGGATCACCGACAACAAGAACCGCGCGTTAAGCGAAGCCAGGATAGCCTTGAACAGAAATAACGGAAAGCTCGTCAACGAAGGAGCGATCCGCTGGATGTTCGAACACAAAGGGTATATGGTCGTAGATATGAAAGCCCAATCCCCCGAGCACCAATCCAAAGACGATCTGGAGATGGCTATTATCGAGTCCGGAGCAGAGAATACCAGCTGGGACGAAGACATCTTGGAAGTGTTCACTAGGGCGGAAGAGCTTGATCAGGTCAAAAAAAGCGTTGAAGCCAAAGGCATAAAGACCGAAGAGTCCTCTTTGGGATGGTTTGCCAAAGAAGAGGTAAGTGCAGACGAAAAAACAATGGCCTCGAACCAAAAACTCTTGGAAGACCTTGAAGCCAACGACGACATCTCCAGAGCTTACTCCAATCTAAAATTCTAAAATATAAATGATAGTTCTTGGGATCGATCCAGGCACAGCCACCACCGGATACGGCGTTGTTGAGAACAACATCAAAAAAACCGGGAAAGGAAAGATCCAATCCTGTGTCGATTACGGCGTGATCAAAACCAGCCCCAAAAAAGAGATGGGCCAAAGACTGGCGCAGATAAGCTCCGAACTGATAAAGATAATAGAGGAATACGAGCCCAAGATCATCGTCGTTGAAAGCCTCTTTTTTTTCAAAAACCTCAAAACGGCGCTCCCCGTCAGCCAAGCGCGCGGTGTTGTTTTGTTGGAAGCGGCAAAAAAAGGCGTCCAAGTCCTTGAATTCACTCCGCTTCAAATAAAAACATGCGTCTGCGGTTATGGCCGGGCGGAAAAGCTCCAAGTACAAAAAATGGTCCAAATCCTTTTGAGATTGAAAGAGCTGCCAAAACCCGACGACGCGGCGGACGCTTTGGCGGCTGCGATCTGCGGCTGCGATTCCTTAAAGCTTTTAAAAAACTAGTTCTTTTTTTTGATCTTGGCGAACTTCCTTTTGCCAACTTGGACGATCAGGCCCTCTTCCGCTTTTATCTTCGCCTGCCAGTCGTCTTTGACCTTCAATTCTCCCTCTCCAAACCCCATCTTCACTCCTTTTTGAGAGACCAGCCGTTTGGCGTCCGACTTTGAACCGGCAAGCTTCAAAGAGACAAGAAGATCCAATATCCCCATCTCCTCTTCCTCTATCTCTTCTTGGGGTATCTCGGAAGGAAGCCCCTTGTCCTTAAAAATATTTTCGAACTCTTTTCCCGCGCAGACAGCGTCCTCTTTCCCGTGGAAGACGGACACTATTTCTTTCGCTAATTCTTTTTTAATATCCCGAGGGTTCGCCTTCCCGCCGTCGTAATCCTTTTTCATCTCTGAAATTTTTTCCATCGGAACGCGAGTGCAAAGCTCGAAATAATCGAACATTTGCTCATCGCGCATAGACATTACCAGCCCGTACATCTGTTGGGCGTCATCGGCTATGTTGATAACGTTCCCCCAGCTGGTCGACATCTTCCTGCCGTCCAGACCATAGATCATTTTCAAGGTCATGATATCCTGGGGTTTTTGGCCAAAAAATTTCTGGACGGTCCTGCCTGTCTGGAGGTTGAAAAGCTGGTCGTACCCTCCGATCTCAAGATCGGACCTGATCGCCACGGAATCATATCCCTGGAACATCGGGTAAAGAAGCTCATGAAATCCTATCGGCTTTTCTTGCTCCCACCTCTCTTTAAAATTCCTCCTTTGGATCATCTGCTGGGCCGTAAAATTTTGAGCGATCAAAAACAGGTTTTTCACCGTTAAACGGCTCAGCCACTCGCTATTATAGTATATTTTTGTCTTCTCCAGGTCCAAAACCCTTCCTATCTGCGGCAAATAATCAACCATGTTCTCCCTGATCTTCTCTTCGGAGATAGGCTGTCTCATCGCGGTTTTATCTGAAGCGTCGCCGATCTGGGCGGTAAAATCCCCGATGATCAGGGTGACCTTGTGCCCCATGTCCTGAAAATCCCTGAGTTTAAGAAGTTGGGCGGCACGGCCAAGGTGTATCCGCGGACCCGTAGGGTCGACGCCATGTTTAACATTTATAGGCTCTCCGGCCAGCAGCATTTGCTCCAGATGGTCTCTGTCAACGATCTGCTCCACTCCCCTGGTCAATATCTCTTTTATTTTCTCTTTCTTGTCCATAATTTTAGCTATTATCTTTATACTGGCATATTAAAGCGGATTTGAACGGAAGCCCAAACGACAAAGCCTCCCAATGGAGCCGCTTTTTAATTTTAGCCCAATCAACGCTTTTTGTAAAAATCCGCCGCTCTCCCGTCTGGCCTATCCCCTCAATAAAGCAAAACCGATCCATTTAAGGGGCCCTGCCATCGGATAAAGGAGCACCTGTCCGGCAGGGTTGACCCCGTTAGAAATTCTAAAAACCAGGAGGAGAGAAGGTCCTTCGTATAACTGAAAAACAACGGTTTTCCGGGAGAACCTTGGAATTTAGAATTTCTAACGGGGTTGATGTTTTAACCCGCCGTGGTAAAATAAATCAGCCGCAACGAACTAGCGGAAACAAAAATGGCGCAAAGAAAAAGATTTTTAAAAGTCTATCAAACGATCAACGGTCTGGGAAGGGGCCTGTTTTTTATTCTCAAACTGATCCTTGGGACGATAATTTTCGGGATCATCGCCGCGGCCACGCTGTTCTTTGTTTACACCAGGGACCTCCCCCGGCCGGAAAGATTCACCGATAACGAAATAAACCAGGCAACCAAGATATACGACCGGGACGGAAAAGTGGTCCTCTCAAGCATCTACGGAGAAGAAAAAAGAACATACCTGACCATCGATAAAATACCCGACGTTCTGCAAAAAGCCATCATCTCCACCGAAGACGCCCGCTTTTACCAGCACAATGGCATCGATATCCGAGGAATAATAAGGGCCATAGGGGTAGACCTGCAATCAGGAGAAAAAAAGCAAGGGGCATCGACAATCACCCAGCAGCTGATCCGCTCTTCTTTGTTAAGCAACGAAAAGAGCATCGACCGGAAACTGAAAGAAATAATCCTGTCCCTAGAACTCGATAAAAAATACCCAAAAGACCAGATATTGGAATGGTACATAAACCAGGTGCCTTTTGGCATAAATATTTACGGAGCCCAAGAGGCTTCCCTGACCTATTTTGACAAGCCTGCTTCAGAACTGACCCTTGCTCAAGCCGCCCTCTTGGCCGCCGTTATCCAAAGACCGAGCTATTACAATCCTTACGGCTATCATCTTGAAGAATTAATGGCCAGAAAAGACTATGCCCTCGACAGGATGGCCGAAGAACACTATATAAGCCAAGAAGAAGCCGACGAGGCAAAAAAGGAAGAACTGGCCTTCGACAGCCTCCCAAAAACCCTGGCCCCCCATTTCGTAACTTACGTCAAACAGCAGCTGAACGAAAAATACGGCCAAGATTTTTTGGAAACAAAGGGACTAAAAATATACACCACTCTTGATTGGGACCTCCAGGTCGCCGCGCAAAAAGACGTGAAAGACGGAACGGAAAAAAACCAAGCCTGGGGGGCATATAACGGCGCGCTGATAGCCATTGCTCCGAAAACAGGAGAGATCCTGGCCATGGTCGGCTCTGCCGATCCTGAAGGAGATCCTTTCCCGGAAGGATGCGACCCCGCAACCACCTGTAAATTCGTGCCGGACTTTAACGTCGCAACCCAGGGGAACCGCCAGCCGGGGTCTTCCTTCAAGCCTTTTATTTACGCCGAAGCTTTCCATAAAGGCTTCACCGACAAAAGCATTGTTGTCGACGAACTGACCGATTTTGGCGTATATGGAGGCAAGCATTACATCCCTTCCAATTACGACGGGCTGTTCCGCGGAGCGATAACCTTAAGGAACGCCCTTGCCCAATCGTTGAACATCCCCGCTTTGAAGGTCTTGCGCGATATGGCCGGGCTTGAAGATAGTATTAAATTGGCTAAAGCGATGGGCATAACAACATTAAACGAGCCAGCCTCTTTTTACGGCTTGCCATTGGTGCTCGGCGCCGGAGACGTAAAACTGCTGGATATGGTGGCCGGCTACAGCACTTTTGCCAACGGCGGATATTATATCCCCCCGGCCGCGATATTAAAAATAGAAGACGCTAACGGCGATCTCCTTTACGAAAACGACCCCACCCCTAAAAAAGTTTTAGAGGAAAGCGTTTGCAGCACCATCGCCGATGTTCTGTCAGACAACAACGCCAGAGCTCCCGTCTTCGGATATTATTCAAACCTTTATTTCGAAAATTACAAGGTTTCGGTCAAAACAGGAACCACGCAAGAGAACAAGGATGGTTGGACCATCGGTTTCACTCCCCGGCTGGCGGTCGGCGTTTGGTCCGGGAACAACAACCGGGCGCCGATGCAAAAGATCAGCGAGGCCATGGCCGGCCCGATCTGGCGCGCGTTTATGCTTCAGGCCCTACCCAAGCTCAACGAACCGATGATCAACCTTCCGGGCGAAAACAGCACCACTACGGCCGCCACGACGACCACAGGAGGCACCGTGACCATTCCAGCCCCGGCCCATCTTTACAACACCACCACGGGAGAACTGATCTATTAAAACATTCGGCCATCAAAAAAACCGCCTTGAAAGCGGTTTTTTATTTTACCATCATTATTATCCAAGCCTCTCGCTCTCTCCTCTCTTCGCTATCCCCTTGAACATCGCCCCGCCGCTGGTCTTTTCTTCTACCCTCGCTCTCCAATATTCATCGCTATCCTCATTTTTTCCTCTTTGTTTCCACTCGCTTTCCACAGCCCGATCATGATCGCTGCGATAAGAATGTTTTACTTTCACGGGCGGCATATTTGTATTCTGCCAAGGAGAAGGAATAGGATCATTTTCTGCTCCCGGATCAAATAAATAAGATTTGGCTTCCTCTATAACATCCCCCTCTTTGGACCATGTCTGCCATTTAATGTTCCCCGAGAACTTTAAATAAAAATAAAGGATGACCAGCGCGACCATAAAGACTGGAGAATTTTGGCCGAAAAGGATCAAAAATAATACGGCCAAAAATATCCAAAAAACAACAGATTTGTTCTTTTTTGATTGTTTTTGTCCGACAACATTAATATCCATAAAAGAGCTTCTCTAGTTGATAGATTAGTCGGGATTTATCGGCATTACTACATATAAATAACTCTGATCTCCCACGGGCTTCAATACTGCCGGGCCTTTGTTGTCGTGGAGTCCGAAAAATACTTCAGAACTCTTTATTTTATTAAGCCCGTCGAGAACGAACTTCCAATTGAAAGCCACATCTACCTTGCTCCCTTCTATCCTGGCCGGCAAAGTAGATCTGCTTTCGCCGACGTCCGGGTCCTGGCTCAATATTTCCATCACTTTTTCCTCGGAGTTGGCTTTTATTTTGATCTCATTTATTTTTCCTCCGAACAAGCTGGCTATTTTGATCTGTTTGGAAAATTCTTCTTTGTCTAGAGTGATCTTGGTTTGGCTGTCTTTTGGGATTATCTCTTGGTATGTCGGATATTCCCCCTCGATCAGGCGAGAAACCAAATTGACCTCCGGGTGGTCTGTTTCTTGAAGCGTCGTCTCGAACATTGCTTGAGATTCGGACAAATATATCTTCACGTTCTTAGTGGTATCGGAAAGAATAGAGATCAGCTCCTTGGCTGTTTTTTGGGGCAAGATAAAATTAACCTCTTTTTTAAAAAGATTCTTGTATTCCTCTTTTTTCTCTGAGAACGCAAGGGTTTTTTCGGCCAAGCGGAAACTATCGGTGGTCACTAATTTAAGGCAATCGTCTTTAAAAGAGAAATAAACTCCGGATATCTCCGGCCGGACTTGAGACAAGCTGGTAAAGTCTATAACATCCATCAGCCCTTCTTTTAGTTTTTTGCTGTTAACCTCTATATAAAAGTCTTTTAAAAAAGTGGGGATGATCGGAAAATCATCAGCGGAAAATCCTTTTATTTGGGTTTTAAAATTTTTGCTTTCAATGTGCAAGGTTTTATTCTTCTCTTCTATATCTATTTTTTCGTCATTTAACGATCCCACCAATTGAGAAAAAAACTTGGCCGGAACCGTTATCTTCCCGTCTTTTTCCGCCTTGCAAAGACCCCACCATTGAATACCGAGTTCGAGATCCGTAGTGGAAAGCTTGATAAAGTTTTGCTCTTCCTCAATGAGAACATTGTTAAGTATCGGCAAGGTGGAAACCCGGCCGGCGATCTTCTCCACCGCGGCCAAACCTTTTTTCAGGGTTTTGGTTAATAAAGTGATCTTCATAATAATAGTAATTTAAAAATATAAAATTTATATTTATTGTTATTATTAGCGTTGTGGATATTGTTGTGGAAAGAAGTTGGAAATCGTTATTTTTCAGATGTTGGCGGTTCCCTTCGCCTATGTACTGCTTGTGGAAAAAATGGTGGATGGCCGCTGGGGATAACGGGACGAATTTTTGTTTTTAAAAGTCCGTTAAATCTATTCCTTTTTATCCTCTGTTCTTTCCAATTATTTGTCCTATAGTTTCTAAACAGTTAATCCACAAGAGAAAATAAAAATTATGCCTCTAAGCTGTAAATTTTTTGCAGGATAAGGTCCACCTCTTGGGAAAATTTTTCATTTTCTTGCATTTCGCGGTCGATCAACTGGCATGCGTGCATTACTGTCGTGTGGTCTTTGCCGCCGAACTTGCGGCCGATGGCCGGAAAAGAAAAACTTAATTCTTTTCTTAACAGATACATGGCCAACTGGCGGGGTTTAACGAATTCTTTTTTGCGGGACGAGCAAAAAAGGGTCTTATCTTCCAGGTCGTAAAACTCGCTGACCATCTGGATTATTCTAGTGGGATTGGTGAATTTTGAAGGGGAAACAATAACACTCCTTAAAAGCTTTTTTGCTTCCTCGAACGTCGGGGTTTTGTTGTTTATTTTTTGGAAGACCAGAAGCCTGTTCAATGCGCTCTCTATCTCGCGGACATTTTTTTGGATATTGGCGGATATATATTCCAAAACCTTGATCGGGACGTCGGCGTTCTTTTCCACGGCTTTTTGTTTTAATATCGCCAAACGGGTTTCATAGTCCGGCAGGCTGACGTCGGCGACCATTCCTCCCTCAAAGCGGGATTTTAGTCTTTCTGTTATTGCCGGTATCGCTTTGGGCGGCCGGTCGGAGGACAGAATTATTTGCTTTCCTCTTTGGTAGAGATCATTAAATGTGTGGAAAAATTCTTCTTGGGTTTTTTCTTTCCCGGCGAAGAATTGAACGTCATCCACTATCAGGATATCCACTTTTCTTAGGGTTACCTTTAGCTCGTCGATGCTTCGGTTGCGGATGGAGTTTACTATTGTGGAGATGAGCTTGTCCGAGGGAATATATTTTACTTTGCAGGGAGGATTTCTTTTTGACAGTTCGTTACCGACAGCCTGCAAGAGGTGCGTCTTGCCAAGCCCCACTCCCCCGTAAATGAAGAGGGGGTTATAAACCTTTCCCGGCTCTTTAACAATGGCTTCGGCTGCGGCAAACGCCAGTTCGTTGAACGGCCCCACAATAAAATTTTGGAAATTGTATTTTGGGTTTAAGTTCGTCTCTTTGTCCACTTCCAATTCGGCGAACCCTAGTTGTTCGGCGGGCAATTCTTGAGAGTCGGGTTGTTTGGGCGCCTCTTTTGTTTTTGCGGCGGGAAAATCGATGCGGTAGCTTATTTCTTTGATGCTGTTGTCCAGCGTTCTTAATATTCTTAATATTTCTTTGTTGTATTTTTGTTCCAGCCACTCTTTCGCGAAAGAATTGGGAACGGAAACAAAAATAGTCCCTTCTTCTTGAGATGATATCTTTGTGTTCGCAAACCAGGTAGCAAAATTAGCTGGTGAAATGTTAAGCTGGATCTGCGCCAGCACGGTTTGCCACAGCTCTTGATAAGTCATATGGGGAAGCAGACTTTATCTTCTGGAGAATTAACAGTTATTTTGCGAGGCCCCGTTAGAAGTCCGATCGTTAGCTTTTTATAGCGGCCAGACTTCTAATGGGGTAAAATTATTATAAAGCATAAGCTGTGGATAAGTAAAGAACTCCCTGTTTTTCAATGGAAGATCGCCTCCCTGTGCAATACTTGTGGAAAAGCTGTTATTAAGCCGGATTGCCGTCTTTTAAATTGACAAAAGCGTTAAATTTGGTATATTTGAATTTGTATGAGTTCAACATATCAGCCTAAAAAGAAAAAAAGAGCGAGAACCCACGGGTTTTTAGCTAGAAAATCCACAAAAGGAGGAGAAAGGACCCTTTCCAGAAGGAGACAGAAAGGCCGCTGGCAGTTAACCGTTTAATTTTTGTGAAGATCAACCGTCGCTGATACCTAATAATTGGCAGAATTTAGCGGCGTTGGTTTTTAGCAGAATAAGCGGTTTTTAATTTCAGCGAAATAGCATCTTTATGTTGCCGGAAGGAAACAGGCTTAGAAAACAAAAGGATTTCGAGAGGGTTTTGAAACTCGGCAAGGGGCTTAGGCAAAAAGCCCTTTTTTTGAAAATAACAAAAAACGGCCTGAGCCAAAGCCGTTTCGGTTTTATTGTGAGCAAAAAAACCGCCAAAAGGGCGGTGGAAAGGAACAAGATCAAGCGCCATCTGAGAGATATAGTCCGGCGCGACCTTGGAAAGATAAAAACGGGATACGACGCGGTCTTTATCGCCTACCCCGCCATCAAAGAGCTTGGGTTCAAAGAAAGAGAGGCTTTGACTAGAGATATCATCGGCAAGATAAGGCTTTCAGAAAACCGCCTTTTAGTTGTATAATCTATTGAGCATGCAATTAACCATCACTAATATTTTTAATGTTGTCCTTTACCAGCCGCTGGTGAACCTTTTGATAATCCTCTATCTTTATCTGCCGGGGCAAAACCTCGGGCTGGCGATCATAGTCCTCACCTTGATCACCAAGGCCGTTCTTTATCCTTCGACCCAGCAGTCGTTAAAATCTCAAAAATTGCTGAACGAGATCCAGCCGGCGGTCAAAGAGATCCAAAAAAAATATAAAGACAACCAGCAGAAACAGGCCGAAGAGATGATGAAGCTTTATAAGGAAAAGAATTTCAATCCTTTTTCCGGGATCCTTCCTTTGTTCATCCAGCTTCCCATTTTTATCGCTCTTTACAGCATGCTCAATACGGGGATCGGGAAAGAGCACCTTGATCTTCTCTACTCTTTTGTGCAAAGGCCCCAAGAGATAAATCAGATGTTCCTCGGTCTTGACCTTTCGAAACCGAATTTGGCATTCGCGTTCGTTGTCGGCATCGCCCAGTATTTCCAGGGAAAGACCTCTATGCCCCCGGCGGCTCCGAAAAGCGGGCAAGACGACCAGATGGCCCAGTTCTCCGGAATGATGCAGAAATATATGCTGTATTTCTTCCCGATAATGACGGTCGCCATCTTGGCCGCCCTGCCTTCCGGCCTCGGGCTATACTGGCTTGTTACGACCATTTTTGCCATAGGGCAGAACTATCTGGCTTTTAGGAAGAAATAGTTCTATATTATAGTTAATGGAGGACAAAAAAATAGAAAACTTAATAAAAGAGTTTTTCCAAAAGATGGAATGCCCTGTGGAGTTGGAGGCATCTTTGGACGGCAATGTTTTTTCCGCCAATATAAGGTCGGACGAAGCGAGTTTGCTGATCGGCCAGGGAGGCCAAACCTTGGCGGACCTCCAGCACCTTTTGACAAAGATCATCAGAAACAATTTTGAAGGAGAGATATTCCTGAGCTTGGACGTTGAGAACTATAAAAAAAGAAAGATAGATTATTTGAAGGAAATGGCGCAAGCGATCGCCGATGAGGTTGCCTTTACCAAAAAGGAGAAGCTTTTCCCTCCCCTATCCGCTTTTGACAGGAGGATCGTCCATATGGAGCTGGCCAGCAGGACGGACATAAAGACGGAGAGTATCGGCGAAGACCCCGAAAGAAGGGTTGTTGTAAAGCCGGTTTGATATTTTTAAAATAAAAACCGCGGACCCGTAAGGCCCGCGGTTTTTTAATTTATTGGTTTAAGTCCCGCTTTCGTAAGCCTTGATTATGTAATAGGTCGCGCACGGCAGGTTTGAGATCCACGGCATGTTGACGTTGTTGCTGGCCGGCCGGCAGGTCCCTATCGGATCGTTGGTCAAGTTGCTGTTCGGGGCGTTGGATTGATCGAATATCTGGCACTTGTTGCCGGAGCCGCATCTGTAAGACCCGGCGTACAGGTCCGGGTCAGATCCCGAACGGGTGCATTCTTTGTCGCACAAGATATTAATGACGCTTCCTTGCAGGTCTATAGACCTAACCTCATCGTTTACGCCGCTTCTAAGGACTTGGAAGGCCGTTGATTGAGCTCCAAGTATTTGGCACTCTCCGGTCATGTCTTTTTGGCTGCAAACTTTTACGGTGCTGCTGTAGGTCTTCCGCGGATCGTGATAAATGACCGCCATTGACGCTGCCGTCCAGTCGGTGTTCAAATCTATGTTCAGAACTTCTTTTGAGTTGAAATAGCCGGTCCTTACCGGCCCAATCATCCCGGATGCCGGTGTTTCGTCGCTTTCGTAAACGTCCAGCCCTCCGAATCCGTAGTTCTCTTTCTCGAACGTTATGGCGGTGTATCTTTTTATCGCATTGCCGGCGTCATCAAGCTGGTCGAATATTTTTATTGTTTTATATTTGGATTTTTCCTCTCCCAGCCTTGAAGAGCCCCCTGTGAAGGCCCTGCAAATTTCGATCCCTCCCTCCTGGTAGCACAAATAAACGCCGGGCATTTTCGGAGATATCTCCAAGGATTTTATAACGCTGGATTGATTCCCCGAGGTTATAGCCGATTTCGTCCCTTCCCAATTTTCTTCCGTGTATCCGTTTACGCCGTAGTTCTTCGGCTCGAATGTAATGTTCTTGACGGTGCCTTCAAGGGATTTGACGGATTGCTGGTAGACTATGGTCTCTCCGTCCGCGTAAGTGACCACCACTCCGGATCCCGGAGCCACGTACATGGATATTGATCCCGTGGATGTCAGTTTTGGGTTGATGGTGCCCAGCATCAGCCAAGACAGAAGGAGTATTCCCAAGCCGAGGAATGCCGAGAATATCATATCCTTGGCCGTACTGGTCTGGGACGCGTTGCCCGCGGAGGTCAAGTATTTTATTCCGCCGTAGACCAGCGCTCCGAAAGCTATAAAAGCGGCGGCAATAAGGGCAATCCCGAAGAAATATTTTATGAGCGTCGGCATGCTTGTTTTGGTCGAGGTCGGAGCAACAGTGCTTCCTATGACAGGGTAATTGTTCTCCAGCGGCATAGCGAAAGCAACGGTTGCCGCCAGTACTCCCAGCAAGACGAATATAAATAATATTTTTTTCATAAGTTTGTTTTTATTATTTTAAGTCGCAGCAAAAGAAATTACCCGGGCTTTTGCAATCCATGCAGTCATAGCATGCATCGGAAGGAGGATTGGTATTGCAAACGATCTTGCACTCATCAGGCAGCTCTCTGCCCAATATCATGGCTTCGGGGCAGGTAGATATTATCTTCCCGGTTATTTTGCCTTCCTGATATTGGTTCCATTCGTCCGAAGTCAGGAAACATCCGCTAAAAGATTCTCTGGCGGTTTTAAGCATGGCTGTAACGATCCCGCCCGCCGACTGGTCATTGTAATTTTGGCTGCCGTATTTCCAGGAATAATCTTTCTTCCCGGTATAGGTCTTTGTGCTTTCTTGGACGCCGACAATGCTGTTGTATACAGCCTCCACCTGTTGATAGGCGGAATTAATACTGGAAACGGGGCAAATCTCTCCTGTGCAAGCATCGTGCTCGCAAGTGTAAGTAGTGATGGTCACCGGGCCTTGGCCTGGCGCCCCCGGAGCGGTAGAGGTGTGTGGGACCAAATAACAGACGGGATCGCACTTGTTCGGGTCGCATCTTTGGACCGCGGAGATGAGATTTTTGATCTTGTCGATCTCATCATCGATCAATTGTTCCGAGGAAAAAATACTATTCCTCACTGTTCCGGTAAATGTAACCGCTTGTTCCATCGCTTCCCCGATCGGGATCTCTGTGTCGCAAGACGTATCCCCTCCCTGGCCCTTGGCCTGGTCCGGAAAGTTCAGAAAAAGGATCGCGAGGCCGGCCGAAAGCGCCGCCAATCCAAGCAGAAATATTTTTTTGTTGATGGTTTTTATTTTTGATGGCATATTTTTTAAGTTTAAGGCCAAAAAGAAGTATAACTGCCGCACTTAGACGACACCTGCGAGCCTGTGAGCTCGGATATCTTATATTTCAGCGGGTCCATTATATAAGCTTTGACCAGAGTGCTTCCGGAATACTCGGCGCCGTATACGACCATAAAGTGGGCATAAATGCCGGTAAATCCCTTGCAGAGGATTATGACCGGGTGGTGGTTATCGACCACTTCCGTTTTTATTTGGGAAATATTGGAAAGCTGGCTGTAATTCAATCCGAAGGTGTTCCTAACATACGGCCTTGCCGCGCCGAGATCCATCCCGACCCTTGGAGAATCCGACCAGATTGTGTTTCCGTGCGTCTTCATGTCGGTGATCAGGTTGTCTCCGCCCGCATCTTGGCCGTTCACCTTTACTCCGTAAAATCTTAATATTGTGGCTATCGAGGTCGGCCCGCAAGCTATGCCTCTCCAATTGGCGTGGGCCAAGTCTAACTGGGACAGGAACGGATAGCTGGGTAAAGAGTACGTACCGTTGCCGGTAGCTGGAGCAGATGGGACCTGAGGGGCGGACCCGGAACTGGGGGCAGGAAGCTCGTCAGAGGGAAGATTTTCGATGATCTCGTCGGTAGTGTCGACGATCTCCGTTGCGGTGGAGAAATCGGGATTTTCGCAATAGAAAGTGGCGGGATCGTCGATAATCGCTCCGCCGTATTGTATTTTATTATCCGGCCATCCCGGGAAGGTCTTGATGGACAAGTCCTCTTTTTTGATGGAATTTTCTATCCCGACAAAATCGGTTTGGTTTATTGCTCCGGACGGACAGGCGCCGGTGATCAAAGCGGCTGCGAGCCTTAGGTCGTATCGGGGGTTGTTGATGTCCCATCTGTTCGGCCGGACATCGTCCTTTCTCGCCGCTTTCAGCTCATCAATGGCGTCGTTTATCTCTTGGACCTTGGAGTCGATAGCCGCTTGGTCGTAGTTGTCTCCGCAGCCCGACCCGTTGCAGCTGCCGCTACAGGAAGAATCCCCGCATTCAAAAGAGAGGGCGATGTCTTTCAGTTCGGCGGCCAGGTTTTTGAGGTTTTCCGCCTTATTTTTGACCTCTTCCAGGTTTTGATTGGCCGTGTCTATATTGGCGACGGCGCCGTCTTCAAGGATAGCCCGTTCTATCAGCCTTCCTATGGGGATCTGGAAAAATTCCCGTTTAGCCGGGTCTTCATCGGCATTGGGAGTGATAGTAGATATCTGCGTGGTCTGCACCTTCCCTCCGTAAAATAAGATCGTAGGGTTGATCGTGCTTAAAAGAAGCCAGGAACAAAGGATTATCGCGACCCCGATCACGGAGGAGGTCATCTCTTCTTTTGCCAATTGCGTTTTTGCCGTATTTCCCGCCGAACGGAGATAGTCCACTCCTCCCTTTATGAAAGCTAAAAATATAATAAGTCCGGCCGCAAAAACAACAAAATGGAAAAAATACCTTACTGCCGCCGGAAGGGACGTTTGCGTGGAGGTTGGGACCTCCTGTCCGGTCATCCCGGGCAGAACCGGATATTGGTTCTCCAGGTTCTCGGAGGGAGCGGCAAGACAGAAATATCCGGAAAACAGAAAAAATGCCGTTAAAAATATTAAAAATAATTTTTTATTTTTCTCCAGCATTTTATTTTTTTGCCGTTATTTATTATTAGTTTACACTATGCGGGGCCTTTTTAAAACAATAAGATCTACCTCCTGTGCATTTTTAATTCAAGGTCCATATCCCTTTTCAGCTCTTCAAGAGCTAAGTTGAACAGTTTGACCAGTTTTTTCTCCCTGAAGTGGATCATCAGAACGAATATCGTTTCCGTGGGGATTATCGACAATACAGGTATCATTTCCAAGATCGCGATCAGGATCATCCGGAGGATCATTTTTTTAAACCCCCCGAATTTCATTTTTCCGAAGCCCCAGACAAAAATAATTATGATGATGAAAAGCTTTATGGGAAAAGTGAAGATTATGGCGATCAGCGTCAGGTCGAGGGCGTCGAGAATGTCTTTCGCTATCGCTAGAAGGAAGATGATAACGGGGAAATCGGGATCTTTCGGTTTGTTGCCGACCGATACTTCTCCCCCATCCGTTTCGTCTCCGTCAAAAGCCTCTCCTTCCCTTTCGAAAACCTCCCGGATCTTTTCCAGGATCTTATCTCTGCCCAATTTTTTTGCGTCAATTTCTGCCATGGTCAAAATTTATTGTCTAAAGTATCGCGATCAATGGTCTTTATGCCGAGAAGGAATCGGTTGATCAAATCTCCAACGATGCGGATCAAGAATCCGAGCAGGACCAATCCGAAAAACCTTGCAACGAGAGAGATGGCCGTCCCCCCGATCGTTTGGGGGAATGTTTTGATCCCGGGGTCCGCCAAAACTATTTTGGTGACCCAAAGCATGCTTTCGGGAATGCTTCCAAAACCATAGTTGCCTTCTTCAAATATGTAAGCGAGGCTCCCCAGGATCAAAATTATCGTTAAGGAAGCCAGAAAATATATTTTCAAATTTATTTTATACACTTCCACGAATTCCTCCTGGCTGTCGCCGGGTTCGATCCGGTCCACTTTGGCGATCCGCAATATCCTTAAAAAACGCAAGATCCTTATAGCTCTTACTGATTTTAAGGGGGTTAAATTGCTCAAATGCAATAAGGTGGGAATAATGGCCAAAAGGTCGATAAGACCGAAGAAGCTGAAAACGTACGAAAGTTTTTTGTTGGCCCCTATGATGCGGCAAACATATTCGATGGAAAAGAAGACTACGGCGGTATATTCCATAAAAAGGAACAAGGGATGCTCGGGCGACAAGGCGGGTACGGTCTCAAGGATGATCGTTGCTATTGAGATGATCGTGACAAAGGAGAGGAAATCATTTACCGCCACAAAGATCCTGGAATCAGGATCGTAAAAAGCTTTTTTTGAGAAAGAGGCTATTTTGTTATAAAAGGGATTGTTCATTTTTCAGTTTTTTCGCGAATGTCCAGCAGCCTCGCCCAGATATTTGAACGGCGTCCGCGATCAGGCGTTCCTTTTGGCCTCTTTGATCTTGAGTATCTGTTCCGGGCTGGATGTTATGATCTGATCCTCGGTGTAAGAAGCGACTATTTTTATGGCTACGTGCTTTTGGCCGGCGAAAAATATCCCCTCTCCGACAGGCGTTTCGAGCAGCAGGAATTTTTCTTCAGCGGTCAAGCTGAATGTCTGCTGGACGACATCGACCGTGGCCGGGCTTTGTTTCAGCAGGATCTGCAGGGAAGAGTTTGTGATAATGGGCTTGCCGTAGGACGATTTCATAAAGTCCGAGACGTCCTGGGTTATGGTCGTAACTCCCAGCCAGTATTTTCTGGCGCGCTTGGCCATTCCGTATAAGAAGGACGCTCCGTCTTCGGATTGCATCAGCCACCAAGCTTCATCTATCACCAATATCCTTTTTTTCAATTCCGACCTGACGGCGTTCCAGATATAACGCATGATAATGAACATGGCCATCGGCCTGAGCTCGTCTTCCATATCCCTGATGCCGAAGATGACCAAGGGATTTGTCATGGAGATATTGGATTTTTGATTGAAGAAAGAGGCAAAGGTCCCGCGGGTGAATTTTCTTAACCGCTGTACCAGAGAATCCGCTCCTTGCATTGTTTCAAGGACCGATTCCAGATCTGAAAGGATGGGAACATTATCTTTCCAAGTGAACGGGTCGGAATCGGGGGTAATGTCTTTTGACGCGTAGGTCTCCGCCAGAGCTCTGTCGATAATGGCATCTTCTTCGGGGCTGAGGCCGCCCAGCATGATCCTTACCAGCCCGACAAGGTTGATGATATTGGACCTCAAAACATCTTCAGGTTTTTCGTCTTCCCTCGGGGCGGGCAGGTCAAAGGGGTTGATGTGATCTTCGGAGCTGAGGGATATTCTGAAAAAAGACCCGCCGACGGCGCCGGCAAGCATGTCATATTCGTTTTCGGGATCGACGATGATGGCTTCCACTCCCATCATCAGCGAGCGGAGGACCTCCAGCTTCACCGCGTAAGATTTACCCGAACCGGATTTGGCGAAGATCACCATATTGGCGTTTTCCAAGGTGAACCTGTCGAACAGGACAAGGGAGCTGTTATGCTTGTTCATCCCGTACAATATCCCTTCGTTGGAGCTCAGGTCGAAAGATACGAACGGGAAAACGGAAGACAGCGGTCCGGTGTTCATACTGTTGTGGATCTGCAGTTTGTCGAGAGCGTAAGGAGAGACGGAAAGAAAACCCTCTTTTTGCTGGTAAAGGGCGGGTTTCAAATAAATAAGGCGCGATTCGAGGACCGATCTCAAGGTCGTTTCTATGTCGTTAAGCTGGGCTTCGGTTTCGGCGTAAACCGTGATATAGAGGCCGAATTTGAACATTTTTTCCTGCGCTGTTTGCAAATTGTCGCGAAGGCTTTCCAGGTCGCTGTAAGCTGTTTCCAAGGCCGGGTCTCTGATAAGCCCCTTCTCTTCGTTCTTTATGATCTCGACTTGGATCTCGGTCACTTTCCTTCTTAATTTTTTAAGAGTTTCTCCGGTGTCCATCGGGTGGAGGAAAAAGGAGATGTCCATGGGGATGTCGAGGTTGATGATCGGAGAAAGCCAGCCGGTGGTCAGGTATCTCGGATAAGAAAAGACAAAGTAGGTTTTGGCCAGCCTCTCTCCCAGCTTTATCATATTCTGTTTTATTTCGATCGAAGCGGGCGCGATTATGTCTTTCGCGTCCATCCTCTCCGACTCGAACAGTTTTTCCGGCTTCCCTTTGTTTAGAAAATTCATCGAAAATTTTGTTTGTCCTGGTTATGCTAATATTTCCGGCGGCAGTTCCGGGTAGTATCCGGACTCGGCCTCTTTGGGATGGTGCAGAGCCCAAAGCGTTTCGATAAGCTCGGGAGAGGTCATCGGGCTGGCTCTTAGTCCGCAGCGCCTCAGCCCAAGGATGACGTATTCCATCCTTTGCCAGAGCTGGTATTTCCCGCGCTGGAATTTGTCTTCGGTCAGATCTTTTTTTGTCGCCTTGGCGTTCTTCTCGGCCATGCCGGCAGCTCCGGGGACCTCGATCAAAGGATAATAAGGAACGACGACATAGAAGCTTTTCGACATTATCGAGCCGCCGCCAACGATCTGCTCGATGAATTTGCGGTATTCGCCCGTTTGGATCTTCAAAAGTTCGTTCTCCTGTTTTGCCTCTATCTCCTTGAGCTTTTCCAAGTATCCGGTTATGTTCAATTTTCTTGATTGGGCCAATATCTGGCAGGAAAAATCCAGCGAATTCAAAAAATCCTGGAATTGATATATTATTCCCGTTTGTTCATCCTCCGATTTCAGGGCGAAATTCAGGGACGAAACAAGGATCACTCCTCTCAGGGATTTATCCTTCATTATCATCACTCCCTCTCTGATCTGGTCTATCGGGATGAATTGTTGTGTTGGAGATTCCATAAATGGCTAGCTGCCGAATTGTATTTTTTTGCTTAATTCTTTTGTCTTGCTTGATTTGGTGACCTTCAGCTGGGATTCTTCCGGATCTTTGCTCGGTTTGGCCTGGGGTTTTCTTTCATAGTATACGGTCACTTCTTTTCTCTTCCAGAGATAAAGCTTCGGCCGTACGGAAAAAACAAAAAAATTGTTCAATACCGTGGTCATGTTCAGTCCGTTCACTTTTCCGAATCCCAAGGCCAGAGAGGAAGAGATCACAACAACAGAGAGGGAGACAAAGACCCAAAAATTATTTTTGCCAAGGATCAGCCAGAGAAAAAAAGAGATCCCCAGTCCGAACGCAAAAATAACGGTCTGTCTTACGGTGAGGGGCCCTAAAAAACCTGTTTCGTGCTCGATGAATTGGGGGAGCTGGAATTGCATATTATTTGGCTAAAAATTATCAGAAAGTTTCGCGGTAAGAATCGCTGCCTTTCGGAGGGGCCGGAGGTTCTTTGGAGATTTTTACTATTGGAACCCTTTTCGTTTTTTTAGGGGCAGTTGCCGGTGCAACCATTTCAATCTCCGGTTTTGAAGCGGGAGGGATTTCTTCTGGAGTCTCTTTTGTCTGGACTGCTTCCTTAGCGGATTCGTGATCCTCAGCCATTCTTTCTTCTTCTTTTTTTTCGGGGCCTTCGGCCGGTTTTATTTTCTTGCTTGGAGAAGATATCTCTTGCAGTTGTAATTTTACAGGTTCGAAGACAGAAGCGTTAATGGCGCTGTAAATATTTTGAGCCTGGGAAGGCTCGAGATTTAAATCAAGTTCCAGACCGATCTTGAAATCGCTTGCTTGCGAAAGTCCCAAAAGAACATCCCCCACCAAGCTCGCGACTTGGCGGGTTTTTTCCTCTACTCCGCTTCCAATGCAGGCACTGGAAATAGCCTCAGCCGTTACTCCGGAGAAGATCGCGTCCTGCAATTCTTCGGGCAGGGTTTCGTATATTTCCCAAAATTTTTCTTTGGTAATATTCTTTTGCATATTAAAAATATTTTAACATAAAAAAACTTTTGTCAAAAGCAAAAGTTTTCCCCGCTCGTCCGAATTTTTGGAGCCATTGACATCAGCCCCGATATCTATTATAAATTAGTCAATTTACAGTAAAAACACCTCTCGGATATCGACCGGAGGGAAGCAATAAAGTTTTGCCGTTATTGGCATGACCCCCTTTTAGGGAGGCACTTGGCCAATTCTTAAAAGAACGGCCAAAAAGCACCTTTAAAAGGGTAAAGAATATGGACAAAAAGAAGAAAGCGATTATCGTTTCCATTATATCCGTGCTCGTTTTTGCCGGGTTTCCCCTGTTTTTTTTGAACCGCGCCCCGGCAACGGAACTTTCCAAGGCCGGGCAGGCTTCTTTGGTGCAAAGCGCCAGCAATCAAGCGGCGCCTGAATCTCCGAAAGAGCAGAACAGCCCGCAGGCTTCGAAAAATTGCCAAGCCATAGCCGCCAAGGAAGATCCGATGATCTCTCCCAGGGACCGGGAGAAGATGCTCCAGCCCATTACCGATGCGGTAACCTATTTTTATGTACCGATAAGGCTGGAGGCCGGACGCGACCGCCTCCCCTCTTATCCGGAAGATACGGTTTTGACCGAAAAAGAGCTGGCCTTTCTTTGGGAGGGCCTTTGGAATAACAGCTGGTATAACATCCAGTTGGAAGAAGGAGGAAGGGCCCTGCTGAGGGTTTCTTACTACGGCTGTTTCAGAGACTCGGTTCTTCGGGAAGACACGGTTCGCAGCGGCACTTGGAGAATAAGCGGAGAGAAGGTCATCTTCACCTCGCGGTATATTAATGAAACCTACCATGAGGTCGAATTGCACATGGCCGCCGGAAGTCTTTGGATGCTTGGCGGGCTGGAAGGAGAAAAAGCCGAGAACGGCAATACTCCTTTTTACCGGCTGAAGCCATAACGGTGATCGTTATAAATTAGAACTCCCTTTTTTGGGGAGTTTTAATTTGGGCCGGTTTGCCGTTGACAAAATCATTAAATTATTTTATAAGATAAAGTATATAAAAGTCTTGGTTTCGAGCCAAAGGCTGTAAATTAATCCTTAGAAGGATTATCTTTCCAGCCACGGTCGACTCCAAGGCTGGGAGAGAGTTCTTTTAAGAAATAAATATGGAAGAAACAGAAAAAGACGCTGCCAAAACCGGCCAGGAAAAAGAAGTAACTTTGATGAAAAAACCTTCAGAGCTTTCAAGGAGAAGGTTCGGAACGAAGATGGAAAACGGGCAAGCAAAACTTATTTCAAGAGAAGGCCAGATCATCAAAGTTTTGCTGAACTATAAGGGATTCAAGCTGGATGAGAAAGGAGATGTCGTCCCCTTGGGCCCCGGAGAAAAAGATCCTGAGAAATTTTTGGGCGGAATTGAGATTTTCAGTTTGGACCCCCTTAATTACGTGGAGATTTTTCCTTGGGAATGGGACACAGTTGATTCGGAAGGAAACAAGAAACATCACAAAGAGAGACCGGTGGACTATATCTATCTGATCCCGGATGTTTACTATTCAGAATTGGTCGCGAGAAGGGAAACAAATGAAAATGCCGCGGTCACAAAAGACGGGGCAACCATTCTCAGGGTAAAGATCGGGTATACGATGAGAGCTAAAAATCCCGTAAAGTCCAGGTACAATATTACCAATTGGACTTATACGGCCGTAAATGACTTGAACAACCAGGTCAGGGACCTGATCGGCCAGTATACCTTGAACGAGCTGAACTCGGGAATGGGAGACCTTGGAAGGATCTTTTTTGAAAGGATAATCACGGATAAGGTGTTCAGGGCAAGAATAAATGGAAAGAAAATCAAGGAAGACAGAAGGTTTGTCAAGGAAAAGCTGGATAGTTACGGAGTGGAATTGTCCGGCATCCAGATATTGAGCATAGAACTCCCCGAAGAGATCAAGAAGTCTTTGTCCGATCCTTATACCGCCGAGCAGACGAAGAAGAAAACTGTAACGATATCCGAAGGAGAAAGGGATGCCAATATCAACAAAGCTGAAGGAGAAAGGAGAGCAGCGTTTTTATTGGCAGAAGGAAACGCAGCCGGGACCATGGGATTGTTCATGAATATGGTCGCCAAGGCTTGCGGGAAGACCCCTGAAGCTCTGCAGAAAGAGATAGTGGGAAATAAAGAGTTGATGGGCAAGGTTATGGAAATGGCTGGAGATATGACCGTCAGGCAGATGGCCCTGAATAAGAACGCTTACTTGGACCTTAGGATCAATGGCGCCGAAGGAGCGGAAAAAGCTATTTTGGGTGCTCTTGGAGCTTTTAAGATGTTGGATCTTAAGAGCCCGGCCGGCGCTGTTCAGAAGAGCAAAGAAGAGGATGCTCCCGAGAAGAAGAGAGAGGAAGGAATAAGAGATGAAAAGCCGAAAGAAGAGAGAAAAGAGGTTAAGCAAAATGCTGACGCTGGCGTTAGAGAAAAGAAGCCGGCAGGCTCTTCTAGCGGCGCTTCTGTGGGAGCTGAACTTGATAAGATATTGACGGACTTTGACAAGAAAAGATATGGAGGGTAGTTGTAATAAAAAACGGGACATTTGTCCCGTTTTTGTGTCATTAAGGGGTGTTTGGGCTTTTGGGAGCAGGGGTCTTGGCCAAGTCGGAAAGGAATTTTTTATATCCTTTTCCTTCGTAGCCTTTTCCATTTTTCGCCTTTTCGTCATATTGGTCTTTTATTGCTTTTGGAGCCCTTTCCCACATGGACACTATCCCAGCCGCTTGTCCGGCGCTCGATTCGCCGTATGAGGCGAGCTTGGGATTCCTGCGGACGTACTCCTTGAACAACTCTTCTGCCCGAACAGGGTCGGTTGTCTCTATATTCTCTATATTCTCGAGAAGGTTTTTTGTGCCTTCATTAATGCTGTTGACAAGAGGCTCTTTGAACTTTTTGGTCGCCGCTCCCATTTCTTCGGACCCCCAGAAATTGCGTATGGCCGATGACGCGGCACTCGATTCCCAGAATCCCTCGGCGGCGTTTTCTATATTCTCTTTATTACTCCAAACCTTATCGCTTTGGCTGTTCCATTTCTTTTTGTCCCACTCAGCTCTCTCTTCTTCGCTTAGCTGGGACTTATTGTCAAAGCCGATATCCTCCGGGACAATGGCTCTGGAGCCATCCGCGATCTTTTTGCCCGATGCCGCAAGGAAGATCGGCAGAGCCGCGTCTTTTTGGCCTTCTTTTTTCAGCGCATCTACCCATTTTGCAAGCTGTTCCAGCGTCTTTCCTTCCACTTCTTTTCTCCCCTTCTTCTGAACGTCTTTATCTTTATCTTTTATCAGGGTCGAGACGAGCAATGCCTTTTCTGCCGGAGTCATAAGGCCGTGCATTAGTTCGTGAGAGATTTGACGGTCGCTCATCTTTGCAGCCTTTTTGGCCTTTTCGGACATCAGCTCATCTCGCTTGTCGGCCATCTTAATCCCGGCAGAACCGATGACCCCTCCAACAGAGCGTTTAGCCCATCCCCCGAAACCTTTTTTGCCTTGGCCCCATTTGTCGGCATCCGCTATGGCGTTCGTAACTTTTCTTCCGACCTCTGTCTTGGCCGCTAATTTTGTCGGTGCTGTGAATCCCCAGTTCCTGGCCTTTTTTGTATTGGTCTGGGCGAATTTGACGACTGCGCCGGAACCGATGGCGCTGCTTTCCATTGTTTTGAAGAAACCGTAATGCAGTAAAATGAGAGGCACAAGATAAAGCAGGGACGATCCTACTACTCCCAGGTCTTGTCCCGCCCCTCCGAGCAGTTTTCCATGGCCGATAAGATCTATCATGTGGTTGGCCAGGTAAAGATAGAAAGACGCTATGGTCCCGATAAAGCACCAGCTTAAAAATTGGTCAAGCCATTTTTCCCACCATCCCCTGGTTGCGGGCAGGATCATAAAAGAAGCCATGATCGGAGAGAGGATCACAAGCACCCAAAGGACCACGTATCTTTGCAGGAATAGCCAGGCAAAAAGGAGGAACGCCCCTCCGGCGGTCCAATTGAAAGCGACGATCGCTATGGTGTTGGCGAGCAGGCTGACGGCAACTCCGTTTCCGGCGCCCACTTCCCAGGCGACTTTTTGCGTTTTTGCCGCGTTATTGAAATTGTTTACCAAAAATCCTAAGCCATCGCTTCCCCCTCCCAGAAAAAAGTTCATCAAGATATTGGAGACGTCTATAACGACGCCGCAAAATACGGGAGCGAAATTGATAAGCAAAGCTACCATAAGAAGCTGGAGCAGGTTTTTTTTGGCATCGAATTTGTCGAGCCTCAAAGCGGTTCCCAGTCCGATAGCTATCAAGGAGAGGAAGATGACCATGTTCGCGAGCGGTATGGTTATTGCCAGCCCCACGCCCCTTACGAATTCGTTGCTTATTATGGGAACGGTTAAAAAGTCCGGGCTTATCACCCACATCAATACGGAGTGGCAAAAAGTAAGGAACCCGAGGCTGAGCGCAATGAATAAGGCCCCGATGGCGGTTATTGCGGCGCCGACTACGGCGTCTCCTATGGCTTTCGCGCTGTTTCCTATGGCTTTTAACCCGCCAGATACGACGCCGACTCCCCAATCCCAGGCGCCCTGCACCGCTTGGCCGACGTCAAAAGCGCTGCAGGTCGGCGTGAAGAAAAAGAGAAAAATAAAAGAAAGAGCTGCGACTAAGCAAAAGATCTTTTTGCCGTTTGTGTTAAACATCGGAGGTTTTGGTTAGATTCACCCAGTCCCCCATCGATAATGTTTCGGCCCGACGGACAGGTTGGATGTTATTTTTTAAAAGCCAATTGTTGATCTTTATTTTATCAGCTTTCAAAGATTTTGATAAGTTGTTGATAAGTTGTTTCCGCGGCTGGGAGAAGCCGGCTTTTAAAATTTTGAAAAAAAGGTCCCGGTCGATGTCTCTTTGCGGCTGGTCCGGGGTTATCCCGATGATCGCCGCGTCCACGTCCGGGGCGGGCCAGAAGGAGCCTCTTTTTACGTAACCGCCGATTTTTGGCCGGGCATAGAATTGGACCGAGGCGGAAAGCAGGCTCATGTCCGGTGGAACGCTGGCGATCCGCTGGGCAACCTCTTTCTGCATGACGAAAACTATTTTTTGAGGCTGGTTCTTTGTTTCGAGGAGGACCCTTACAAGGTGGGAGGTAAGATAAAAAGGGATGTTTCCCGCCGCCTTGTAGGCTCCGAGGCTGTCCGCCCCGCCGCTGGCCAGGAATTCCAGAGCGTCTTGTTGGACGATCTTCACGTTGCCTATCTTTGAATCGGCCAGTTCGCTTATTAATATCTCGACCATTTGCGGGTCCTTCTCCACCGCTATCACTTTTCCGGCGGCCAGAGCCAGCTCTTTGGTCAGGACGCCGATCCCCGGCCCGATCTCCAGAACAGTATCGCTCTTTTGGATCTGCCCGGTTTCTATAACGGCCTTAACGGCGTTTTTATCCACTAAAAAATTCTGGCCGAACTGTTTTTTTGGCTGTATTCCGTATCTTGACAAAAGATCCTTAGTATGTTGAATTGTGGATAAGTTGCTTGACATTTGAGGTCTAAACCATTAAATTATATAGCGTATTTCTAAATATTTCCAATTTTCGTTAAAGAGTCTGAACATACGAGGAATGAAAGACGGCCTAAAAAACAAAAGCCTTCTTTTTTGTTTTTTGGGGGGATTTGCCAGTTTGGCTTTTTTTGGAATGGCCAGCTCGAAGGATGACCTCTCGTCCCAGACTCAAGACAGCAACGATACCGGAAAATATATTGCCGGGTCGCTTTTAAGCGCCAAAGATTCGGTCGAAACCATCCAGCCTTACGCTATTTTAGAGGGCAGCAGCTTAAAAAGCGTGCCCTCTCCTGTTTTTGCGGCCCCCCAAACGTTGGCATCGATGTCCGGCGAGCCCGAGGCCGATTCCCAGAGCGAAAGAGTGGAAAGGGACATAATCCAGTATACCGTAAAGGAGGGAGACACGCTGGCCAGCTTGGCCGAAAAATTCAATATCAGCCTTGAAACGATCCTTTGGGCCAACGATCTGAAAAAATGGTCCTCCATAAAGCCGGGAGAAAAATTGGTCATCCTTCCGATCTCGGGAGTGATGCATATAATAGAAGAGAAGGATACTTTGTCCAAAGTGGCCAAATCTTATTCCTCCAGTCAGGACGATATTATAGCGTTCAACCAGCTGGACGCCGGAGCAGACCTTATGTTGGGAGATATTTTGGTGGTCCCGGGAGGAAAGATCAGCCCGGCTGCTGTCTCTTCTCCGGTTAAGAATGTTGTTTCGCCGGCAAGCGTCGCTTTGTCGAACTCTTTCTTTATGATCCCCACTACCGGGCATATAACCCAGACCCTTCATGTTTATAACGCCGTCGATGTCGGCGGCCCTTGCGGCACCCCTGTTTACGCGTCTGCCGGCGGAAAGATCCAAGTTTCCACAAACGCTTGGCCTTACGGCAATTATATCAGGATAGTCCACCCGAACAGCGTGGTCACTCTTTACGCCCATCTTTCCAGGAATTTGGTTTCGGTCGGCCAGGAAGTTTCCCAGGGCCAGTTGATCGGCTATATCGGCAATACCGGCCATGTCGTCGGGGCCACCGGATGCCACTTGCATTTTGAAACTCGCGGTTCCGCCAACCCTTTAGCTAAATACAATTGGGGCTCCGCCCTTTCTTTCAAGTAGAGTCTCTAGCTCCTCTGCCGGTACATCAAAGCTTCCATCAAATGGGAGTTTTTTATTACCTCGGACCCTTCCAGGTCGGCGATGGTTCTGGACACCTTCAGGACCTTATGGTAGCTGCGGGCGGAGAGGCGGCCGGAATTTACCATTTGTTTCAACACCTCTTTTGAGCTTTCTCCGACTTTGCAATATTCCTCTATCTCCGGAGCGGTCATCTCGCTGTTGGTCAGCCTTCCCGGCTTGTTTTTGAACCTTTCTTTTTGAACGGCTCTGGCCTGCCCAACTCTGGATTTGGCCGAAGAGCTTTGCCCCTCCCCTTCTTTGGCGGTCAGCTTGTCGAATTTTATTTGAGGAACGTTGATGAACAGGTCTATCCTGTCGATGATCGGCCCGGAAAGTTTTCTTTGGTATTTGAGGACTTGTCCCGGAGAACAGGAGCAGGGTTTATCAGGATTACCGTAGTTCCCGCAAGGGCAAGGGTTTGCCGCCGCCACTAACGTAAAGCGGGCTGGCAGCCGGATGCGGGCGTTGGATCGGAGAATGGTAATACTTCCTTCTTCCAAGGGCTGGCGCAGGCTTTCCAGCACGTCCCGGTGGAATTCAGGGAATTCGTCAAGGAATAAAACGCCTCTATGGGCCAAGGTTATCTCTCCGGGGAGTAAAGGGCTTCCTCCGCCTATCAGGGCCGCTCCTGAGGCCGTGTGGTGCGGAGAACGGAACGGACGGATCCCCAGTCCCGGCCGGTTTTCTTGGGTTAAAAGGCCGCTTGCGCTATAGATCTTGGCCAGCTCTATTATCTCGTCAAGGTCCAGGGGCGGCAGGATAGAAGCGAGAGCTTTGGCCAGCAAGGTTTTTCCCGTGCCCGGAGGACCTTCCATCAGCAGATTATGCCCTCCGGCGGCGGCGATCTCCAAAGACCTTTTAGCGGACTCTTGGCCTTGTATCCAGTTCAAGTCGATCTGGTTTTGGTTTTGTCCCGAGGGACCTGAAAGATCTTTTTCGGAGAAGCTCGCGGCCGGCTCGATCTGGATGCGGCCCTCCAAATAAGCCAGGGCTTCTTCCAGCGTTCCAATCCCTATTACTCGGAGGCCCTTTACAAGCGCCGCTTCCTCTTCGTTCGCTTTAGGCAGGATGATCTCTTTGAGTCCGCACGACAGGGCTTTCGAGGCGGCGATAAGAGCGCCTTTTATCGGCCGCAGGTCTCCCCTTAAAGAGAGTTCTCCCAGGATCATCTTCCCGGCAGGATCGAATTTGGCCTGACCCGAGGCCAAAAGATAGCCGAGGGCTATAGGCAAATCGTAAAGGGACCCTTCTTTTTTCAGGCCAGCCGGGGCAAGATTTACCAGTACTCTCGCCGGCTGGGATAAAGGGCTTTTCAGCTTGGAGCTGTTGATGGCGGCTCCGATCCTTTCTTTGGATTCCTGGATGGTCTTGTCCGGCAGTCCTACAATATTAAAACAGCGCAAACCCCAAGAAGCCTCTATTTCAGCTTCAACGATCTGCGCGTCCAGGCCGACCAGGGCGGCCGAGAATATTTTGACCGGCATAATTTTAAAAATTGCATTCCGCCAAAGCGGCGGAATGCAATATTTAAGACAATTATTTTATCGGCCGACAATAAGGCCTTTATTTTATGCATTCCGAGCACCAGCTGGCTTCGGGACAGACCTCCAGCCTTTGGACGGATATTTCCGCTCCGCATTTTTCGCATATGCCGTATTTCCCCTGCTCTATCCTTTCCAGGGCGGAATTTATATCTTTGAGCTTTTTCTCCAAGGTTTTTTCTATCGAAAGGAGGCTTTCGTATTCTTCCACTTCGTCCGCTGCATCTTCCAATCCGCTGCCTTGGAATTGCGGAAAGCGGGCCTGCCAGTCTTTTTTCGCCTCAGGACTTTCATTGGCAAAACTGCTCAACTCTTTTTCGAGGGAGGTTTTCTTTTCTTGGAGCACGGCTTTTATTTTTTCTATGAATTCCTTATTTTCCATGTTGGATCAAGGGGAAATGATCGGCTTAGCCTATTTTTTTGAAAAAAAATATTATTGCGGCCAATAAAGCCCCGAAAACTGTTAGAATTAAGAATCTGATTAAAATTTTTACGAAAAGCAGTTGTTTAGCCATTTATTTGGCTTAGTCGGTCATTAATGGTTTCAAGCTCTTTTTTTATCTCCTCGGCTTTTTTTGCCAATTTCTGGTATTCCCGTTTTATTTCGCTCTCTTTTGATCCTATTTCTTTGTTTTTGTCTTCGACGACCCATCTTTCCTTCTCGATCTCTTTGCGCTGGCCGGCCAAGATCTTCCTTTGGGCTTCGATCTCTCTGCGCAGGCTTGGTTCTTCGGCTCTTGACTCTTGCTCTTCCAGCACGGATACTTGAGATTCTATCTCGGCCTCTTTTTGACTGATCCCGCTCAATGCCTCGTCTGATTCGTCTTTCCTTCTCAGAACGGATGACAGGTCGCTCCTAAGGGAGTTCAACTCTTCTTCGACCTTCCCATTCTCTTCTTCCACTTGAGATTTTCTTTTTTTCAGGGAAAATACTTCCCTTTTGTTCTTGATGCTCTCTTTCTCTAGGGCAAGCTTTTTTTCTCTTTCGGTTATGCGCGCGTAATTTCCCTTGCATTCGCTTAACTGGATCTCCAGGTTGGCGATGGAATCCTCTGCCTGGTATCTTTTTGCTTCAACCTCTTCCCTTTGGTTCTCGATCTCCTGCCTTTCGGCCTCGGCGCTTCTTCTCTCTTCCGTAGAGGCGGTCGATTTTTCTTTATCTTCCAGCTGGCGGAGTCTTTTTTCTATCTCCAGCTCTTCCGCGGATATTTTTTGAAGCTGGGTTTGCTTGGTTTTTTCTATCTCTTTGGCGATATCGTCCACTCTTAATCTGACAGGGATCTTTTCTTGTATTATTTTTGAAGATTCTTTGTCTATCGCTTTCTCTTTTTCATCTAAAAATTCGAGGAATTCTTTCTCGTTGGACATGCTGGGCGTTTGATCGACCGGGATCTGTTTGGCTTCTTCGTCTATTCCTTCTTCGTCCTCGATAGGCTCTTCCGGTTTGGCCGATTCGATATTTTTTTTAACAGCCTCTTTTTTTGCCGCCTGTTCGGGTTGAGAAGTTTTGGTCTCCTCTTCTTGCGGCTTTTGGCGGGTTTTTGCCTCGGCTTTTATGACCGTTTTGGCAGGCTGGGCCGGCGGCTGGACGGGGATCTTTGTCTTTGGCAGAGACTGGTTTTTATTTCCGAACAGCGTCGGTTCTTTTTCCGCTTCGCTTTCTTCGATGGATTCTTTATATCCGTCCCCGGACGCTTTTGCGACAGGGGCTGGAGGGGTTTGCCTGTCCGGCCAGATCGGGGGGACGGGTACGGCCGGCCCTGATAAAGCTTGGTCGATCCTTTTCTTTTCGTCTTCTTTCTTTTTCTGTTCGGCTTCTTCCGCTTTCTTTTTTTCTTCCTCCTTTTTTTGCTCGATCAGTCTTTCCTCTTCTTCTTTCTTTTTCTCTTCTTCTTTCTTCTGGCTCTTTTCCTTTTCTGCCTGGTTTTTCTCTTCCTGCTTCGCTTTTATTCTATCGAATTTGGCCGACAATTCTTGTACGTCGTCCATTATGGGCTCTTCTTCGGGCAGCGGAGCCGGGATAACTACGGTTGGAGCCGGCGCCAGCGGAGCATAGGCTTCTTTTCTTTTCTCTTTTTTAATACCTAAAATCTCCTCTTTTTTGACCTCGGTCTCGGACTCGGCAAGCCTCCTCAAGTCTTTTTTCATTGTTAAGATGTTTTCTCTTTGAAAAAGGTCTTTGATTTCTTCCGACATAAGAAGCTTGCCAAAAATTTAGAATTGATTTTTATTTGGAATTTCCCTTCGCTTCTTTTAATGATAAATTGATTCGGCCCTGCTGGTCAATAGAGATGACTTTTACAGGTATGATATCGCCGAGATTTACCACATCCGTTACCTTTTCAACGCGCTGAAGAGCGAGCTGGGAGATGTGCACCATGCCTTCCTGGCCGGGCAAAAATTCCACGAATGCGCCAAAGTCCAGTATTCTTTTCACTTTCCCCTGGAACATCTCCCCTACTTCCACTTCGTGAACTATGTTCTTGACCCATTCCAAAGCTTTTTTGGCCGATTCTTCGTTCTCGCCGGTGATGAAAACCTTTCCATCATCTTCGATGTCAATGGAAACTCCGCATGCGTCGATTATTTCGTTGATCACTTTTCCGCCTGGACCGATGACCTCTCTGATCTTGTCCGGTTTGATGACAAATACGAATATTCTCGGGGCGAACGGAGAAAGTTCCGCACGGGGAGCCGCTATGGTTCTTTGCATCTGGGCCAAGATTTCTTCTCTGGCTTTTTTCGCTCCTAATAAAGTTTCTTCCAATATTTGTTTGGTCAATCCTAATGTTTTTACATCAAGCTGGATGGCATTTACGCCATCTTTCGTTCCGGCTACTTTAAAATCCATATGTCCGTGATGATCTTCCGGACCCTGGATATCGGTCAGAATTTTATATTTTTCTCCATCGGTGACCAATCCCATGGCAATGCCGGCTACCGGTCTCTTGATCGGCACGCCGCCGTCCATTAAAGCTAAGCTTGCGGCGCAAGTTGAAGCCATGGAGGATGATCCGTTAGAAGAAAGGACCTCGGAAACGATCCTGATGGTGTAAGGAAAGTCTTCAACGTTTGGAAGCATTGGCAAGATGGCTTTTTCGCCAAGCATTCCATGGCCTACTTCGCGGCGTCCGGTTCCGCGCATAGGCTTCACTTCTCCGGTGCAGTAAGGCAGAAAATTATAATGATGCATGAATCTTTTTTTGCCTCTTACTTCCATTCCATCCATTAATTTTTGGTCGCCCGGGGCTCCCAAAGTCAGGACAGACAGAGCGCTTGTCTCTCCGCGGGAGAATAACCCGCAGCCGTGGATACGGGGCAATAATCCCACTTCGCAAGAGAGCTCTCTTACTTGATCGAGTTTCCTGCCGTCCGGTCTTCTTTCATTTTTTAAAATATTGTCTTCAAAGGTTTTTTCCACTTCCTTTTCAAAAATTTCGCTGCCGTAGTTCAATTTTTCCTGGTCCTGGTCTTTCAAAAATTCTTTCAGCTCGTTTTTAAGGTCAGACAAGGAATATTCCGAGCCGTTTTCATCTGTCGAGGCCATCATGGCCTGTTCGACTTTCCCGGACAGGAATCCTTTTACGCCGTCTTCGAAATTTTTATCCGCCTCCCTCTCGGTTATTTTTATTTTTTCTTTGCCTATCTCTTTCTGGATGGTTTTTTGGAGATCGAGCAAACTTTTTATTTGCGGCTTGGCAAAATCGAAAGCTTCGAAAATAGCTTGTTCCGGAGCTTCTTTTGCCTGGCCCTCGATCATGTTAACGAGGATCCCTTTTTCGGAATCAACTCCGGCCACGATCATATCATATATGCCTTCTTCCCTCTCTTGGTAATTCGGGAAAAGTTTGATCTGTTCGTTTTTGGAAAGCCGGACTGCGGCTGTCGGTCCGTTCCAAGGTATATCTGAGATCAAGAGGCCGAGCGAAGCGGCAAAAAGGCCTAAGGTCGCGGGATCGTTTTCTCCGTCCCAAGACAAGCAAGTGATGACTATCTGGACTTCGCGTTTGAGGTTTGCCGGAAAAAGAGGGCGAACAGTGCGATCAATTATCCTGGAAATTAAAATGGCTTCATCGGTAGGCCTTCCTTCTCTGCGGATGAATCTGGACCCTAAAATTTTTCCAGCGGCGTAATACCGTTCGGAATACTCGACCATCAAAGGGAAAAAGTCCATTTTTTCCAATGGTTTTTTAGACATTACGCAAGTAGCCAAAACGGTTGTGTCTCCGTATTTGACCAAAACCGATCCGTTGGCGTTCCTTGCCAGGTTGCGGGTATTGACCTCAAGTGTCCTCCCGCCGATCTCTAATTTAAAAATTTTGTCTTCCATAAAATTAAGGTATTAGATATTTTTGCTTGTTTTCGTCGAGATCAGTATAATAATCCGCAACTTCTTTTACTCTGCCGGAAGTGGTCCTTCCGAACCCCATTATTTCCACGCGGGTCGGCGTGGCGTTTTTGATGTAGTCTATCAACGGCAAAAAGTCTCCGTCGCCGGAAACTAGAACGATCGTATCTACAGAAGTGCTCAGCCTTACGGCATCCATCGCGATGCCGACGTCCCAATCCCCTTTTTTCAGGCCTCCGGGAAAGATCTGGAGATCTTTCGTTTTCAATTCTATCCCGATATGGGACAGGGCCTTGAAAAAAGCGTCCGAGTCCTGGCTTTCGCTTTTGATCACGTAGGCGATGGCGCGGATAAGCTTTCGGCCGTTAACGGCGGCTTTAAGCAACTCGGCAAAATTAACCTTGGCCTGGTACAAGTTCCGGGCGGAATAATACATGTTCTGAATGTCGATAAGCACTGCCACTCTTTGTTCTTTTTGTCCAAGCTTTGGCATTATTTTAGAGGCCTAACTTTTTTACTAAAGAGTTATGCCTTTTTTCGTCTTCCTTGGCCAAAACCTTTAAAAGCTTTCTTCTTTTGGCTACCATTTTCAGGAGGCCGCGCTTGGAGTGAAGATCTTTTTTGTGGGTCTTAAAATGTTCCAAAAGCCTTTTGATCTCTTCGGTCAGCAAGGCTATTTGCACATCCACCGATCCGGTGTCTTTTTCGTTTACTCTGTATTCTTCAATGACTTTTAATTTATCTTCTGTTTTGAACATAGTGTTTTTTATGTTTTTTTATTATTCTTCTTATCATCTCCGTTGCTTCGCCGCGAAGGCCGGCTTCGCATCGGTTCCTTTCTCGAAACATAAAACTTGAAACTTAAAACCTTTGGGTCCGATCCGGGCCTCGGAAGGGACTATGACCGAATGTTTCAAGCTTCAGGCTTCACGTTCCAAGAAATGCTGTGCCCTCAACAGGACTCGAACCTGTAACCAATTGCTTAAGAGGCAAGTGCTCTACCAATTGAGCTATGAGGGCAAGGCCTATTTATCAATTGCAGTCGATCTGGTACCAGTTTCCCAGTCCGGTCCAGGTGGCTACGCCGATCATATCTAATGCAAATCCTACCGCCATCCAGGCCCCATAAACTATCACGAGCCCTATCGCCACCGTAGTAAAGGTATCCTTGGATTTTTTTAATTTTGCTTCGTCTCCGGCGGAAATGACATAATTGAATCCGCCATAAGCGATGAACAACACTGCCACTATCGGGACGATATTTATCATGATGAACTTGACGATCCGGTTGATCATGTCGAACAGGTCGCATAATCCGCAAGGGCAAGTATCGTCGCATACGCCATTATTGTCGCAAACCATGTTCCCGCAAGGAACGAATCCTTGATCCGCCGCGGGGCAGCCGGTGCGCGCCGGGGCTTGGGCCAGAACGCTTGTTCCTAAAAATAAAAACAGAGACAAAGCTCCCAGCAATAGGATGAACTTTTTATTGGCTTTAGTCAAGATGGTCATATTGTTTTTTTGGAACCTGAAACTTGGAACCTGAAACCTTTGCAAATAACCTTATTTTAGGATGTTGCCATCCGGGCAGTCTCTGACCCTGTAATGCCAGAGAGCCGGATGTTTCAAGTTTCAGGGTTCGCGTTCCAGGACACGTGCCCTCGGCAGGAGTCGAACCTGCAATCTTCTGCTTCGAAGGCAGACATGTTATCCATTACACCACGGGGGCTGAATTTGCTAGTTCCCAGTTTATCAAAAAAAAGCCAAAAAGGCAACGCACTGTCCTGAAACCTGAAACTTGAACCCTATAACTTTTGGCAGGCGGAGCCGTCAAGGATATTTATCTATTCGGAGGGTCTCAAGCCTCTGAAAGGACGGAAACCGAATGTTTCAAGTTTCAAGCTTTAGGTTTTAAGAACGGTATCCGCAAAGGCGGTACTTCGTCCTGATCGAAAATCAGGCGGTTTTTGATGAGTTTGGTTTTTCCCTCTCCGCTGGCGTGGATCACTTCTTTTATGGGGCTTAACCTTTTAATGAAAACGGGGACCATTACAAGCAGAGAGAACCATCCGGCGGACGGAGATCCATAGACATTGAAGGCCAGCCAAGCGCTTAAAAAGAAAGCCAGGATGGTTCCTATCGACCCGGTCCAGACCAAGGAGGAGGCGGCAAAGAGTAAAACGGCCCAGGCGAAAAGCCAAGGGGAGAACGCTGCCAGAGCTCCGCCGAAAGTGCCGATGCCCCGGCCTCCGGCAAAACCCAGAAAAACAGACCAATTATGCCCTATGACCGCTGCCAAGCCGCAAAAGATCTGGCCCCATTGTCCTAGGCCGAGATATTGGGCCAGCCAGATCGCCAGGACTCCCTTGCTTATATCTATCAGGCCGGTAGCTATCCCCGCGAAACGGCCGATGTTCTTATAAACATTACTGCCGGAAGATTTTTTCCATCCTACCTCCAGAATGTTCTTTTTGGCGACCTTTTTGGAGATCAAATAGCCTGAAGGGAAAGACCCCATCAGGTAGGAGGCTGTTAAGGCCAAGAATATTTTTAGGACCTCGCTATCCATTATCAGTTATTGAGACGCTGGTTATCTCTTTCTTCTATCTGTTTTAAGACCCGTTCTTTGTGCCTGATCAATATTAATGGAGTGACGGCAAGGGTCGGCCAGAAAACGATCTTGTCGAGAAAGTAGATCGGGACCAGGGCAAGGACCTCCCCTGCCAGCCTGCCTATGATCTGTTTGTCTATGGCCCTGACCACCAGTTTTTTGTCGATCTTTTTGCTTTCAACGATCTCAAAAACTATCGCGGACAGCAGGAAGGTCCCGAACCAGACCAAGAACATTTTGTAATCCAGATAAATAAGGATCCCTATCAGGGACGCGGCTCCGCGCCCCCCGTGGAATTTAAGGAAAATGGAATAATTGTGCCCGACCACCGTGAAAAAAGTGGCCAAGGTCACGGCGGCGATATTATCAGGAATAAGGGTTTGCGCGATAAAACAGGCTGCGACCGCCTTTGAGGCGTCAAAGATAAAAACAAGGGAAAAAGCCGCCGCTCCGAGGAATTTGCCTTTTTCTTTGCTTACGATCCTCAGGGCGTTTGTCGCTCCGAGGTTCCCGCTTTCTTCTTTTTCAAAATTTTTTTTGGTGAACAGCCCCCCGACCACAACCGCTCCCGGGATCGATCCAAGAACGTAAGAGACCAGGGCTATTAACAGACAAGAGATGAAAATATCCATAATTAGGAGTCGAGTTCGTGCCAAGCGCAAAGCAAAGCGCCAGGTCCGGCATGAATGCCGATGATATTATCCAGGACGGAAATAAATTCTATTTTAGCCGAAGGCATTTTTTCTTTTATCATTCTCTCCAACTCTTTGGCCGCTTCTTCATTTTGGGCGTGGGCTATGGCTATCCTTACTTTCTTGCCCCGGTTTTCTTTTTCGCAGATGTTGAAAATGGTCAAGGCGGAGATGTCTTTGCCAAAATTGAAGTTAACAGCCGTAACCTCCCCGTTTTTAACGCCGAAGACCGGGCTTATGCCGATCTTTTTGGCTTGAGAGAGAGCGGAGGCTAATATCTTGCTTATTCTTCCCCCCCTCTCTATCCATTTCAGATCTTTAAAACAGGCCACGAGAGAGACCTTGGAACGGAATTTCTCCAAACCTTCGATCAACTCCTTTATGCTTTTTCCTTGAGCCGCCAGCTCTGCCGCTTTGATGGCTATCAACCCCTCCCCTATGCTTACGTTTCGGCAATCGAAAATGAAAGTTTTTTCTTTTTCCGCGGGATCAAGCATCTCCCGTCCGACGGAAGCCGCTTGGAATGTCGCCGATAAACCGGAGCTGATGGAAATGAAAAGGACGGACTCGGAGCTTTTTAATTTTTCCTGGAAGAATTTTTTAAAAAGCCATGGGGCGGGGTGGGAAGTTTTCGGAAGGTCGGCGGCGGCAGCTTCCGCTTCCGCCATTTTCTCGAATATGCTTTTCGGGTCAAGGTTCTTTTTTTCCGCCTCCCAGTCAACGACAAAAGGGATCATGGTCAGGGAATATTGTTCCGTTATCTCCCTGGGAAGGGACGCGCTTTGGCCGGTGATGATGCTGATAAGCATAATTTTACAAAGGGATGTTGCCGTGTTTTCTTGGAGCTTTGGGCTCTCTTTTATTAAGCAGGGCTTCCAGGAGTTTGAACAATATCATGCGCGTTTCCTGGGGTTTTACTATCAGGTCCAGTTTTCCGAGCTTGGCCGCCTGCCAAGGGCTTAAGAAAGTTTCGGAAAGTTCGGCTATCTTTTCTTTTTCAACCTTGGCCGGATCGTCGCTGTTTTCCAGTTCCCTGCGGAAGATTATTTTTACCGCTTGTTCCGGGCCCATTACTCCGATCTGCGCCGAGGGCCAGGCGATAACCCTGTCGTAGCCGAGCTCGCGGGAAGCCATGGCGATATAGGCTCCGCCGAAAGCCTTCCTGATGATCAAGCTGATCTTCGGGACGCTGGCTTCGGCGTAAGCATAAAGGATCTTGGCGCCGTGGCGGATGATCCCTTTGTGTTCCTGGTCGGTGCCGGGCAAATAGCCGGGAGTATCGATCAGATTGATGACGGGAATATTGAAGGCGTCGCACAGCCTGACGAACCGGGCGATCTTGTCGGAAGAGTCGACGTCCAAAGTCCCGGCCATCAGCTTGGTTTGATTGGCCGCGATACCGACGGTCTGTCCGCCAAGGCGGGCGAAACCGGCGATCGAGTTGGCCGCGAACCCTGCCTGCACTTCCAGAAAAGAACCGGAGTCGAATATTTCTTTGATGACCTCTTTCATATCATATCCTTTGCTTTCATCTTCGGGAACGATGTTCAGAAGCTCGGGCCTCGGATCGGTCGTGTCGATGATGGAATCCCCTGCCGGCGGGTCTTCCAGATTATTTTGCGGCAGGTATTCCAGCAAGCCTCTGACGCTTTCGAGACAGTCTTTTTCGTTTTTGAAAATAAAATGGGCGCAGCCGCTTTCCAAAGCGTGGACCGAAGCTCCTCCCAGGTCGTCGAAGGATATTTTTTCTCCGGTCACGGCTTTGATCACTTCCGGACCGGTTATATACATTTGAGATATCCCTTCGACCATGAAAATAAAATCGGAAAGGCCGGGCGCGTAAGAAGCGCCTCCGGCCGACGGTCCGAGTATGACCGATATTTGCGGGATTATGCCCGACGCCCTCACCATCTCTTTGAATATGCCGGCATAACCGTCCAGGCTGGCGATGCCTTCCTGGATGCGGGCCCCGCCGCTGTCGATGATGCCGATCACGGGACAGCCGACCTTCCTGGCCGTTTGTATCGCGCTAATGATCTTTTGTCCGTGGATCTCTCCCAGCGATCCGCCGATCTTGGAAAAATCCTGGCTGTAAACGCAGACCTGCCGTCCGTTTATTTTTCCGAGCCCGGACACAACGGCATCTCCGGGGAATTTTTTCTTGTCCATCCCGAAGTCGTTGAAACGCGACTGGGCAAAAGGATTTATTTCGACAAAACTGTTTTTATCCAAAAGCAGCTCGATCCTTTCGCGCGCCGTGAGCTTCCCTTTCTGATGCTGTTTCTCCACCAGCTCCGGGCTGTCGAGCTCGCTCAGCTCTTTTTCCAATTTTTTGATCTTTTCGTCGAAGGCCATGTGTTGTTAGCTTTTAGGAATTAGCTTGTAGCTTGTAGACGTTTCGTTCCGCGAAAGGAAAAATATATTTTTCCTTTCTTGCCGGAGGCAAGACTCCTACAAACTACAAGCTAATTCCTACAAGCTCGTTATCGGCTTATTACCGCCAGCTGCTTCTTTAGCCCTTTCAATATTTTTTCCAGCATCTGCTTTTCGCTCACTTCCCTCTTGAACTCTATTTTAAGCGATGTGGCGATTTTTTCCAATTCCGGAGGGAATTTTTCGATGTTCGTATCAAGGCCGATGCCCATAATGGAGCAGACGGCCTTTCTCCCGGCGATGACGTTTTCCGTCAGTATCCCGGCGATCTTTTTGTTGTTCATCCAGACGTCGTTGGGCAGTTTGATGAAGGTCTGGGCCGCTTCCGGTTCTTCCATGACCGTTTTCGCTATTACGAAAGCGGCGAGGATGGTCAAGGTCTGCAGGTCCTCTATATTGCTTTTCGGGAGGATGATCGAGAAATAAAGGCCTCCCTTCGGAGAGAACCAGCCGCGCTGGTCTTTTCCGTAGCCGTTCGTTTGTTCCCCGGCAACGACAACAGTCCAAGGCTTCGCGCCCTTTAAAGCCAGTTCCTTGGCCTTGGCATTGGTGGAATCGAGCTGGGGGAAAGACTTGATGACCATAATAATTTCAAAATCTAAAATCCAAATTTCAAATCAATTTCAAAATCCAAATTTCAAAAACGGTTTGGGATTTTGAGCTTTGGATTTGATTTGACATTTGGACTTTGAAATTTAAAGGATTACTCTATCTCCGCCAACAACTCATTTGCTTTCACCAGTTGGCCTTCCTTTGCGTTTATTTTTTTGATCTTTCCGGCCGATTCGGAAATTATTTCATTTTCCATCTTCATCGCCGAAAGGTTCAGTATTTTTTGTCCGCATTCGACCTCTTCTCCTTCTTTAACGAATATTTTGGAAATGGTGCCGGTGATCGGGGCGCGTATCTCTTTTTGCGATCTTCCGCAAACCTCCTGATCTTTGCGGGGATCTGTTCCGTTCGGCCCGTCCTTCTTTTTAAAAATAAAATTGCGGCCGTTCACGCCGACCTTTACCTTCCCCTCTTGTTCTTCGGAGATCCTGACCTCGTAAATTTTATTTTTGATCTTTATTTTCATTTGGTGGTCGTAAAATTTATTCTCCAAGCATTTTTAGCCTTTGGGCCATCACCCAGTTGGAAGCGGAACCCTGTTTTCTTCCCGGCTTGTTGTTCTTTTTCATTTCTTTGTATATTTGGAAAGTTATGCGGGCGATATCTTTTTCGTCGAACTCGCAGACCTCGCAAATTTTTTGGGCCGGCGTTTCGGAAAGCTTTTGGGCTATCTCTTTGCGCTCGATGAAATTCGTGTAAAATTCGCCCTTCAGAAAAAGTTCGTCCCTGACAAGCATCTTGAAGAACGGGATGGTCGTCGGAACCCCTTCTATTATAAGTTCGTCCAGGGCGCGTTTTAATTTGTTTACCGCCTCTTCCCTTGTCTTTCCCAAAGCGATCAGCTTCGCGAGCATGGAGTCGAAATAGGGGTAGATCTTTTGTCCAGTTTGCAAAAAGGTGTGCATGAATATCCCTTGTCCTCCCGGAGGCAAGTATCTTGAAACTGTTCCCGGACCGGGCTGGAAGTTTTTTTGCGGGTCTTCGGCGTTGATCCTGGCCTCGACGGCCCAGCCTTTCAAAACTATATCGGATTGCTGGAATTGGAGTTTTTCTCCCCTGGCGATCCTGATCTGCTGTTCCACTATGTCGATGCCTGTCACGGCTTCGGTGACCGGATGCTCGACCTGGAGCCGCGGGTTGACCTCCATAAAATAAAAGTTCCTGTCTTTGTCCACCAAAAATTCCACGGTGGCCGCCCCTTCGTATTTAAGGTCTCGGCCCAGTTTGACCGCCATCGTACCCATTTTTTTCCTTAATTCCGGGGTCATGAAAGGAGAGGGAGCTTCTTCGAAAAGTTTTTGAAACCTTCTTTGGATGGTGCACTCCCTTTCTCCCAGATGGACGACGTTTTTTCCGTCGCCCAATATTTGGAATTCGATGTGCCTCGCTTCGGAAAGATATTTTTCCAAAAAGAAATCGGCGTCCGCGAAAGAAACGGACATCTGCCTTTGGATGTCGGAAGATATCGAAGATATCTCTCCGACCGTGATCTGGCCGTTAACTACCCTGATGCCGATGCCTCCTCCTCCGCGCTGGGCTTTCAGGACGAAAGGCGGCTTTATTTTCTCCACCCAATCTATCAGGTCTTTTTGGGTTTTGATCGATCCCTCGCTTGCCGGCAGGGTCGGGAGTCCGGCCGCTTTGGCCGCTTTTTTCGACGCGATCTTGTCTTCGAATATTTTTAATATTTCCGGGTCTGGCCCGATGAATTTGATGCCGTTCTTTCCGCACAGCTCGGCGAATTTCCAATTTTCCGATAAAAAACCGTAGCCGGGATGGATGGCGTCCGCGCCGCACTTTTTAGCTATTTCGATGATCTTTTGCGGGTCCAGATATCCTTGGGACCCTTCTTTTTCCAGAAAATAATATTCGTCGGCAAACTTCGTCTCGAGGAAATAATTTTCCTGTCCGGCCATAGGGCAAAGAGCGGCGGTTTTTATCCCCATCTCTTTACAGGTTCTGATGATGCGCAAAGCCACCTCTCCCCTGTTGGCTATCAATATTTTTTTAATTTCCCTCATTATTTTTTTTGACCGGCCAGGCCGATGATCTCGTCCATCGCTTTTTCGGATATTTTTTGGCAGAGATCTTTATATTCCTCCGATTTATAAGACAAATTTTTCGCGGATTGGAACTCTTTCTCGAAATAGATCGGCTTGCCGACCTTTATTTCGATTATCCTTTTTATTTTAAGCTTGCCGTGCGGCGGAAAAAGCTCGAAGGTGCCCTTGACCGCAATCGGGACGATCGGCACCCCCGACCCGAGGAATATTTTCGCAACTCCCGGCTTGGGCTCCCCGATCTGTCCGGTCCTCGTGCGGGTTCCTTCCGGGTAAAGGATGATAATATCTCCTTTTTTCGCGTACCCGACGGCTTTCTCAAGGACGTCTTTTTTCGATTCGCTGTTTGTGCGGTCCAAAGGGATCACTCCGGTAAATGCGTATACCGCTTTGACAAGCCATTGTTTCCAGCCGCTGTGCCCGTCGTATTGGCCTATGAACCTGAAACTCCTGGGCAGACAGACATAGCCCGCGGCCACGTGGTCCAGATTGCTCTGGTGGTTAACGGCCAAGATGAAATTGCCTTTCGGAAGATTTTCCAGGCCTTCGATCTTTTTGACCAGAAAAGCCTCTATGAGCGGCTTTAAAAATATCGTGCAAAGGAGCGATCCGAATTTATTCATATTTTTTCAGGGCGCCGGCTATTTCGTCGACTATCTCTTTGCAGTTTTTGATCTCTTTTATGCTGGCTGCGCAAAGCCCGGACAGAAGAGGTATGTTGTCGACGTTCTCCCCTCCCAGCGATCCGGCTATCTTTTCCGCTTTCAGCTCTTCCGGAAAAACATTTTTTTTCTCCAGCTTTTTCATATCCTCGGACCATTTGTTTTTGATCACGCGCAAAGGGTGGCCGGTGAATGCCAAGACCACTTCGATGTCATCGGCGGAAGCTTCTATTATTTTTTTCTTGTAGCTTTCGGAAACGATGCACTCGGGAACGGCCAAAAATCTGGTCCCCAATTGCACTCCGTCCGCGCCGCCGTTCATTGCCATTGCCGCGGTCTGTCCGTCGAATATCCCTCCAGCCGCGATCACCGGTATTTTTTCGATCAGCTCCCTGGTTTGGGGGATCAAGCAAAAAGTGGTGTTCGGCCCGAGGTGTCCGCCCGATTCTATGCCTTCGACCACTACGGCATCGGCGCCGTTGTCTTCAACTTTTTTTGCCAGGCGCGGCGAAGGAACCACGGGTATCGTTTTTATCCCGGAATTTTTTAAATAAGGCATCACAAGCATCGGGTTTCCCCCTCCGATGAAAACGATCGGAACTTTGTTCTTTATGATGGCCTTGATGATCTCTTCCACCTTGGTATTTTGCATGAACAGATTGACGGCGAAAGGCTTGTCCGTCATTTTTTTGGTTTTTTGTATCTCCTGTTCGACCCAGGCGGCGGGCATCAGCCCTGCGCCGATCGTCCCCAAGCCTCCGGCGTTGGAAACGGCGGAGACAAGGCTGGACTCGGATATCCCGGCCATCCCTCCTTGGATGATCGGATATTCTATCCCGAAAAGTTTTGTTACTTTATTGTTCTCGAACATAAGCTGTTAAATCCAAATGTCAAAATCCAAATTTCAAATTATTTTTGATTTTGAATTTTATACGATTAAAGGTTCTTTGGCTAATATTGCGTTCGCTTCGTCGGCCAGTTCTTTTATAAGGTTTTTAACGGTCATCATTTTATTTACCCTCCAAACATTGGCTCCGGCAAAGACCAGGCCGTTTTCCAGGTCGCCTTTGCGGGCGTTCTCCAGGGCTTTCAAAATGCAATAGCTTTTATCGCATACCGGTCCGATACAGCCTTGGCATTCGATCGGGTTCGGTTTCGGGGCGGTCCCCTTCAGAAGTTTGTCCACGAACGGGGTCCTTACCGCCCGTCCGGGCAAGCCCACGGGCGAATGGATTATAACGACGTCTTCCTTCTTTGCGTTGATGTGCGCTTCTTTGAATTTGATGTCGGCATCGCACTCTTCGGTCGAAACGAAGCGGGTCGCCATCTGGACGCCTTTCGCTCCGGCTCTCAGCATCTCGACTATGTCTTTACCATCGAATATCCCTCCAGCCGCGATCACGGGTATATGAACCTCTTTGACGACCTCTTTGATTATGTCGATGGTCTTTCGGAACGGGTGGCCGTGAGGAAAACCTAGATGGCCTCCGGCATCGGAGCCTTCAACGATGATCGCCGAGGCGCCGGCTTCTTCCGCTTTTTTCGCTACTTTGGCCGAAGAGGCCATGGCAAAAACAGGAATGGAGCTTTCTCTGGTCATTTCGAAGATATCGGTGCGGAATCCCGCTCCCTGAACGATAAGATCGACCTTCTCTTCTACGGCGGCTTTGACCAGCTGTTTGAACTGTCCAACGACCCCCATTATATTGATGCCGATGACTCCGTCCTTTCCGGCGATGGCGCGCGCTTTTCTGATCTCGTCTTTAACTTCCTGGCCGTCTTTCATTCCCGAGACGGCGATTATGCCGACGCCGCCTTCTTTGGCGACATTGCCGGCCAATTTGTGAAGGGAGACGCGGACAGCCATCCCTCCTTGGATGATCGGGAGCTTCGCGATAAATTTGCCCACTCTCAGTTCCGGGAGGTTGAATAAATTTTTCTTCTCTGTTTTGTGGTCAGTTTTTTCGGACAGGAATTTTTCTTGCATTTCTTTTTTATCGAGAACGGCTGTTGAGAATCTAAGCTCGCACTTCAAGACATCTCCCACAAAGGCCTCTCCCACGAAATTGGCGATCTTGGAGCCGTATACGCCGAGAAGTTTGACCTTGTATTTGATCCTGTCTCCCGGCATTATCGGCGAATAGAACATGGCGCTTCTTACTTGATAGGCCAGGATATGTTTTTGCTGATGGTCTTTGCCGAGTTTTTCACGGAGCAAAATAGTCCCGGTTTGGGCAAGGCCTTCCACTACAAGTACGCCCGGCATTATCGGGAAATCCGTGAAGTGGCCTTTAAAATATGCGTCGGTGGGCAAGGTTTGTTTGTAGCCGACGATCGTATCGTCTTCCATGCTCTCCACTTCATCGACCCAAAGGAACGGGTCGTCGTAGGGAATGATCTTTTTTACTTGTTCTTTGGAATACAACATAGCGTTTCTCTTAGCTTGTAGGAATTAGCTTGTAGCTTGTAGATCTTTTTAAATCGCGCTTTTCTACAAAATACAAGCTGATCTCCACTTTAATACGGCCCTTTTAATTTTATTGCGGAGTGTCTGGCCTTTCCGCTCGCTGCCCGCCTAAAAGACGGGCAGCAAGCGATCTATATCTTTAGAGGCTAGATAAGTTCTATCTCTTTGCCTACGCCTTCTTTTTTGGCAAGCTTCATGACCTCTGCGGCTGTGTAAAGGTCTTGAAGTCCCAGTCCGGTCGAGTCGAAAACGGTTATTTCTTCGGGAGTGTTCCTTCCGACCCTCTTCCCGGCCACGATATCGCCGAGTCCGGCCCAAATGTTCTCTTTGGTTATTATCCCCTGGCTGAGAGGAACATTGATCTCTCCGGAATGGCTGGCTTGCGCCCAATCGTCGATGACCACTTTCGCCATTTTTAAAATTTCCGGATCGAGTTCTTCTTTGCCGGCCGCGTCCGCGCCGATGGCGTTGATGTGGGTGCCGGGCCTGATCCATTCTTTTTTGACGATCGGTTTTCTGACCGGAGTGGTTGTGGTCAGGATATCCATTCCGCAAACTTCTTCGATCCCGGCGGCATGGACCTCTATTCCTTCTTTGGCCATGACCTTGATCAAATTTTTAACGGCTTTTTCGTTCGGGTCTGCGACCGCTATGGATTTAAGCTTGCGGACCTTGGACGTCGCGGCGATCTGATAGACCGCTTGGATCCCGGCTCCGACAACTCCCAAAGTAACGGCATCCTCGCGGGCCAGATATTTGGCCGCTACCGCTCCGGCGGCTCCGGTTCTCAGCGCGGTGATATAGCTCCCGTCCATCAAAGCTACCGGCATTCCGTTTTTGGGATCATTTAAAATAATGCTGGCCATAACGGTCAGCATCCCCTTTTTGGGATTGTCCGGGTGGACGTTGACTATTTTTGTTCCGGCCATTTTCAAAACCGAAGAGTAGGAAGGCATGACCCTCAAGTCGCCGTTGTTCTCGGTGAAATAAAGATATTGTTTGCAAGGCATTTGTACGAGCTCTTTGCCGTAATCGCCGAAAGCGTTTTCGACGGCCTTGATGACCGTTTTGATATTGCTTAAAGGAAGAAGTTTCTTAACCTGTTTTTGGCTTATTATTAACATTTTATTTTTTTGCCTTTCCCTCTCCTGGCTTAAGGCCGGAGAAGTTTATTTTACTTCTGATTATTTCCGCGACTTTTTTGCCTCGAAGATTTTTGGCCCCGCTATTCAGCGAGGCCCGACAACATCTCTATTTTATAATTTTGCGTGCCGAAGGTCGAGAGCCGAATAACATCAGGCCATAAATTAATTTTATCGTCAATCAGTTGATATTTTGGAAGGCTATCTGGCTATTAACGATAATTTAAAATGCAAATATCAAAATGTAAAATTATGGTATCCCGCCGTTGGCGGGATGATATATCTATCGCGAAGCGATACGACAATTTTTCATTTTGATTTTTAAATTTTGCATTTTAGAGTGCCAGTCCGCCATCTATATTCAAAACCACTCCTGTCACGAAGCTCGCTTCAGGAGACGCAAGGAACGCGATAACGCTGGCAACCTCTTCCGGCTTGCCGAACCTTCCCAGGCTGGTCAGCTGTTTGACGGCTGTTTTCATTTGTTCGGGAATAGCCTCCGCCATTTTCGTTTCTATAAATCCGGGAGCGACAGCGTTGACCCTTACGCCAAAACGCCCGACCTCTTTAGAAAGGGACTTGGTAAATCCGATGATCCCGGCTTTGGCCGCCGAG